>QBLT01000040.1 GCA_003249105.1 Leptolyngbya sp. | reverse complement strand
GGCTGGGGAGTCCAGTCGGGGGCGGCGTCAGGAGGATTTTCCAGGCTGGCTCGACTGGCCAGGATCGCCAGGGCGTCGTCGGCCTGGGTGGCTTCGGCCACAACAGCGTAACCTGCGGTTTGCTCCAGCCAGATGCGCAGCCCCAGGCGAAACACCGGGTCTTCGTCTACCAGCATGAGTCGCAGGGGGGCCGTCGTCATTGGGGCTCGGTGGAAGGACTGTCGTCTGAGTCGCTGCCGCCGCCGGGCACGGGGCGACCCTCGGCTTCCCAGATCGACCAGATGTAGGCCCGCTCGGCCGTCCAGAGGGCGATCGCGGCCTGGGCCTCATCGTAGAGCGCTCGCCCTGCCCCAATCTGGCTGGCCAGGTTGATCGCCGCCGACAGACTGCCGCCGTAGGCCAGATCCTTGGCCTCATCTAAAAGCGGCTTGTCTTCGGCAATCTGAATGGTGGAGGTCCACTCCTGCACCAGCCCCTGGGCGCGGCTGTAGAGGGCGCGGTCGGGCTCGATTTTGTTGGCCTCGGCGATCGCCTCGGGCAGCTTGTCCTGATCGGCCAAGGCCACCGCCGTATCGAGAATGGGCCGGTCTTCGATCACCTGGATTTCTTGCTGCCACCCGGCGACCAGGGTTTGGGCCTCCACCCGCAGGGCGCGACCCGGCTCTACTTCGCCAGCCTTGGCCATGGCGGTTTGCAGCGCTGCGATGGTGCCGGGCCGAGCCAGGCTGCGGGCCTCGATCAAGATCGGGCGGTCTTCGATGCGCTGTAGATTAAACTGCCATTGGGCAACCAGCGTCTGCCCCTGAATGCGCCGGGGTCGGCCCACCTCGACTCGCTGGGCCTGGCGAATTGCCCATTCGTAGGTGGTGCGCTGCCCTAGCCTGGCTACCATGTCGCTAAACTTCAGCTGTCTCAGATCGGTGAGCTGTTCGCCCCACTGCTCCTTGGAGGATAGGTCAGCCGCGGCGTAGGGACTGTTCTCTGGGAGCTGATTGACGGCGCTGATGGCTTCCATCAACCCAAATAGTTGGCTGTAGCGCGGGGCCAGGCCCTCCCCCACGGGCTCAGCCTGGCGGGCGAGGATCTGGGCATGGCTAAGGGACAGCAGCGCCTGGCCCTCGGGGGTCAGCTCGGGGGGGGGGGGCACCACGCTGGCCAGCTCTAGGGCACCAGCGCGATCGCCCACGTCCCAGCGCTGGAGCGCCACATCCAGCACGGTCTTGCTCCAGCGATCGACGTCGCTTTCTGCCGCCTGCCACACCTGACTGCGCAGGTCGATGGCGCGGGCTAGCACCACCGCCTGGCGCAAATTATCAATCTGGTTGGTTTTTGCCAGCTGGCGGGCCTGCAAGAGCTGATTCCACCCCTGCTGCTCTACCTGAAACTGCCGCTGCCAAAACACATACCGCGTCGTCAGCCAGTAGTCGGTCTTGAGATTTTTGAACTCTTGCAGGTGGGTCTTGGCTAACTCCCAGTCGCTGGCGGCCAGGGCGGGCCTCAGTTTAGCCTCGATCGCCTGGCCTTGCTCCCAATCCTGCCGCCACTCAAAGATCACCGACTGGGCAGGCTTCCGCAGCGGCGTATTCAGGGGAATTTGATCGGCCAGGGCTACCGCATCGTCGAGCTTGCCCGCCTGCACCCAGCGGTTGGCCAACACCAAAATTTGCTCCGAGGCATCCTTCAAAATTTCCTGGGAGTCATCGTAGTTGGCGTGGGTTTTGGGCCAGTTTGCAGTCAGCAGCACCGACTGCACCAAATTGTTGGGCTCCCCCGTGCGGGCCTGGGCCTTGGCGCAGTAGAGCAAATCGCTAGACGAATGAAAAGGTGTAATCTGCTCACAGTCGGGCAGCGGCGGGATGCGCGTCAGCCAGATCAGCGCCCAGCCGCAGAATATCCCCGACCCGGTGAGCAAGAGCACCCAGGTCGTTAGCCAAAACCATTCCCAGGGTTTAACCTGGCTGGGCCCAGGGCGCTGCCGGTGTCGAGAACTCAGGGGCGATGAAGCCGGTGTCGATGCCATGACGTCAAACTAACCGAGAGCGAGCAGCAGCATCTCGACTGCCTGGGCGGTGATAACTGGCATGCTCACTGGCTTTGGGAACCAGGGGAGCCAGAAGATGCTGACACATTGTAGAGGCAATCTATAAACTTGATCGTAGATCTTCAAGCCAAACCTACCGGAATTGCACGCCATGGCCCACCGCACAGACCTACGCCGAATTCGGCCCACGGGGGTAGCCGCCGCGGTGGGCCTCACCCTGGCCCTGGCCGCACCCAGTGTCGCCAACGACCCCCTGCGGCAGCTGCTAATCAGCCGCATCTGCATTGCCTGTGACCTCAGCGGCGTTGTGCTCACCCGCGCCAACCTCGAAGATGCCGACCTGACCAACGCCAACTTGGCCGGGGCCAACCTGCGCCAGGCCCGCCTGCCCCGCGCCCAGTTGACCCAGGCCGACCTGAGCCAGGCCAACCTGCAACAGACAGTACTCAGCGGCGCTGATTTGACTGGGGCCAACCTGGCGGGGGCCAATCTCAGCCAGGCTACCCTCACCGGCAGCCGACTGCGGGATGTCAATGCCGCTGGCGTCAATCTAGAACGCGCCGAAGCCCGCGACAGCAACTGGTACGGCAGCGACCTCAGCGACAGCCGCCTGGATGGCGCCGTGTTTAACCATGCCAGTCTGTCGGCCACTGATTTAACCAACGCGACTCTGACGAACAGCCAGTTTTTTCGTGCCGACTTCATTGGCGCTCAGCTAGCAGGAGCCGACTTCACCGGGGCCGACCTGCGTCAGGCTCTGATGCGCGATGCCCAGATAGCGGGAGCCAACTTCACTAACGCCGATCTGCGAGACGCCAACCTCAACCGCACCGATCTCAGCACCGCTCGGTTTTGCAATACCCGCATGGCCAACGGCGACATCAACAACGATCACTGTGGAAGTCTTTAAATTCAAAGCCAAAGCCTAGGGTGGAGCGTTGCCCGGAGAAAACCTCCAGGGGTCGAACTGACCTGCGTAAACGGGGTGCCTTGGCCCATTCACTGAGCCGTTAGTCTTCCATGAAAATTTTGCTGGTAGAAGATGATGAACGAATTGCGTTTCCGCTGGCGGAAGCCCTGAGCGATCAGAACTACGCCGTCGATGTGGCCGAAGACGGTGAGCTGGGATGGGACTACCTCGATACCTACTCCTACAGCCTGGTGCTGCTAGACATAATGCTGCCCCAGCTAAACGGCATTCAGCTTTGCCAGCGGATGCGCCAGCGAGGCCTGCAAACCCCCGTGTTGATGCTGACTGCCCGCGATACAAGCATCGATAAAGTGCTCGGGCTGGATGCCGGGGCCGACGACTACGTGGTGAAACCCTTCGACCTGCAAGAACTGCTAGCCCGCATTCGAGCGCTGCTGCGACGCGGTACCGTGACCCTCTCACCAGTCCTAACTTGGGGCACCCTAGAGCTAGACCCCAATACCTGCCTAGTGACCTGCGATCGCCAGCCCTTAGCCCTCACCCCTAAGGAATATCAGCTCCTGGAACTGCTGATGCGCAACCCCCAGCGCACCTTTAGCCGCAACGATATCCTCAATCATCTCTGGGCCGCCGAAGACACCCCCGGTGCCGAAACGGTCAAGGTTCATATGCGGGGTCTGCGACAAAAGCTAGCGCTGGCCGGGGCCGGGCCAGATTTTGTCGAAACCGTCTACGGCCTGGGTTATCGCCTCAAGCAAGGATAGACCTCAGTGATCCAGCCCCAGTCTCCGGTTCGCTCTCAATTCGCCGCCTTGCGCTTGCGCTTGCTGCTGTCGTCCTTGGGCATTACTGCCCTGACCTTGGGCGTCGGGGCGATCGCTGTCTACCAGGTGGTGGCGCGCAATCTTTACGGCCAGCTCGATCAGGCGCTGTTCAACCTAGCCGATGCGGCGGTCCACAGCCTGCCGACCGCAGACCTAGCTGCCCCTAGCGATGACCTCAAGGTCGAGGATGGGGCCAACGACAGTGACGATGACGTCTCTTTCGACACCCCGACCTATCGTGACGAAGAAGCATCTGACCCCGAAGACGCTGCTCAACCCGCTGAGACAGCCGTCCAGCCGCCCTTGGAAGGGGACAGTGACGGCGACCTCGATTTACGCTGGCAAGACCTGCGCCAGGAGGATCAGGCCATTGAGTGGTTTAACGGTGCCAGGCAGCCGCTGCGGCAGGTGGGCAATATCCCGCCCCAGCTACCCTTCTCAGACAATGTGCGCCCCCAGCAGAGCGAGGGGCTACGGCTGCTGACGGTGCCGGTATACGATGCCAATGCGCTGCAAGGCTACGTAAGAGTATCGAGCAGCACGACCCCCATTGATAGCGAACTGCGCCGCCTACGCCTGGGGTTGGGCTGGGGTGGGCTTGTAGCCCTGGGCGTTTGTGGCCTGAGCAGCTGGGGGCTCATGCGCCTGGCCATGATCCCCATTGAAAACAGTTTTGAGCGGCTGCGCCAGTTTACGGCAGACGCCTCCCATGAGTTGCGCAGCCCCCTCACCGCAGTCAAAACCTCAGTGGCCGTTATGCAGAGCCACCCTGAGCGGTTTCAGGCCACCGACCTGAAGAAGATGGGTCTGATTGCCAGCGCCACCGAGCAAATGACACACCTGGTCACCGATCTGCTGCTGCTGGCCCGCCTAGACGATAGCCGACCGACTAAAGACCAAGCCACCGCCATTCCCATCGATGACCTGCTGGAGGATTTGGCCAGCCTTTACCAGCTGCACACTGCCTCCCACGACCTGAGCTTTGGCGTTGATCTGGCGGCTCAGGGTACGGTGCGGGGAGACAGCAGCCAGCTCAAGCGCCTGTTTGCCAACCTGCTCGACAATGCCGTGAAGTACACCCCGGCCCAGGGCACCGTAGCCCTGAGGTCGCAGATTCAGGAGGCCAGCGTGGTGGTGTGGGTGGAAGATAGCGGTATCGGCATCGCCCCCGCCCATCTGCCCCACCTCTACGATCGCTTTTGGCAGGCCGACCCGGCGCGATCGCACCGCTCGGGCTCGGGCCTGGGCTTAGCCATTGCCCAACGCATCGTTCAAACCCACCAGGGCAGCATTAGCATCGCCAGTCAACTGAGTAAGGGCACCGTGGTGCAGGTCAAACTGCCGCTGGCCTAGGTTTTTCTCTTTCCCAGTTCTTTACCGCGACGTTGCTAGAGTCGGAGCGAACGGGCCACCCAAGCACTACGGCCCTGTTTGCACCCTAACTTGGACTCTCCATCCCTATGGTTCGCACATTTCGCAAATACCATCGTTCGCTGGCCATCATTATGGCGCTGCCCCTGGGCTTAACCATTCTCACTGGCCTCGGCTACACGATCTTTGAAGACTGGCTGCATTTAGATGGCGTCGGTGAGTTCTTAATTGGGCTGCACACCGGAGAACTGGTGGGTTTGGAGGATATCTACCCGGTCTTAAATGGTCTGGGTGCCATTGGGCTGGTAATTACCGGCATTGTGATGTCTGGGTTGACCAAGTCTCGCCGCAAATCGCCAGCCTCCCAACCAATTGAATAACGGGAAGCCCCCGCCATGAACCCGAGCCTATAGCCATCGTCCCTTCGGTTGAATAAAGGAAGACAGCACCCCTGAAGTGCGAGCGCCCACGGGCCGTTTCGCGGCACCCCAGGGCATCCACCGGCCGTTCTGCCTGAATGACTACAGTATTGACGGCTACCGTCTTCTACAATGCGGGCTGCTAGCTCCTGAGAGCCAATTGTGGGCCAACGGCCCTGCTTTTATGCGATCGCTAACCCAACTGAGCATTAAGTCCAAACTCATTCTGATGCTGCTGGCGGTGAGCGGGCTCTCGACCCTGATTACCGCCTACCTGGGCTACCGCAGCGGCCAGACCAACCTCACCGATCGCGTTTTTAGCCAGCTCACCAGCGTGCGGGCCTCTAAGGCATACCAGATCGAGTCGCACTTTAAGACGATTCGGCACCACACCCAGACCATGAGCGAGAACCCCGCCATTGTCAGCGCCATGGCCGAGTTTGACGCCGCTCTAGCAGAGCTAGACACCGTGGCGGTGCCGCCCCAGGCCGATGGGGCGATCGCCAAGTACTACCAAGACGAGCTGCTCACCCGCCTGGCCAAGGTGGAGGAAGGCACCCCGATTCTGCAATCCTACACGCCCCAGACGGCGGCGGGCCGCTACTTGCAGTACCACTATATTGCCGCCAACCCCAACCCCGTGGGCAAAAAGCACCAGCTCACCCAGGCCACCGACGGCAGCGACTACAGCGACCTCCACGCCCGCTACCACCCGATTTTTCGCAACCTGATCGAAAAATTTGGCTACTACGACATGTTTCTGATCGACCCCGACGGCAACATTGTCTACACGGTGTTTAAGGAGACCGACTTTATTAGCAATCTGCAAACCGGCCCCTACAAAGACAGCAACCTGGCCCGTCTGGCGGCGCGGGTGCAGACCTCCAAAGAGCGCGACTACGCCTGGATTGAAGACTTTGAGCCCTATACTCCCTCCTATGGGGCCCCCGCCGCGTTTATTGCCGCGCCGATTTTTGACCAGTCAAAGCTGATTGGGGTGCTGGCGTTTCAGATGCCGGTGAATGAAATCAACGCCGTCATGACCGGCAACCAGGACTGGGAGAGCGACGGCCTGGGGGAAACCGGCGAAACCTACTTGGTGGGTAGTGATGGGCTGATGCGATCGGTGTCGCGGTTTTTGGTGCAGGATCCGGAGGGTTACGCCGATAGCTTGCGGGCGATCGGGGTGAAGGAAGACGACATTACCCGCATTGACCAGTACGGCACCTCGATTTTGCAGCAAACGGTGGAAACCGAAGCGGTTGAGGAAGCCCTGACCGGCCAGGCGGGCACCCAAATTATCGACGACTATCGGGGCACGCCAGTGCTGAGTTCCTACGCGCCCCTGGAGATTGAGGGGCTCGACTGGGCCATTCTGGCGGAGATGGATCTGGCGGAAGCCTACGCCCCCATTTACTCCTTTAGACAGCAGATCATGGTGTCGGCCACCCTGCTGCTGCTGCTGGTGACGCTGCTGGCCATGGGGCTGGCCCATCTGTTCGTCAGGCCGATTCAGAAACTCATTACCAGCGCTCGCCGGGTGGCCGCTGGAGAGCTAGACACCATCGCGGCCCCCGAAGCCAACGATGAGTTTGGCGAGCTGGGTGAATCCTTTAACGCCATGGTGCGGAGTCTGCGCACCCAGACCAACCTGGTTGAGCAAAAAAATCAGGAAAACGAGCAGCTGCTGCTGAGCGTGTTTCCGGCGGCGATCGCCAAGCGCCTGCAGCGGGGGGAGAAAAACATTGCCGAAGATCTCTCCAACGTGGCGGTGCTGTTCGCCGACCTAACCGGGTTTGCCAAGCTGTCGGCGGCCCTCAGCGCCTACGAGTCGGTCTCGATTTTGAACGACCTGATTGGCGCCTTTGACGAAGCGGGCGATCGCTACGGCATGGAAAAAATTAAAACCATCGGCGACAGCTACCTGGCGGTGTGCGGCCTGTCGGTGCCCTATTTGGATCATGACAAGCGGGCGATCGACTTTGGCCTCGACATCCTGGGCATTATTCGCCGGTTTAACCTGGAGCGGGGCTTTCAGCTGAACGTGCAGATTGGCATTAACTCCGGCGATGTGGTGGCGGGCATTGTGGGCCGCAACAAGGTGATCTACGACGTCTGGGGCGACACCATCAACCTGGCCAGCGCTCTGAAAGACCACGCCCCCCCCGGCGGCATTTTGGTGTCGGAGGGGGTGCACCAGCGCCTCTACGACCTCTACCAGTTTGAAGCGGTGGGGGAGCTGGATGCCAACGGCAGCGGCAAGCTGCCCGCCTGGCGGCTAAAAAGTACCCGCCTGCCCGTGGATGCTGAGGAGCTAACCCGCCCATGAACGCTGCTGCAACCCAACCGGATACCTGGATTTGGGCGATCGCCCTGGTCCTCGGCTTTGCCACCCTGTCGGTGCTGCTGGGGGAAGTCATCCATCGGCTGAAGCGACGGGGCCGGGCGATGGCCAGCACCCTGCGCCTGGTGCGCAACCTGATTTTGCCGGTGCTGGTGTTTTTGCTGTTTATGCAGCATTTGCTCAACCTCAGCGGCGATGCCCGCCTGGTCAAAACCGTCGAAACCCTGCTCTGGGTGGTGGTGATCCACGGGGCGCTGTCGCTGCTGAATGTGCTGCTGTTTGAGCAGGCGGAGGTGGGCACTTGGCGATCGCGCGTCCCCAAGCTGCTGATCGACCTGGCCCGCCTGTTTTTGATTTTGCTGGGCACTGCGATCGTGCTGGCCACGGTGTGGAACGCCGATCTGGCGGGGCTGGTGACGGCCCTGGGGGTTAGTTCCATCGTTATTGGTTTGGCCCTGCAAGACACCCTGGGCAGCGTCATGTCGGGCATTGCCCTGTTGTTTGAGCGGCCCTTTTCCGTGGGCGATTGGCTGCACGTGGGCGGTGTAGTGGGCCGGGTGATCGACATCAACTGGCGGGCCATTCGGCTAGAAACCCTAGAGCGCGAGATGGTGGTGATTCCCCACAAGGTGATCAGCGGCGAAACCATTCGCAACTTTAACCAGCCCTTTCAGCTCCACGCCGAGCGCATTCGCATCGGCTTTTCCTACAACGACCCGCCCAACCTGGCCCGCCAGGTGCTCAAAAGCACGGCGCTGGAAACCCAGGGCATTTTGGCCGAGCCCGAGCCCAAGATCTTCACCCTCTCCTACGACGACTTTGCTGTCACCTACGAGGTCAAGTTCTTCATTCGCGACTACGGGGAACTGGAGGATATTCGCGATCGCTTCATGACCCGCGTCTGGTACGCTGCCCAGCGCAACAACCTCACCATTCCCTTCCCCATTCGCACGGTCTACCACTACCACGGCCCCACTACCGAGGCTAAAAACACCTCCAAAAAGTTCACCGATAGCCTCAGCTCGCTGCCCGCCTTTGTGCCCCTCGATAAAGCCCAAGAAAACCTGCAAGTCTCCTCCGAGGGCATCAACCTTCAGCACTTTGCCGCTGGCGAAACGGTGGTGCGCCAGGGCCACACGGGCGATGCGCTCTATATCATTGTCTCGGGCCACGCGGTGATGACCACCAGCGATGCCGCTGGCCACGAGGTGGAGGTGCTGCCCCTCAAAGGGGGCGAGTTCTTTGGCGAAATGGCGCTGTTTTCGGGGGAGCCCAGCATTGTCTCCGTCACCGCTGTCGAAGATTTGGAGGTGATGATGATTGACGCTACAGTGGTCAACCAAATGATCGATCGCCAGCCCAGCTTTGCCCGCGAGATCGGCCAAATTCTAGAAATCCGCCGCCGCACTATTCAAGAGGTGAGCCAATCACCCCTACCCGCCGACCTCCCCACCGAGTGGAATTAGCCGATTCGTAGCCATGCTCTAGTTGCCGTAGTCAAATCTAATTGAATCACAATACAATATGTGAAAAGTTACTGGCCAAACAGGGATAATAGATAGAGATTTTCTCGTCAATCAGATTCTTAGCTTGCCTAAATTAGGAAACTTTGCTTTTCACAAGAGTAATCTTCACATTCGGTCATATAGCAGATTTCAGAACTACAACCTGCGCTCATAATGGTTGAAAGCTCTACATGGAAAGACTTTCGATACTCTCGTTATTCATGATTCCGCTATTACCCAATTAAAAAGCAACGTTAAAAATATCTAGTCATTCAATAGTGATTAAACGAAAATGAACCAAGAACATTTGGACAATCTTAACAAGGGCAAACAGTTTTGGAATGAGTGGCGAACACAATGCCCAGAAGTTTTACCAAATCTGCGGGGTGCTCATCTGACTATTATGGATTCACACCAAAAATATCCTTTAGAACGAAGGGATTTCACTGAATTTAATTTAAGCAAAACTGATCTTGGGAGAACAAACCTTAGAGCAGTCGATTTCTCAGGAGTTGATTTATCCTCTACTTACTTGGATGGAGCAATTCTAACTGAGGCTGACTTGACCGGAGCAAACCTCCAGTGGTCAAATCTTGAAGAAGCTAACCTAAAAGAAGCGAAACTTAGTCAAGCTAACTTTTACTTTGCTAATCTTCAACGAGCTGATCTCACTAAAACAGATTGTAGAAATACAATTTTCTATCAAGCAGATCTAGGTGCAGCAGATTTGACCAGAGCTAACTTTAGCAATGCTAATCTGCGTGAGGCAAATCTAATGGGAACACGTCTAGTTAAGACAATTTTTGAGAACACAGATCTTGCAGGTAGCTCAATTTGGGGAATATCTGCTTGGGATTTGAATTTAGAGGGCGCAAATCAAACGGATTTGGTAATCACGCCCAAAGACTACTCTATCATTACAGTAGACAATCTCGAAGTTGCACAATTCATTTATCTACTTCTCAATAATCAGAAGCTTCGCGACGTAGTTGACACTATTACATCTAAGACAGTATTGATTTTGGGGCGATTTACTCCAGAACGAAAAATAGTTTTAGACACATTAAGAGATGCGCTAAGGGAACATAACTTTGTTCCGATAATATTTGATTTTGAACGTCCCAAAGATCGAGACTTCACGGAAACAATTGTAACTCTCACTGGAATGTGTCGGTTTGTCATAGCAGATATCACAAACCCGAAGTCAAGTCCTCTTGAGCTACAGGCGACAGTTCCGGACTATATGATTCCTTTCGTTCCTATTCTTCAGAAGGGTGAATCTCCCTTCTCAATGTTTCGCGATCTTAAAGCGAAATATGACTGGGTATTAGATACCCTAGCTTATGACTCTGTGGAGAATTTAATTAAATGCTTAGACAAAGCTATAATTTTCCCTGCCTTGCAAAAGGGTGAAGAGCTTATGAAAAGGAAAGCCAACGAATTAAAAATTAGAGATATTCAAGACTATTTGTAAAATCATTTATGTACAAATTTAGAGTCCCGATAATGACAAAGGAAAGAAGCCTGAAAATCACTTATTGGACGGTGCTGATAGCTTATCAAAGGAGACTAATTCTTTGGACTAAGTAGTTCCTAGTAGAAATAGATGCTTCAATCCATGAGCCTGACTCTAGAACATGAGATATCTCCTCTCCAAGAATGAAATTTTCGGCAGGCAGTAGTATTAGTAAATTGCCGATAACTGTTTTGAAATGTTGTTGCTGATGCCGCCGGTTTCTCAAATCTTGATCGACACAAACGGTTGATATGGAGTTACCCTATGACTCAAACCCTCAGAGCCATTTACCGCAACGGTGTGTTTGTTCCTCAAGCAGCCTTTGACCTCCCCGAAGGTACTGAAGTTGAGTTGTTAATTCAACCTCCCAAAGTCTTATCGCCTCCCGTTACTGAGCCAGAAGCTAAAAAACAGTTTTTGAAGCGGCTGATCGAGCGAATGCAGCAGAATCCAATTCCAGTGGATGCTCCTCATTTCATATGGGATCTACTGCATGAACACCGTTGAGTTTAGTAATTATATATTAGGAAAAAAGGGGAATATGAAAACTCTGGAGGAAATCAAGCAATGGTTGGTTCAACACCAGTCGGTGTTGCAGGAGCGTTACCAAGTTATAGAGTTAGGTATTTTCGGTTCCTACGCTAGGCAAGAGCAAACAGCAGCTAGCGATGTGGATGTGCTGGTAGAATTTTCGCAGACGCCCAGTCTGTTGAAGTTTATTAACTTAGAGAATTACCTCAGCGATAATCTAGGGGTTAAGGTTGATCTAGTTCATAAGACTGGCCTAAAGCCCCGCCTTGGTAAACGAATTTTGGCAGAGGTACTCTACTTGTGACCAAACGCCAGATATGTCCTGAGTTAAACTAAAGTTGTTCTGTAGTATGTCTGGGACGCTACTCCATGAGCTTTACTCTAGAACGTGAGACACCCCCTCTCCAAGAAGACGAAACTGGAGCAATTCGAGTTGGAAACTCAAGAGTTTTGCTAGAGACTGTCATTCGAGCGTTCCAAGATGGTGCATCCCCAGAGTCTATTATTCAGCGGTACTCAACGCTATCGTTGTCCGATGTTTATAACACAATAGGTTATTACCTCAGACACCAAGAGGCTGTAGAAGCATACTTAGTTCAAAGAGAGCAGTTAGCCGAATCAGTGCAGCATCGGTTGTCTGAAATTCAGCCTGATCTAACCTTAATCCGCACTCGGCTACTCTCTCAGCAAGGTCAGTAGCAACGGATATGCTGAGCTTCTTAAGCGATGAAAATTTTAACGGTGACATTGTCCGAGGGCTGTTTTTGCGCCAACCTAATCTTGACCTAATGCGAGTTCAAGATGCTGGTTTGCGAGAACTAGACGACCCGGCAATTTTAGCTTGGTCAGCGATCAATAAGCGCATCCTTCTCACCCACGATCGCGCAACAATGCCAGATTTTGCCTACAATCGCCTAGTTGCAGGAGAAGCAATGGCAGGGATGTTTGTTATTAACGATCGCATGCCAATTCGCCAGGCAATTGATGAGTTGATCCTCCTGATCGATTGCAGCAAGCAGGAAGAATGGCAAGGCATTGTGCTGTACTTGCCTTTGTGACAGCTAGATATTCAGGGTTAAGCAACCCTAATCTGCTAGTATCTGGCTCTAATACCAGCCCTGTTCAATCTCTGCCTGCAACATTGTGAAAGCTACTCAATCCCTAGTTCGGGTTTTTCAAAGCCGCAAGATGGCGGCTATTTTGCTGTTGGGCATTGCCTCGGGGTTACCCTACGCCCTGATGGACGACGCCTTTCGGGGCTGGATGACCAAAGCCCAGCTAGACCTGAGAACCATCGGCTGGTTCAGCCTAATTAGCCTGCCCTACTCGCTCAAATTTCTGTGGTCGCCCTTTCTCGATCGCTTCGTCCCCCCCCGCCTGGGCCGACGGCGCGGCTGGATGGTGATCGGGCAGTTAGGACTGGTGGTGACGATCGCCCTTCTAGCCCTACAAATGGCCGCGATCGCCCAAGCGCCCTCGCCCACCCCAGCCTCGGTGCTACAGCTCGTCGCCCTGATCGCCCTGGGCATTACCTTTCTCAGCGCCACCCAAGACATCGCCATCGATGCCTACCGCACCGACGTGCTAGAGGAGCGCGAAATGGGGGCCGGGGCCGCCACCTACGTCTTGGGCTACCGCATCGCCATTTTGTTGACCGGGGCGATGGCCTTTATTCTGGCTGATCGCATTACCTGGCCCTGGGTCTATGGGGCAATGGCGGCGCTGATGGGGCTGGGGGTGCTGGTCTCGCTATGGGCACCGGAGCCAGTGCGCGCTGTGCACCCGCCCGACTCGCTAAAGCAGGCGATAGTGCAGCCCTTTGGCGAGTTTTTTAGCCGCCTGGGAGTGCAGCGCACGATCGCCGTGGTGCTGTTCATTCTGCTCTACAAACTGGGCGACAACCTGACGGCGAAAATGGCTATTCCCTTTTTGGGAGACCAGGGATTGGGATTTTCGGATACCGACATTGGCACAATTCGTCAGGGGCTGGGGCTAGTGGCCACCATCGTCGGCACCCTGGCGGGTGGAGCGGCCCTCAGCCAGCTGGGCATCAACCGCTCCCTGTGGATTTTTGGCGGGCTTCAGGCTCTGAGCAACCTGGGCTATCTGCTCCTGGCGATCGTCGGCAAAAATTATCTAGTCATGGTGCTGGCCATCAACGTCGAAAACTTTTGTGCCGGGCTGGGGACGGCGGGCTTTGTCGGCTTTCTGATGAGCCTTTGTAATGCTCGCTTTTCGGCTACCCAATTTGCCCTGCTCTCTAGCCTGATGGCGGTCGGGCGCGATCTGATCGCTGGCCCCGCCAGTGGTGAAATGGCCCAGCGCCTACAGCAGTTTGTGCAGAGCAACCCCAGCATCGCCGCAACACCCACCCTGGGCGGGGCCACCCAGCAGGGCTGGCCCCTGTTCTTTGGCATTACGCTACTCGCCGCCCTGCCCGGATTGATGCTGTTGCCTGTATTCGCCCCCTGGCGCGATCGCAAGCCGGTCGATTAACGCAGTACGCTTAAAGCAAGACGTTGCTGACGTGCGAACATGCTTTTTCTGATCGTGGCGATCGCGCCCTGGGTGCTCTTGCTCTACACCGTGCTGGTGATCGCTGGGGGCGTGATGGGCTATGTGAAAGCCCGCAGTAAACCCTCCCTAATCTCTGGGTTGATCAGCGGCGCGGCCTTGCTGATCGCCTGGGGAATTACCCTAGGGAACAGCTACAGCGCGGGTATCGGGCTGGCCACCTGTCTGGCGATCGCCCTCCTCGTCGTCTTTGGCCTACGCTTCCGCAAGACTAACAAATTCATGCCCGCCGGACTGATGGCGATCGTGAGTCTATGTTGTGCGGTTGTGTTTGGCCTTGCGCTGGCCGTATAGGTATGAGCTTGGGAGCGGCTTGATTGCTGTTGGGGCGAGGGTGAGCGATCTGGCGAAGGCCGCGGGTGTTCTAGTGCGCTGACCTCTGGTATCGATCAAGCTGTTAACAATTAGTGGACTGTGCCACTAGATTCTCGTAGGTTTAGACTAATGCCCATAGATTAGAACCTCCGAGGAAGTATGTCTGTTCGTTGGTCAAAGACCGGCCCCCTGGGGCGATCGCGCCCGTATCGTCTCTCTCGGCGGCGTTTTCTGCAATTTTCAACGGCGGCGGCGTCTAGTTTGGCCCTGGCAAACTGCCGACGGCCAGGTGCCAACACTCCCGAGGCCGGCAACAGCAAACCCCTCCACATTTACACCTGGTCTGACTACGTTGACGATGAGGTCTACGATCGCTTCACCCAGGCCACCGGCATCCCCATTGAGGTGCAGACCTACGACTCCAACGAGACCATGCTGGCCAAAATCCAGGCGGGCGGTGGGCAGCAGTTCAGCATTCTGTACCCCTCCGACTACATGGTGCAGCAGATGGTCGAGCTGGGGCTGCTGGCGACCCTCGACCACAGCCGACTGGTTGGCTTAGACGACCTGCGCGACCCCTGGCAAAACCCTACCTACGACCCCAACAACGCCCACAGCATTCCGCTCAGCTGGGGCACCACCGGGCTAATCTACGACACCACCAAACTCAGCCCACCGCCCACCGACTGGGCCTATCTGTGGGAGCGGCAAGCGGCCCTGACCGGCAGGCTCACCCTCCTCGACGACGTGCGCGAAACCCTGGGAGCCACCCTGGCCTCCTTGGGCTATTCCTACAACACGACCGACCCAGGGCAGATTGAGGCTGCCTTCAAGCGCTTGCAGGCGCTAAAACCGGCGATCGCCCAATTCTCCAGTTTCGGCTGGGAAGATTCCCTAATCGCGGGCGATCTCGACCTCTGCATGACCTACTCGCACCTGGGCAATGCCCTCCCCGCCGAGCACCCCAACCTGCGCTACGTCATCCCTAACTCTGGCAGCTCGCTGTGGACCGATGCGATCGCAATTCCTAAAGACGCGCCTAACCCAGAGGCCGCCTACGCCTGGCTCAACTTTATGCTGCAGCCCGAGAATGCCGCCTTTGCCGTGCAGAGGCTTGGCTTTGCCACCCCCAGCCAGTCGGCGTTTGAGCTGCTGCCCGCCGAACTGCAAGCCAGCGAAACCCTGTTTCCGCCAGAGTCGGTCCTTGCCAACTGCGAAGGTATTGCCCCCTTGGATGCCGCTACCGCCGACCTGTTCGATCGCTACTGGACTGAGTTGACGAGCGCCTAAAGCCTGCAAAGAGACCCGGTCCCTTCTTTGCAATGCCAAGTCCATCGGCTACGCGCAAAAGGGACCGGGTCTCTCTCCGAGATCACGCGCTAATCAGCGGTGTGGCCTTGGCCTTAAAGTCAGCCTTCACCAGCGCATTCACCGCCGCCTCAGGGTCTTTGACGCGAAACTGAGCTCCTAGTCGCACAAACTGGCGCTGCTGGTTGCCGCCAATCACTGCGATCACCGGCACCCGCGCATACTTGGGGTCGTCACCCTGGTTGTTGCGAATCACGTTGCGCAGGCGGTGCTGCTGCTCAATGTCGCCCGCCAGGCGCGGGTCCAGCTCCACCATCACCATGCGCACGTCTTCGATAGATTCGGCATCGTCGATGATGAACTGGACACGATCGTCGCGGCGATCGACCTTGCCCCAGATCATCAACCGCTTGTCGGCGACAATGTGCTGGCCAATCCGCTCGAAGGACTTTGGAAAGACAACGGCCTCTGACTGCCCCGTGAGGTCTTCAAGCTGAACGATCGCCATCCTGTCCCCCTTCTTCGTCACCACCGGCTTGACGCTGGCGAGAATCACGATCGCGCTCAGGGTCACGTTGTCGGGCTGCTCGTGCAGCTCCGCCAGGTTGATCGGGGCCAGCACCCGCGCCGATCGCTGCACCGACTTGAGCGGATGGTCCGAAATGTAGAAACCCAGCAGCTCTTTTTCCTGCCGCAGCTTTTCCTGGGCTTCAAAGTCGTCCACCGGGGGTGCTTTGGGCGCAGTTTCGTAGCCTGCTGAAGGCGTGGCGCTCTGGGTATCGCCGCCCCCCAACATCATGTCGAACAGGTTGCCCTGGCCAATCTCGCGATCCTTGGCGCGACCCTGGGCCCAGTCGATCACCAGATCCAAATCCTTCATCAGCTGGTTGCGGTTGGGGTCGATGGGGTCGAGGGCACCGCTGAGAATCAGTGATTCTAGAGCGCGGCGGTTGACGGAGTGCAGATCGACGCGATCGCACAATTCTGCCAGCGACTTAAACGGCCCGTCCGCCTCGCGATTTTTGAGAATGCACTCGATCGCCCCCAGCCCCACATTGCGCACCGCCGAGAGGCCAAACAAAATGCTCTTGCCCTCGGGGGTGAAATCCACCAGCGATCGGTTGATATCCGGCGGCAGCACCTCAATGCCCATGGCGATGCAGTTGCCGATGTGCATCTGCACCTTGTCCTGGTCGCCGCTGTTGGAGGTCAGCAGCGCCGCCATGTACTCGACAGGGTAGTTGGCCTTCAGGTAGGCGGTCTGGAAGGTGACAAACCCGTAGGCGGTGGAGTGCGACTTGTTAAAGCAGTTAGAGGCCACCTGACCATCGGCTAGCAAAAAATTGTGGTCATGAGCCACCCCAATGTCGTAAACAGGCTGTACTCCCAGAGATTGACGGCTGATAATCTTGGCCATTTTCAATTTCCTTATACAGATCCAAAGTATTCAAATGCCATTTTTGCCGCCACGCCTTTAACAACTGCTAAAGACACATCACCACCTTTACTTGCTAAGAAATCAATTGTCTTTTTCCAAACGGTTGGATTTTTAGCGTCTGCGATGAAGTCATGCCCATCATTCAAAAGTCTCGTGATAGAAAAATCTTGCACCTGGTGAACACCAACTTGATTGAACCCAATGACAAGCTGGGCTTCGATATAACCAGCTTCCTTTAATAGCCTGACATGCTCAGCAATAACATCATCACCATAACCGTCCACTTTGAGAGGCGAACTAAGCGATCGCCCAATAGGAGTCTCTTCAACCCTTAGCAGGATCGCTCTTATAAGTTCTAAATCTCGCTTCATCTTAATCCGGCTGCTCCTCAGTGAATTGATCGATCGCATCCACCATGCCTTCAGAATAAGATTCTAGGACAGTGGCACACACGTGAAGATCAGCTAGGGCTTGACTGAAGGATTCCTCATCAGAATCTGGGGCTTCGAGGGTTTGAATGGCTGCGATCGCCTTCTCAAGCTGAGGCCGATATTCGGATAAGTACCGCTTAAGTCGAGTCAATGATGATTGCGAGATCGCTTGTGTCATAGCTTAAGCCTCCTTTCAAGTTTGGCGATTTGTTGGCGACAGTTGGCTACTGTTTTCTCCCAGTGACCGATCAATCCTTGATCTTGTAAAGTAGAAGGCTTCGCTTGCTCTTGGGCAATTTTGTCAAGGTGCTCAGCTAATGCTCGCCTGTGCCCTTCTAGTTGCTTACGATACTCCTTATTCTTGCTCACAGTGTCTTCTCACAAACTGGCTACGCTACGCGTCCAAAACTCAAGAAATTGATTGGCCACAATAGGCAATTTCCAATTATGCGCAGTGCAGCACCTGCGGCCAGGGAGCTTCAACTTGCTTTAAATCTAGCCCACGCTGAAAGATTTCATCAATGGCCATCATGTCCCCGGTCTCGGTCATAAATTGGTGGTCGGCGGTGGCGCGAATCGTGGTGCCGTCGTCGAGGTGGTATTCAAACACCTCTTGCTGGCCGCGACGGTGCCACTGGGCAATGGGTTGGGTGTACACATAGCCATTCTCATCAACGCTAAAGACAGAGCAGGGAATGCACTTCGCAACAATTTCGCCAATGGTGAGGGGGCCATATTCCAGCGTCAGCAGTTCGGTGTCGGCGCTGAGGCAGTATTCGGCAAATTTCACCATCTGGTCCCAGAGTTCTTCGGCCACCTTTTTGGCGACGCCTTTCTCCATAGCACCATTGACGAAGTTCTCCTGGTGCATGAGCATTTCCGACATTTTCTTTTTACCCATGGCCCGCCGCAGTAGGTCGGCCTGGCCGAGGGAGTAGCCGCCCATATCCTGGGCGATTTTCATGATCTGCTCCTGGTAGACCATGATGCCGTAGGTCTCGCTGAGAATCGGCTTGAGAATTTCGTCGGCAAAGTCGATTTTTTCGCGCCCGTGCTTGCGGTTGATGAATTTGGGAATCAGCCCGGCATCCAGCGGCCCCGGTCGGTAGAGGGCGAGTACAGACGAAATATCCTCTAGACCGGAGGGCTTGAGGTCTTTCACAATCTGGCGCATGCCCGACGACTCTAGCTGAAAGACGCCGCCCAGGTCGCCACGCTCTAGCAGTTTGTAGGTGGCGGGGTCATCCATAGGCAGGTCGTCGGGGTCGATTTTGGTACCGTGGGTGGCCTCGATCAGCTCCAGGGTTTTTTGGATCATGGTGAGGTTGCGCAGGCCCAAAAAGTCCATCTTTAGCAGGCCCAGGGCTTCCACATCTTCCATGTAGTACTGGGTGATTACCTGGCCGTCGTTGTTGCGCTGGAGGGGCACAATTTCGTCGAGGGGGTCTTTGGAGATCACCACCCCGGCGGCGTGCATGCCGAAGGTTTTGTTAGTGCCCTCAATGCGCAGGGCCATGTCGATCCAGCGGCGGGTTTGGGGGTCGTTGTCGTACTTTTCTTTGAACTCCGGTGCGGGGGTGTCGTCGGAGATCATCACCTTGAGCTTGGTGGGCTTGCCCCGCGCCACCGGAATCAGCTTCGCCATTCGGTCGGACTCGGCGTAGGGAATGTCGAGCACGCGGGCCACATCCTTGAGCACCGCCTTGGATGTCATGCGGTTGAAGGTGATAATCTGGGCCACCCGCTCCTCACCGTAGCGGCGGGTGACGTATTTGATCACCTCGTCGCGGCGATCGATGCAGAAGTCGGTGTCAATATCGGGCATCGACTTGCGCTCGGGGTTGAGAAAGCGCTCGAACAGCAGGCCGTGGTGGATGGGGTCGATGTTAGTGATTTCCATGGCGTAAGCCACCAGGGAGCCCGCTGCCGAACCGCGACCGGGGCCGACGGGAATGTTGTTGTCGCGGGCAAAGCGAATGTAGTCCCACACGACGAGAAAGTAGGTGGGGAAGCCCATCTGGATCATCATCTCGATTTCGTATTCGAGGCGATCGCGGTACTCCTGCTCAATTTCCCCATAGCTGGCCGCCTTCATCCGCTTGACCAGCCCCTCCTTGGCCACATGGCCCATGTAGGCCCCCGCGTCTTCGTTGAACTCGGGGGGGATGGGGAAGTCAGGGATGCGCGACTGGCCGAGGATGCCGGTGTAGTCTTCGATTTTGTCGGCGACTTCGAGGGTGTTGGCGATCGATTCTTCGATCACCTCTGGCTCGATATGGTCGCGAAACAGCAGGCGCATCTCATCGGCAGACTTGAGGTATTCGGTGCCGCTATAGCGCAGGCGCTTGTCTTCGGTCAGCAGTTTGCCGGTCTGGATGCACAGCAGCGCGTCGTGGGCCTCCACATCGTTGCAGGAGATGTAGTGGCTGTCGTTGGTGCAGATGACTTTGATGTCCATCTCGCGGGCGATCTTCAGCAGCTCCACGTTCACCACCCGGTCTTCGGGGGAACCGTGGTCTTGAATCTCGAGATAGTAGTCTGCGCCGAACAGATCTTTATACCACTGGGCCACCTTGCGGGCCACATCGGGCCGCTTTTGCAGAATGGCCTGAGGTACTTCGCCACCGAGGCATGCGCTGGTGACGATCAGCCCTTCGTGGTACTGCTCTAGCAGGTCTTTGTTGATGCAGGGGCGCGAGAAGATACCCTTGCCCTGCACCCCTTGCAGGTGGGAGATGGTGGTGAGCTTGACCAGGTTTTTGTAGCCCTGGGTGTTTTTGGCCAGCACCACCTGGTGGTAGCGGGGGCGACGCTGCTGCTGGCTAATGTCGCCGTTGATCAGGTACATCTCGTTGCCGATGATCGGCTTGATGCCCGCCCCCTTGCAGACCTTGATCAGCTCGATCGCACCATACATTACCCCGTGGTCGGTGAGGGCGATCGCGGGCATCTCCAGCTCCTTGGCCCGCGCCACTAGCTGGGGCAGCTGGCTGGCCCCGTCGAGCAGGCTGTAGGCACTGTGGATGTGGAGACCAACAAAGGACATAGCGCCGCAATATGATAGTACAATTTTACTGCATTGGTGGGGCTAGGGGCCAGATTTTCTGACCCTAAGGCACCCGGGCTGCTCCTAAGGTTAACGGATTTAAAGAACTACATCTAGCGATTTTGAGGAAATATAGAAATTTAAACCCCTACATCTGGCGTGCCCCTAGACATGCTGTTAACATCGGGTTTCAGGCCAGGTTGAGGTAGCTCAACTTACCCAATGCCCTTCGCCCCGCCTAGAAATGCCCCTGGGAAGCGGGCTGACGTAGCGTTAGGGCGCGCAGAACGGTGCCCGGTTTGAGGCTTCTCTAGTCACCGGGGCGCGATCGCTACTTTTGCCGCTCAAATGAATAAAGCTAGCGATAAAAGCTCAACTTCACAGCCATATAGATAGACTTAAGCCTGAAGTCCATTGAAATAGAGAGACTAATTTGATCGGCTTAAAGACGGGTAGAGTTTGGCTGGCACAGCGCTGCAATGGGTAATGTCAAGCTGATACTGACGCTTTTGCAGGGCTTGGTTCGTTTTGCCCAGCGGCAGCTCTTAAAGATTTTCAAACGCCCCTGGGTGCGATGGTATATGCGTCTGGGCCACGGCACCAAGGGGGTGTTCTATGGCCTGATTGGTCTATTTGCCATCAACGATATCATTCACGATCAGCCGATCGTGGCGGGTAGCGAGGCGGTGCTTGCCGATCTAGATCGCTGGCCCCTGGGCAGCGGAATTCTGGGACTGCTAGCGTTTGGCCTTTTAGGATATGTGCTGTGGCGCTTGATACAGGCCAGTATTGATCCGGGTCAGGCAGAGGCGTTGAGCGTTCGCCAGGTGCTACAGCGCGGCGGCTATGTGGTCAGCGGTCTAACCTACCTGGGCATTGCCCAGAGCGCGGCTAAACTGTCCCTTAATTTGTTTGTCGATTTTGACGACACCATAGAAGATCTGGCCTCCGTTCTGTTTGAGCGAGAAGTAGGCCCCTGGATGCTGTTGGGCTTTGGTATTGGCGTTGTGGCCGTGGGTTGTCTGTATGTTTACGGGGCGGCCTCCGGCGGGTACATCAACGATTTTCATCGCGACCTCTCTCGCCCTATCCAGCGGTGGGCGATCGTGATTGGCAAAGTTGGCATTACGGCCCGCGGAGTTGGGTTCGTTTTAATTGGGGCTTACCTGATCAAAGCCGCCTATCTAGTTGACGACGAATCCGCTGGTGGGCTGGGCAATGTATTTGACGAGCTAGACGAAGAACTGTGGGGCGAATATTGGCTAGGAGCGATCGCCTTTGGCTTTTTAGCCTACGCCGTCTATATGATTATTGCCGCCTGTTACCGCCAGTTCCCGACGCTCAACCCTCCAGCCGCAGCCAAGAACAACTAATCTCAGCGAATTGTAGACACCGCTGCTTGTTCATCACCGTGTCACCCTGAGGGATAAAGCATCTCTAAAAAACTAGAATTGCCAACATCAAAGTGGGCACCCAAGTACGTTTAAGGTAAACAACTGGCTATGCTACAGCAACGCAAATGGGACAAACGCTATTGGCTGGCGCTTCTGCTGCTAATGGTGGCGGGTCTGTTAATGCACATCAGTTTTTGGTTCACGCCCGCCAGTGATCTGATGGGCGAAGACATTTACTACATTTGGTTAGAGGGTAAAAGAATTATTGTCGGAGAAAACCCCTACGCCAGGGTTTTAGCCAGTAATATGCGGGCTAACGATAAGTACGCGACCTATTTTCCGCTCGCCTACCTTGCCTCTGCCCTGCTTCAGAAATTTGGCTTTCGAGAGTTTTTAGACTGGCTCTACCTGTGGCGTCCCCTGTCGTTTTTATTTCACCTGGGGATCGTTGCCCTAGTACTGAAGTTTTTCTACGCTCGGGGCCTATGGCTCTTTGGATTTGTTGCTGCGGGCATTCTTTTACTGGGTCGTTGGAGTATCTATGTTACGCGGGTTCATCACCTTGAGTTTGCTGCCGTCTTCTTCCTCCTACTCTCCCTGCTGCTGCTTAAGGATCGAGTGAGATGGGCACTACTTGCCTTTAGCCTGTCTTTGGGAATCAAGCAGGTTGCCATCTTTCTGCTACCGCTTTACCTCGTTTATCTCTGGAAGACGGCGTCTGAAGCCAAGCGAATAAAAGAGGCGGGCATGGGCCTTTTGATTATTCTGAGCGTCCCCGTTTTAACGTCGCTGCCTTTTTTGGTTTGGGATGCGGAAGGCTTTGTCAAATCTATTCTTTTTTCAGCGACTCGGGCAGGCAGCTCCCATATTGAAGCTGCTCCTTCTCTGGATGTGCTCTTTTCGCAGAACGTCCTCTGGGTGGTGGGTCTCAAAGCCAAGCTGCCCATGCTGTTGCTGATGGGGCTTATTTATCTAAGTTTTTTGAGAGAAAAAGCCAGCATTCTGGCTTGCTCTGCCCTGGTGATGATGGTGTTTCTCTATTTCAACTCGGTGCTGTTTTTGCAGTATTTTCTGTGGCCCTTGAGCCTAACGCTCTTAGCGCTGGTTGAATTAGTGCCGCCAAGGCTTCACCGCCAGCAGTCCACTGAACTGTTGCAGCAATGATACTGAAGCGACTTCTGGAAAACTTTCTCCCTAATGGTGGGCAGTGCCCACCCTACAGTGGCTACAGTTGCCCGATAAAGCGGGGATCTTCTTTTCTAGAAATCTCCTGAGTACCTACTCTACTTCTGAGGCGGCGGGGCTATAGCTAGCCCAGGTTTGCCGCAGCCAGGGATGAATTTCGCGCGGGTAGAGTAGCCAGGTGCGCTCGTAGGGCTGGCTGAGGGCCTGCACCAGGGGCGATAGATCTTTGATATCGACAAAGGCATTATCGCTGTGGAGAAAAATGCCCTCGTTATAGGTAGTGTAACCTCGGCTCCAGGTGCGGCGCAGACCGCTGTAGTGTTCGCCGCTGTAGCCCTGCTGATCTAAATGGGCACGAACTGCACCGAGAAAGTCATTCTGCTGATCTAGCGAGAGCCGGGTGACTTCCAAAGTTTTGAGCAGATCGCGATCGAGGTAGCGGCGGCAGAGGTCGGCTAGCAGCAGGTCGGGGCTGTGCCGCCACCGCTGCAGGTGGTAGGTAAAGACAATATCGTCCCCGGCCAGGTAGGTCTCTAGGGAGAGGGGGCGATCGGGCGTCAGCAGCCAGGCGGTCACTGTCGGGTCGGCCTCTAGCTTGCCAACCAGCAAGTCAGCCCTGGCTCGCTCAAAGGCCCGCTCTAGCAGCCAGGTGACGGCAATATTTTTGGGGTGGTTGTACACCTGCACGTACATAAAGTGGCGCACCACTAAGTAGTGCTCGATCGCAGACAAGCCCTTGTGGGCCACCACTAGGCGACCGCTCTGGGGCTCAAACCGCAGGGCCATGAGAATGCGATCGAGATCGAGCTGGCCGTAGCTGGCCCCGGTGAAGTAGCTGTCGCGCAGCAGGTAGTCGAGGCGATCGCAGTCGAGCTGGCTCGACACCAGCTGCCACACCAGCGCGATCGGGTGCTCGTGGGTGTAGACCTGATCCACCGCTGCCACCAGCCCCTTCGAGTGTGCCTCCAGGGCATCATGGATCTCCGGCAGTTCGCTAATCATGCGGCGGGTCCACTGTTCGTGCTGGAGGCCAAATACCTCTTCAGCGGTGTGGCTAAAGGGGCCGTGGCCAATGTCGTGGAGCAGGGCTGCCACCAGCACCGTGGCCCGGTGGGGGGCCAACTCCGGGTAGCGGCGCTGGATCTGGTCAAAGGCGCGACGGGCGATCGCCATCACCCCCAGAGAATGGGTAAACCGCGAGCTTTCGGCCCCATGGAAAGTGAGGCTGGCCGGGCCGAGCTGGCGAATCCGCCGCAGCCGCTGAAACACGGGAGTGTCAATCAGCTGAGTCAGCAGCGCCTCGTCGGGGTCGCTGGCATGCAGCGTAATCGCGCCGTGGAGCGGGTCGTGGTACGAACGGCTGGACTTGGGCGGCCCTGCCTGGGGCAAAGATTCAGGAGGCACTGGCCAGTACCGTAGCTTGACTGAGGTGATTTCCGGAAAAGAATATACCGTCTAGGCTGGACGAATAAGAATGTCCCATTTGGGTAGCAGAG
>QBLT01000409.1 GCA_003249105.1 Leptolyngbya sp. | reverse complement strand
TTCTTGCAGTGTGCGGCGCTCAACCGCATGATTCAACTGGCCAAGCCCGAGAGCTATCCAGTTGAGGCTTAGTTCTCGGTTCCTGCCACAGAACCCCTGACGCTTGAACTATTCATGCAACAAAGCCGCTCTGCGTTTGCCCTCAGCAGCCCTGGGCGGGGTGGTCTATCTCCGCCGCAGCCACATCAGCACGGCTAGCCCAAGACCTATTGCCGGCAGCACCAGCAGGGCAAATACCCCCAGCCCAATCTGCTGCTGCACCGTCAGCGTAATGCGGCGGTTGGTGACTTCGCGGGGGCGAATGGAGAGGGTGGCGTCGGTCTGCTGCCCCAGCCAGCTAACGGCGTTGAGAAAGACGTCGCCATTGAGCTGCTGCTCAAACAGGCCATCGGTGGCAAAGGTGGCGTTGCCAATTACGACCAGACGCGACTCCGGCGGCGGTTCACCTTCGGTAGCGGCGGCTCCTTCGACGGGGCGGCTGAGGGCGACTCCGAGGGTGTAGGGGCCAGAGGGCGGCGCGTTTTCGTCGTATTGCAGTTCGCCCTCGGTGGAGAGGGCCTCGGCCCGGCTCTGGGGGTTGCTTTGGAGAATAGGCGTTGCTGTTACTCCAGCCACCTCTTCGACATTGATGGGGCGCACCAGCGGAAAGAACGATCGCCCGCCGGTAAAGTCGCGGGTGATCGGGTGATCGCCGTAGTCGGTGACTAGGGGGGCGGCAGGGCCAAGGCCAACGAGCTGCCCACTGCCGGAGGTATCCAGCACAATGCGATCGTCGAGGGTGATGCCCCAGGGGTCGAGCAGGGTGTCGAGGCCGGGGCTGGTGCGCGGGTCGATCAGCAGCATGAAGCTGCCGCCGCCATTGAGGTAAGTTTGCAACGCGTTGACTTCGGGCTCAAAGAATTCGGCGGCGGGGCCAGCTACCACCACCACGCTGGCATCGTCGGGCACAGTGCTGGACTGGGAAAGGTCGAGGGGTTGCACCACGGCACTTTTGTCTTCAAGAGCGGTGGCGGCCTGCAAAAAGCCAGTGTCGCTGCCGTCGATGGTGAACTCCTGGTGACCCTGGGTGAAGTAGACGGTGAGGGGGCGATCGCTCACTACCTGGTCCAGAGCATTGGTCAGCGTGCGCTCTGACAGCCGCTCACTGGGGCCAACATTCTGCAAAAAGCGGCGGGTCTCACCACTTTCCACAAACACCATGCCCGTTTGGGTAGCGCCAAACTCTTGGGCCTGGCGCGGATCGTTGTAGGGGTTGACGTAGTCAAAGGTAAACTGCGGCCCGACCTGGCGGTAGCTTTCGAGTAGCTGGCGATCTTGGGGGTTGGGCAGCGGGTCGAAGATGACGACGCGGGTGGGGTTTTCTAGGGTTTGCACCACCTGCTGTGACTGGGGAGCCAGGGTAAAGATTTGGTTCTCAGTCAGGTCTACCCGGCTGGCGTAGCGCACCGCCAAAAAGTTCACCAGGCCCAAAATGGCCAGCACCGCCAGGGTAGACACCAGGGCATTGGCCCCCGCCTCGGTGGAGCGCTGGGCCCAAAACCGACCCTGCCCCTGGTTACCCAGCACTAGCCCGAGCAAGAGCAGACCAATGCCTCCTACCAGTAGGCCCGCAGGCAGCAGCGTCCATCCGGCGACGATGCCCGCAATTAACCCTGCTGTTACTAGGGCCAGCCCTGGTAAAGCCAGGTATTTCAAATATTTTTGGTAGGCCGCAAACGATTTCATCGCCATTACCCGCTACTACTAATCTGCTGCTAAGGTGCTTGCTAAAAAACATCTTCCCCAAGGGTGGGCAGTGCCCACCCTACAGCTGCTGCTAGGAGCGCTGGAACCGGAGGGTTTCAATGGATTGAGCCGTGAGGTATAGCCCCAGCCCAATAAAGGAGAGAAACAGCACCAGGCCGCCCGTGTCAAAAATGCCTTCGGTAAAGTCGGTGAAGTGCTTGAGTAGGGAAAGATGGGCGATCGCGCTACCCACCACCCCCGGCAGCCCCTGGGCCACCGCATCCACCAGCCACAGCAGCAAAATCAGCGCAAAGGTCATAATCGCCGCCAGCACCGTGCTCTCCGTCAGCGACGAGATGAACATGCCCAGGGCTAAGACGCTAGCCGCCAGCAGCACTAGCCCCAGGTGCGACAGCAAGAATACTCCCGACCCGGTGGGGGGCTCAGCGGCTCCCAGGGCGATCGATTGGCACACCATCAGCGGCAGCACCATCGCAATGTAGAAGCTCACCACCGCCAGCAGCTTGCCCAAGGCTACTGCCCAGTTGGTTACCGGCGAAGTCGCCAATAATTCCAGCGTGCCCTGCTTGCGCTCGTCGGCGTAGAGTCCCATCGACAGCATGGGCAGCACAAACATCGACAGCGACCCCAGCAGCCCCACGTAGGCCTTGTTAAACTCGTAGGCCACGTCAAAAGGAGGCGATGGGGGCATGCCCATTTGCACTGCCTGGTCAGCCATCGCCGCCTGGGCCAAAATTCCCTGCGGCCCCAGCAAAATCGCCACCAAGAAGAAGCCCCCCAGCAGCCAAAACACGGCGGCAATGATGTAGGGCAGGGGCGAGGCGAAGTAGCTTTGCAATTCTCGCTGGTAGATGGCGAGGATGTTTTTGAGGAGAAGGGTCATGGGCGGGGAGTGGGGGAGTAAGGG
>QBLT01000408.1 GCA_003249105.1 Leptolyngbya sp. | reverse complement strand
GTGAGGCTGCCGCGCTGCTTCAGACCAGCGTTATACTCAGACCAGTTGCGGACTCGGTACTGCATCGGCGTCAGGTTTTGGGTAGTACTTAAACCTTATGCCACTACCCCGTCCGTAACACCCTATTTATGCAACAACGCCATTCATGGATATAAGCCTAGGGAAGAATGATGGGTGAAGCGCTGGGCAGAGACTCGGAGTTTCAGGCTGAGTCCCTTGTCTATCAATGATTTCAGCCTAGCGAAGTTTGCTGGTCGCCAGTGTGAATTATTCTTTCGGCAATGCTGTTATCGCGTTGCCGTTACGTTGCGACATAGAGATGAAACGCTCTATGGTCGTGGCTTTGGGGCGATCGCACGCCTCTGGCAACGGCTACAGGCGAGAAAAAACGTTACCTCCTGTCACAGGCGGTAATATCCCAATCACCACCGATGGCCCCTTACACCCCCAGCAACACCTTCTCCCCTTCTCCCCAAGGGCCGCCCCAAGTAATGCCTCCCAGGGCAAAGCCCGGTAAGGTAAGGCTGGTGAAGTTTCCATGGAGCAACGGCGATGGCGATTACGCACATTGTGCTGGATATGGGTGGGGTGCTGATCGAGCTCCAGTGGCTCGATCGGGTCAAAGGGCTGCTGGGTCGCCCCATCACCGTTGAAGAAATCCACCGCCTCTGGGTCAGTGCCCCCTGTGTCGTCGATTTTGAGAGCGGTCGCACCGACTTTGACACCTTTGCCGCCGCCTTTGTGCAAGAGTTTGGTCTGGCGATCGCCCCTACAGCCGTTCAGCACGAGTTTTTAGAGATCGTGCGGGCACCGCTGCCCCAGTGCAACGAAATGCTCACTGCCCTCAAACCTCGCTACCATCTGTCGCTGCTGTCGAACACCAACCCTGCCCACTACGAGCGCCTGCGCGATCGCTACACCTTTTTTGACTACTTCGACCAGCTATTTTTGTCCTACAAAATTGGGCTAATCAAGCCCAGCCCAGCCATCTTTGAGCACCTGCTAACCATGCTCAACGCCCCCGCCGACAGCGTAGCGTTCTTCGATGATGGCGCTCGCAACGTTGAGGCGGCTCGCGCCCTCGGCATCCACGCCTACCGAGTCGACTCACCCGCCGAAGTCATGGCCATTGTGAACAGCTTCTCCTAGCTCCCACCTCAGGGCAGCCGGCAAACAACCTGACCCACCAGCCCCGCCCAGGGCACTAGACCAAACTCACGGCTGTCGGTGCTCTCCGCTTCGTTGAGCCCTCGCACAAAGCAGCCGTCGCTATCGACATAGACCACCCACTTAATCAACAGCAGCCCCGGCCGACGAGGATGCTCAACTACCACCAGGTCGCCCGGCTGGGGCCGCTGCTGACGGTAGACGGCGGGGTCGATCAACACCTCCGCACCCGGCTCTAACAGGGGCAGCATCGAAGCCCCCACAACGCGAAACCGCCGTCGCTGGCGCAACAGCCAGAGCACCAGATCGGTGAGCTGACTATGGCGCAACTGCGACGGCGGCAGCGGGGAAGGTGGGGAAGTCACGGCATGAGGTGGATTAGGTGAGGTGGGTGGGGTAGGTGAGGTAGGAGGGAAAAGTAAAACCCCATCACCCCGTCACCCCATCCCCCTCTAGCTCGCGGTGTACCAAGACACATCCCGGTTCTTGGTCGCCCAGAAAATACCGTGGATTTTCTGCACAGCTTCCATCAGCTCGTTGGCGTGCTGCACGCTGACTTCGACCTTACAGGCGGAGCAGAGTTTGGCGGCTTTCCAGAAGGTGTCATGCAGGTCGGGGAACTGCTCGAGATGCACGGGCTTGAAGTAGTCGGTCCAAAGCACCAGCAGCTCATCTTTGGTGATTTGAGCCTGCTCCTCTTTGATGGCGGTATAGCGGGCGAAGGTGTTGTGGTAAGCAATAGAAGCGGCCTTGTCACCACTGGCGGGCACCTCAAGGTCGACCAGCTTTTTGGTCATCGACAGCACGGCTTCGGCGGCAATGCGAGCCGAGGAGGGGTCGTAAACGCCGCAGGGGCCATCGCAGTGCGCGTGGACGGCGGCGGCGGGGAACCATGCCTGTAGCTTGGCGATTGCTTGGTTGAGCATAATCATCCTGGTAGTGAATAGAAACACGGGCAGAAAACGAGAATTTTCTTGTGCCTGGCCCGATCGCTAACCCCGCACCCGATGGGGTGAAACATCCCGATGCCAGGCAGGGGGATAAGCCAGGCCACGTCTCACATTGTTAACGCTATTGAGCCCTTCTGCAACCTCCGCCCGTCCGACGACGATAGATTTGCCCAGAATGAGCACGGCAAGCGGTTGCGATCGCCCTCAATTTCAGTACATTTGTATGGATGCCTTTAAAGAAATGGCCGGTTAACCATGGATCGATTGGCAATGATGTTTTCTCGGCGGCGTCCCTGGGGCCAATGGGCGCTGGTTGTACTGGCGCTGGGGCTGGTGGGCTGTAGCGATCTGCTGCTGTCGATGACCAACTGGGGTGCCCCGGTGGATGTCTCGACCCTGCCCCCCTGTGTCGATGACGACTGCAACTGTGGCGACTTCGCCAGCCAACCCCAGGCCCAGGCGGTGCTCGATGCTTTTCGGGGTGATCCCTACGGCCTCGATGGCGATGGCAACGGTAGCGCCTGTGAACTGCTGCCCGTCGCTCCACCGGCGGCCGACCCACCAGCCCCGCCCTCTGACAACCCCCACCT
>QBLT01000407.1 GCA_003249105.1 Leptolyngbya sp. | reverse complement strand
CTTTACCAGCCCATGCTTCACCGGATTGTAATGCAAATAATTGATGTGTCCCACCCAATCAGCCTCATCGCGAATGGTGTGCTCCCAAAAGCGTCGTTGCCATACATCGCTTTCACGTTGCCGTTGGCGAGACATACAAACATCCTGCGGTAGCGCACAACTTCCCTTCAGCGATCGCGTAAACAACACCTTTAGCCGTCCGACTCGCTTTGAGTAATCATCATCCCCCTGGGGCAAAGTCCACACAAAATGAATGTGATCGGGAAGCACAACGGCGGCTGTAATATCGAAGGGCATTTCAGCTTTAACGGCGGCTACAGCCTGGCGCAAGCGTTTTACGTTATCGGCTTCTGCAAAGATGGGTCTGCGGTTGAAGGTGACCAGGGTGACAAAGATTGCCCCGCCGGGAGTGCAGGCGCGTCGATAATCGGGCATTTGTTGGGGGTTGGGGGAAGAGACTCTAAGGTAGTGTTCCCGATGGGGTCGTGATAGCTGGGTGGGAAGGTGGGCAGTGCCCACCCTACGGTGCTGGCCAGTAGAGCTGCCCTGCAACTCAACCGACGGTATTACGGGTCGGTTACAGGGGCGGCACGCCAAAAAATCGGCTGTCTATAATGGGCTCTAGGCGGCGGCTGCGAGCCAATCTCAGGTTCGCTGCCCCCCACCATTGGTCTTATCAGAGACACACCATGGCACGAGCAAAGACTGAAACAGCCTACCTGCTGTGGGCACTGGGTTTATTTGGTTTCTGCGGGCTACATCGGTTTTATGCCGGGCAGACTGTGTGGGGTGTCGTCTACCTGTTTACCTTTGGTTTGTTTGGCATGGGCCAACTCATCGATCTGGTGCTGGTGCCCGGCATGGTCAAAACCCGCAACGAGCAACTGCGCCGCAAGTACCTGGCCGAGTGGGGCGAAGATGGCCTGGCGATGCCGGTGCCAATAGACCGAAAGTTGGTCGCGGCCCAGGCGATCGCACCACCCCAAGCAGACCCAATGCTGCTGCTGCTCAAGGCCGCCCATGCTAACGGGGGCAAGCTCTCTAAGGCACAGGTGGCCCTGCATACCGGACTGAGCACAGAGCGGGTAGAGGCCTTGATTCAGGCCGCTCTGCACAACGGCTATGCCGATGTCACCAACGATCCAGAGTCGGGGGCAGTGCGCTATGTCTTCGATCTGTAGCAAGTAGCGAGTAGGGTGGGCACTGCCCACCAATCCATTTATTCACCCACCACCAACCCCTCCCCCTCAAGCTCAGCATTTCAGCTTTAACAGCAGCTGTAGCCTGGCGCAGGTGTTTTACGTTATCGGCTTCTGCAAAGATGGGTCTGCGGTTGAAGGTTCCCAGGGTGAGAAAATTACCCCGCCAGAAGTGTAGGCGCGTCGATAATCGAACCTTTGGGGATTTTGGAAGACACTCTAAGGTAGTGCTCCCAATGGATTGCTGATAGCGGGGTGGGAAGGTGGGCACTGCCCACCCTACGGTGCTGCGATCGCATTCAGCTCCTTTCTCTCTACGGCCATCCCCAACCCTACTGCGCCGTCATCCAGTCGAGGCACTTTTGCATGTGTTCGCGCATGGTGGCTTTGTCGGCATGGTGGCGGCGACCGTGGCCGGGCAGCACCCACTCAAAGTCGTAGGCGGCGAGTTTTTCCATCGACTTGATTTGCTCAGGCCAGGAATACCAGCAGAGGGTGTGAAAGGCGTGGAGCTGGTGAAGTCGCGCCGACCAGGCCAGATGATCGCCGGTAAACAGAAAGCTGTTGTTATATAGCAGCACCGTATGCCCCTTGGTGTGCCCCGGCACTGGAATAATCGTCAGGTCGGGCGCTAGTTCAACCGAGTTGGTGCCTTTGAGCTGAATTTCTACCGAGGCGGTGCTAGAGCCGATGTCGTCGGTGTGAAGCACTCTTTCACACCCAAACCGCTCGTGAAACTGCTGATGATCGGCCACATCATCCTGGTGGGTGAGGTAGAGATAGCGCACACCGCCTAGGGCTTCGAGCTGCTTCACCAGGGGGGCGGCAAAGCGGGGCGAGTCAACCAGCACGTTACCCTCAGGCCGCTGAATCAAGTAGCTGGCTGCCCCGTAAGACTTTTCGGAGTGGTAGCCGCAGTGATAGACGTTTGCGGCGATCGGGATGGGAAAGCTGGCCTGGGCCGCTTTCATGTCTTGGGGCGGGGCCACGGTGCCGATCGACGCCGTGGGGCAAGAGAGCACGGCCTGCAAAGCGGCCAGCCGTTCTGCCGCTGTCTCGGGCTGATGCCCTACTGCCGACTGTCCAGCCTCACGGGTAAACACCTCAGGGGCCATCCAGCGGCAGGTGTCGCAGTCAATGCAGGAGCTATCGACGTAGAGATCGCCCGCTACGTTTTGCGGTCGTCGTGCAGTCAGGTGAGCCATGGTTGTTACCCGTCAGTGCTTTGAGTCGATCGTTGGAGACGAGCGATCGCGGGGCAGAGTGTAAGAGGATGTTCGAAAAGCTTAAAAGGCGTTTAGAACATCCTATTTCTTGCAGCCAAATTGGAGAGCCCCCTTAATCTCCCTACCCTGCAAAAAGCCGCAAGCGTCTATAAAAAGGGAGACTTTTATCCCCCATTTTTTAAGGGGGCAGGGGGGATCGGTAGGGGACTAAAGCCACAGCAAATCACTTTTCAAACGCTTTAAGTAGGCAGTTGAGATTAAATGTAAGATAGCAGGGTAGCCAGAGTGCCCTCAA
>QBLT01000406.1 GCA_003249105.1 Leptolyngbya sp. | reverse complement strand
TTTGAGGGCACTCTGGCTACCCTGCTATCTTACATTTAATCTCAACTGCCTACTTATTTTGCCGAGCAGCATAACAACCGCGCTGCACCGGAACATATGAAAATAGCTGGTTGAGTTGCAAGGGTTACCTGCGTCCGGTGAGCGCGACCGTTAGAAGAAAATTTTGCTCTAAGTCTAGAACTTTAGTTCCAGGGTCTTTAGAGGACGTCTTATACCCCCAACCGCTGCAAACGATACAGGCTCGAATACAGCCCCTCCTGCGCCAGCAGCTCGTCGTGGCTACCCTGCTCGACCAGCTCACCATGCTTGAGCACCAGAATGCGATCGACGTTGCGAATGGTCGATAGACGGTGGGCAATAATAATCGCCGTGCGCCCTTCTAGCAGCCGCTCCAGCGCCTCTTGAATCATCGCCTCGGTGCCCACATCCAGGTTGGCGGTGGCCTCATCGAGCACCAAAATGCCTGGGTCGCGAATGGCCGCCCGGGCAAAGGCCAATAGCTGCTTCTGCCCCCCCGAGAGGTTAGTGCCCCGCTCCCGCAGCGCGGTGTCATAGCCCTGGGGCAGCTCTTCAATCAGCCCGTGGATGTTGGTCTTCTTCGCCGCCTCAATCACCGCCTCTAGGGGATACTCCTCCCCCAGGGTAATGTTGCTCTTCACATCCCCAGCGAACAGAAAGCCATCCTGCAAAATTACCGCCATGCGCCGCCGCAGCTCCGCCTGGGGCAAAGCGCGAATATCGACCCCATCCAGCAAAATCGCCCCCTGGTTGATGTCGTAGAGGCGACACAGCAGCCGAATGATCGAACTCTTCCCTGCCCCCGTCGGCCCCACCAGAGCCACCTTTTCACCGGGGCGAATGGTGAAGGTGAGATCTTTGAGCACGTGCTCATCTGCCTTGTAGCCGAAGGTGACATGGTCGAAGCAGATTTCGGATGCCTTAGCGGGTGATGGAGTGATGGGGTGATGGGGTAAGGAAGATGAGGAGGATAGGGGAGATGAGGCGGTGGGGGAGATGGATGGATAGGTAGAGGGGAAGGTGGCGAGGCTGTTGTTCTCTTCACCCTTGACTTCACCTATTAATTCCTTCACTCCGTTGCCATTGTCTCCATCAAACCTCACTGCCGCTTTCCGATCTCCCCTCGCTTCCCTACCTTCCCCACCTCCCTCATCTTCCCCAATCTTCTCCGGGTCGCGAATCTCCACCGGCACGGTAAACAGGTCGGTAATGCGCTCTACGGCGGTGAGACCGGCCTGAATGGCGGTGAATTTGTCGGCGAACTGGCGCAAGGGGTCGAAGAGGCGCTGGGCAAAGAGAATAAAGGTGGCCAGGGTGCCAAAGGTGAGGGCGTCTTGCATGACCAGCAGGCCGCCAAGCCACAGCACGCCACCGATCGCCACCAGCGAAATCCACTCCAGCGTCGACGACACCGCTGAGTCGTAGAAGATGGTCTTATCGACGGCGGTGATGTATTTCTGGTTGGTGGCCCGAAACATTTCGGCGTTGTAGCGCTCGCGTCGAAACAGCTGCACCACGTTGATGCCCGCCACGTTTTCTTGCAGGGTGGCGTTGAGTTCAGAGAGGTATTCGCGGGCTTTGTAGTTGGCCTTGCGAAACTGCTGCTGAAAGTAAATAATCAGCCAGGTGACGGGTATCAGCAGGGCCAGCAGCATGAGGGCGAGCTGCCACTGCATGGTAAACATCACCACGAGCAGCACCAGCATCGAAACTACATCGGTGACGATGCCCACCGCCCCAGTGGAGAACACGTCGCCCAGGGCATCGACATCGCTGGTGATGCGGGTAATGAGCTTGCCCACGGGGGTGCGGTCAAAGAAGCGCACCGCTAGGGAGGTGACGTGGGTAAACAGGTCGGTGCGAATGTCGGCGGTGATGTTTTGGCCCACGGCCTGCACCAGGTAGCTCTGAAAGCCATCCAGCAGCAGGCGAATAAGGACGGTGACGACCAGCAGCCCCACCAGCAAATTCAGCCCGCCCTGAAGGGTTGCACCCTTCAGGAAAAACATCACCGGCTCTTGGCGAATCAGGGAGATGGCCTGGCCAATCAGGACTGGCTGGAGGGCGTTGGCCAACGACAGGGGCACCAGCAAAATCAGCGGTAGCACCAGGGCACTGCGGTGCTTATAGATGTAGGGCCACATGCGCAAAAACAGCCGCCAGTCGCTATCGGGGCGGCGGGTGGTTTCGTCGCTGGGCAGGGTGGAGGTAGCGGTCATGGGGGCGATGCAAATGTTGACGCAGCCTTCAGTTTAGGCCTGAATCGAGGCAAGTGGCGGAGTCATACCCCCTACTCATCCATCCCTCGACCCACCTAATTGCCGCAGCTCAGCACTGTAGCATCGGGATTCGCCTGGGTGGCCTGCTGCATTTGGGTGGGGTTGGCTCTGCCGTAGGTGCTGAGGGTCTGCACGTCTTTGGGCGAGGGAATGGCTTCAGCCACCTCCTGCCCCAGGTCGCTGACGTAGATTACCTGGTCGATGGTGAGCTGGCGCTGCTCTTGTTGGGCGTAGAGGCTGGCGTAGCGATCGCTCACCCGCTGCTGCCACTGGGCTGGATCGCAATAGCTGCGATCGATAATCACCGTCACCGCTGGGCCAGCCAGAAGTTGGCGCAGCCCCAGCCCCAGGCCGGCAAAGGCCAACCAGCCCAGGCCAAGGGTAATCATCAGTCGTTGGTTGGGGTTGCGCATAGGGGCGGGGGACGGGGG
>QBLT01000405.1 GCA_003249105.1 Leptolyngbya sp. | reverse complement strand
CTTTGATGACCGCTCCATCTTTACGGCGGCAGGACTCTGGAACTTTTATCTGATGACGGCTTAAGAGAGGGAGCAGGGAGGACGCCTTTGAAAAATCTGGCTAAGTACTATTTCACAACAAGTCTAGTAAGCCTTGGCCCTGAGCTGCGGTTAGCACCAGGGCCACCGGAATCTGTGGCACCGCCTCTACCAACTGGCCGAGGGCGGTGAGGGCAGCCTCGCCCAAGTTATCCTCGGGCAGCAGCGCCAATAGCCCCGGCACCACAGACTGCGGAAACAGCCGCGCTACAGCAGCAAAGCTTGCCAATACCGTGGACGAGTCCTCAGACGCCAAATGCTTGGTTTGTGGCTCTAGGCCTGGGGAGTCAGGGAGCCAGGTGAGGATGGCTCGGAGCTGATCAGCATCCTCTGAAAGGGGCGCTAGTTGCTGCCAAAACAGCTGACGCTGGTAGTCGCTGGTACTGACTAAGAAGGCGGTTAGTTCCGCTTCGGGGCGATGGGTCAGAGCGGCAAGGCTTTGCAGAATCCGCGATCGCAGGTTGTCGTGTTGGGCAATTGCGGCGAGCCAGGTTTCTAGGAGGGCGGCAATTGAAGTGTAAACTCCCACACCTGTCTGGCGATGGGCCTGATCTGACCACAGGATCCACAACTGACGAGCGGCAATGACTTTTCCCCGCAGAACAGACAGTGTTGGGATGGCCTGGCACCGCTGGGATTGGTGTAGGTCTAACCAGGCGATTCGCGAAGCGATCCCTGCGGGAATAGCGGTTGCTTGCTGTTCAAAGGCCAAAATGTAGACACACCCTTGCACGGTCAATTAAATGCTAGCCAGAGTTCATCTAGCTCCCCTCAAGATAGCTCTGCTTAACCAAAGCTCAATCGGTGTGTAAAGGGTACGTTGTAAAGGTCGCTAGAGGCAGGGCTAGGAACTGCGGCCACCTCAATATTCTCCTGTAGGTGGGTGTGAACGAGAAATTGGGCTAAAACTGAGGTGCCACTGCTGTGTATGACCTCATTTGATCCTGGAGGATTGCCACAATGGTTGAACCGTTGTCCCTGTTGGCTGGAGCCATCACCACTTACATCGTCCCAAAGGCATTAGAAAAGGTGGGCGAGAAGGTTGGGGAAGCCGCCCTGGCGAAAAGTAGTGCAGCCATCCAGGCGACGCGCAAGGCGGTGCAGGACAAGCTCAACGCGACCCAGACGGCGGGTGTGCTGACGATCGCCGAAGCCGAACCCACCGATACTAATCTCAAGCTGCTAGAAACCATTTTGCTGACCCAAATGCGGCAAGATCAGCAGTTTGCCGAGCAGCTACGAGCACTCAATCAACAAATCCAGGCGCAGACGCCCGGCTTACAGACTGTGCTGGATACGGTGCGGGTCAGAGGCAATGTGGAGGTGGGCAATGTTGAGCAGGTAAGTGAAACAGGGGTGACCGAACAAATCGTGGGTCGCAATCTGGGAGTAGGTGGCAATCTGACAATCGGCGATATCACTCAGAAGCAGTAGGCACTAGCAAACGTCAATATATGACTTGGGTGAAGGAGTAAGGGGTTGAGCGAAAATTCACCAGTTCCAGAAGAATCGCGCTCAGATGAACCGCAGTTTGGGCCATGGCAGGTTGAGCAAACCGTCCTCAGAGAAGTTTCTGTTGCTGGCAGCTTGACGATCGGGGATGTCACCCAAACGACCCACATTCATCTGCCGCCGCCCCCAAAGACGGAACCCAAACGCTTCACCGTTCCCTATCTCCGCAACGAGTTCTTCACCGGACGAGACACCATCCTTACCCTACTCCACGACACCCTGGGGCAAACGGGTACCGCTGCCCTCAGTCAGGCCCAGGCAATCCACGGATTGGGCGGGGTGGGCAAAACCCAAACCGCTGTGGAATACGCCTACCGCTATTTTCAGCAAGAGTCTGGCTATGACTGGGTGCTGTGGGTAAATGCCAGCAGCTTGACCCTGGCCGGGAGTTTTGGGGCGATCGCCACCGATCTGGCCCTGCCCAACTATCAAGAAAACAAGCTGGATGAGAACATTGCGACGGTGAAACGCTGGCTAGCCACGAATGATCGCTGGCTGCTGATTTTCGACAACGTAGATGATCCTCAGGCGGTGCAAGATTTTCTCCCCAATACACCTAACGGACGGATATTAATCACCTCGCGGCTACCGCGATTGGAACGGTTGGGGGTGGGCAGAGTAATTCCCCTCGATACCCTAGACCCTGAGGAAGCCCATGAATTTTTGCAGCGGCGTACCCAACGGGACAGCCTCGACCCGGCTGAACAGCAAGCCCTGGAAGCTTTAGCCCAGGAACTCGGCTATCTACCCCTAGCCCTGGAGCAAGCTGCGGCATATATCCAGACCAAAGGGGTGAGCTTTGCTGCCTATTTGCGGTCTTACCAGCAGCGCCCCTTGCAGGTGCTAGAAAAAGAGCAGCCCCAGGTGGGCAACTATCCCGCGTCAGTGGCCACCACCTGGGGAATCAACTTTGAGGCGGTGCAGGCCAGCAGCCCTGCCGCCGCCGATGTGTTGCGACTGAGTGCTTTTCTGGCACCGGACAATATTCCCTACGAGATTTTGATGTTGGGCAAGGATCACCTGGGCGAGACATTGGCAACTGCCTTAGCCGAGGTAGCCGAGGATGAGCTGGTGCTGCCGGAACTGCTGGCAGAATTGACCGGCTTTGTTGCATGAATAGTTCAAGCGTCAGGGGTTCTGTGGCAGGAACCGAGAA
>QBLT01000404.1 GCA_003249105.1 Leptolyngbya sp. | reverse complement strand
GTCAGCCCCGCCTGCCGCCCGGCGCTCACTCCAAACTGGGCCAGGGTTTGAATCAGCACTTCCTCCAGCTGGCGCAGGTACCAGTGCAGATCGGGTTGGTGCCGCTTCAGGTTGAGAATTGGGTAGCCCACTAGCTGACCGGGGCAGTGGTGGGTGACCTCGCCCCCCCGCTCAGTGCGAAACAGCGGATAGGGCAATGCCTCAGGCGGAAGCTTGAGGTGATCCAGGGTTGAGCCCTGGCCCAGAGTATAGACACCGGGATGCTCGACCAAGAGGAAGCGATCGGGCTGAGGATGCTCACGGTGGCGCTGCACCAGGGTTCTTTGCAGCGTCCAAGCTGCGGCAAAGGGCATGACCCCTAGCTCATAAATATCGCAGGGAAACGTTGATCCCCCGTGGTTTTGCGCCATGCTTGTCAAGCGTAAATCAGCGGAAATAGCCTAATTTTCAGGGTTTTGCAATCAAGAATTATCAACCCATGCAAAGGATTCTAACGGACACTGTTGTGCAGAATACAAGGTGTTAGGGTGAATCCATGAGCCGACGTATCAAGGAGTCCGCTTTATGAAGCTGGTAATCCATGGCAGAAATATTGAGATCACAGACGCGATTCGGGAGCATGTAGAGCAAAAAATCCTCAAGGCGGTGAGTCACTTCAAACACCTAACCAACGAGGTCGATGTCCATCTATCCGTAGCCAAAAACCCCAGAATTGGGGCCAACCAGTCCGCCGAAGTTACCCTATTCGTAGACGGAGCCGTTGTTAGAGCCGAAGAAAGCAGCGAAAATCTCTACGCCAGCATCGACCTGGTAGCCGACAAAATTAGCCGCCAGCTGCGCAAATTCAAAGAAAAGCGCAACACTCGCATGCAGGGCAACCTGGGCAAAACCACCGAGGCCTACCTTAACGAAGCGCCGCTGACCGATGTCACCCATGTGCTCAACAACAGCGAGCCCCAGCTCCCTGAAGAGGTGATTCGGACGAAGTACTTCGCCATGTCACCTATGTCTGTAGCCAATGCCCTAGAGCAGCTCGCCGTCATTGACCACGATTTCTATATGTTTCTCAACGCAGAAACCAACGAAATCAACGTGATCTATGAGCGCAATCACGGTGGCTATGGGTTAATTCAGCCCCGCAAGCCCAACCAAAACGGCCACAGCATCAACAGCACCAAAGCCAACCCGGTTGAAGCCGCTGTCCACAGCTAGCCCTCAGTGATTTACACACCAACCAAAAGCCCCAGACTCTTTGGAGTCTGGGGCTTTCATGATGGGCAAAACTCAATTCCACTAGGTATCTAGAGGAGCTATCTGGTCCGCAGACAAAGCCTGAGGTCTTCCCCTGGTAACGGTTTTGCTACGCAGGGGTGCCGCTCAGTAAAGGTTCTACGCCGCCTCTGGCATCTAGGGCAAAGAGGTCGTCGCAGCCGCCCACGTGGTGGTCGTTGATGAAGATCTGGGGGAGCGATCGCCGCCCATTGGCCCGCTCAGACATTTTGCTGCGGGCCGCCTCATCGCCGTCGATGGCGTACTCGGTATATTCAATACCCTTTTGATCGAGCAGTCTCTTCGCGCGAATGCAGAAGGGGCAGGTTCTCCAGGTGTAAATTTCGACGGTAGGGGTCATGGCGCACCTCCAGGGGCGATATTTAGGGTTCTTTACATTATTTTAGTCCTCTGGGCCTTATCGCTACGTCCACAGTTCGATAGGCATCTCCCTCACCCACTTCCCTTCAGCGCGTGGGCGATCGCATCCACCACCCGCGACACCTCCACAATCTCCAGCCCGTCTACTCTTACCGACTGCCCCTTGGGCACGATCGCCCGCTTGAAGCCCAGCTTCGCTGCCTCCTTCAGCCGCAGCTCCAGCTGGGAAATCGGCCGCACCTGCCCACCTAATCCCACTTCGCCAATGAGCACGAGTTCTGGATCGACGAGGCGATCGCGAAAGCTGGCCACTACCGAGATTGCAATCCCAAGATCTGCCGCCGGTTCCCCCACTGCCAAGCCCCCCGACGACGCCACGTAGGCATCCAGCTTAGATAGGGGAATGCCCACCCGCTTCTCCAGCACCGCCAAAATTTGCAGCAGCCGGTTGTACTCTACCCCTGTCGTGGAACGGCGCGGCGAGCTGTAGCTGGTAGGGCTGACCAGTGATTGCAGCTCTACCACCAGGGGTCGAGTGCCCTCACAGGCCACGATGGTGGCAATGCCCGGCACCTGCTCATCGCGATTACCGAGAAAAAGGGCTGAAGGATTGGTAATCTCCGCCAGGCCGCGATCGACCATTTCAAACACGCCCAGCTCGTGGGTAGCGCCAAATCGATTCTTCACCGATCGCAGCAGTCGGTGGCTAGCAAAGCGATCGCCCTCAAAGTACAGCACCGTATCGACCAGGTGTTCCAGCACTTTCGGACCGGCGATCGCCCCCTCCTTGGTCACGTGCCCCACAATAAACAGCGAAATATTCGCCCGCTTCGCCAGCTGCATCAGCGCCGACGTACATTCTCGCACCTGCGACACCGACCCCGGTGCCGACGTCAGTGCCGCGTAGTACAGCGCCTGAATACTGTCGATGATCGCTACCGTCGGCTTCAGCGACTCCAGCTCCATCAAGATGGTTTCTAAATCAATCTCCGGCAGCAAAAACAGCTGCGAATCCACCGCCTCCACCCCAGCCGACTCAAACTCCCCCAGCTCCGCCGCCTCTCTTCCCTCTTCCCTCTTCCCTCTTCCCTTTTCCCC
>QBLT01000403.1 GCA_003249105.1 Leptolyngbya sp. | reverse complement strand
GTCATGGCTTCCGGATGGCTACAGAGGTGGTTAATCTGAGCCTAATACTTAGGAAGCCCTTTCCTCTACACGGGTATTAATTGATACTTTTCAAATATCCTCTAAGCCATCGTCTTTGCGCCCAGGGCCAGGTTGAGGAGAGATGAGCGCTAGCGTCATTTCGGCGGCGGCAAAATTTAGATCTTTAGACTTTAAAAGTAAAAAGCCGGGTAAGGCGCTATCACTGAGGAGCGAACCTCCACAATGTCCTGTGGCCCTACCCGGTCTTAGCTTTGGAGCACACGCGAGTCTACAGGATGTTTTGATAATCGGCTATAAACCAAGATCCGCCAATACATGAAAGTTCTGGAAAGTTCAGGATCTTGTTCAGGTGACAGGAAAACAAGGTGATTTTGGGTAAAAACTGCGTCAAAAACCGTTCTCCCTTAAAGTCTAATCACAAATTCACAAAATAATATCGATAGCCAGGAACCTTTTAGCCACAAAGTCGTCTTGTGGTGGTTGCAGACAGGCAAGGCCGCAGCTGGAGGTTAATTCACGCTATTGATTCAGCGTAAGGGGAAGGAGCAGTCTTTGTCGGCTAATGTTGCGAAAGACTAAGTAACGCAACGGTACGTACCAATCCCCAGCGACACTGGGCCGACCGACCAATTCGTCAAGTTAGGATGACTTTGCTAGTTTCGTACGATAGGTTCATGCTCGTCATCGTCTTAATTTTTGTTATCGGTCTTACCCCAGCCCTGGTGTCGGCTTACCTCAGCGTGCGGGCTGACCGAGATGAAAAGTGTGGCAGCGACACTTCAGCTATGCCGACGGCCTTGGGTCAGAGCATGCTCAAGCTGCTCGATGGCAATAGCGACATGCACTACGTTGATGGCATGGGCTACATGCTCGGCGACATTACCTGCGACTTAAATGCGCGATCGCCCTACCTGCGCTGCGCTATTAACCCCATGGGTCCCTGCGACGGGTGCAGTGCCTACGCGCCCAAGGTCTTTGACCGCCAGGTTTAGGTACTACCTGTGACCGGCTATCCTCAGCAAACAGCAATCGAGTGAAACACCTAGGGCATGTCCCTAGGTGTTTCACTTGGTGGCGATCGCTTCAAGCAACCCCAATCGTCCCCACTCAATCGCTGAGATACAATCCTTAAGATAATCCTCTAATCCCCGACCGGAATACCGGGGTTTATGGGAGAATAGCGAAAGTGAACGCTAAGCAACTTTATTTGCACCCTGTCGAGATTAAACGGAGATTTGAGATGGCGCTTCAACTTGGCGATCAGGTACCTAACTTCACCCAGCAGACCAGCGAGGGTGAGATTGATTTTTACAGCTGGGCTGGCGATAGCTGGGTAGTGCTATTTTCGCACCCTGCTGACTACACCCCCGTGTGCACCACTGAATTGGGCAGCGTGGCCAGGCTCAAGCCCGAGTTTGACAAGCGCAACGCTAAAGTCATTGCCCTCAGTGTAGACAGCGCTGATTCCCACCAGGGCTGGATTGGCGACATTAACGAAACCCAGGGCGTGACCGTCAACTACCCCATCATCGCCGACGACGACAAAAAGGTCTCCGACCTCTACGGCATGATTCACCCCAACGCCAACGCCAAAGTGACCGTGCGCAGCGTGTTCGTCATTGACCCCAGCAAAAAGCTGCGGCTGACCATCACCTATCCGCCGAGCACCGGACGCAACTTTGCTGAGATTCTGCGGGTGATTGACTCGCTACAGCTCACCGACAACTACAGCGTGGCCACCCCCGTAGACTGGAAAGACGGCGACGACGTAGTGGTTGCCCCCACCATTCCCACCGAAGAAGCTAAGCAGCGCTTCCCCAAGGGCGTAACCGAGATTAAGCCGTACCTGCGGATGACTCCCCAGCCCAACAAATAGGGCCAGAGCATCACACACCACACCAGGCGCACTGCGGTGCGCCTTTTTTATGACCAATTGAGTAGAGTCGAGGGGTAGCGGCTGTATTACACTGCCCCTAAAGCTGCATTCTGTAGGTATCCTGTGCTAGACGAGCAAGCTAAGAAAACCCTTCTGCGCAAAATTCCCCACGGGCTATATATTTGTGGCGTCAAAGATGGGGATGACCTCAACGGCTTTACGGCGAGTTGGGTGATGCAGGCCTCCTTTCAGCCCCCCCTGGTAGTGAACTGCGTCAAAAACGACTCCACCTCCCACGCCATGGTGAAATCTAGCGGCGTGTTTGCCCTCAGTTTTTTAGAGGCTGGGCAAAAAGAACTGGCTCAGAACTTCTTTAAGCCCCTGCGGCGGGTGGGCAACAAGTTTGAAGACATTGAGTTTTACCCCGGCCCCGAAACCGGCTGTCCTATCATTAAAGACACCCTGGGCTATGTGGAATGTCGGGTGGTCGGCGCTGTCGAGCATGGCGACCACACCGTGTTTGTAGGCGAAGTGGTCGGGGCCGCTGTTCACCGCGAAGGCGAACCCCTCCTGCTCGAAAGCACCGGCTGGAACTACGGCGGCTAGATGGGTGGATGAGTTTTAAGTTCTCAGTTTTGAGTTTTAAGGTGACTTCTGGAAAACTTTCTCCCTAATGGTGGGCAGTGCCCACCCTACAGTGGCTACAGTTGCCCAATAAAGCGGAGATCTTCTTTTCTAGAAATCTCCTAAGGTGATTTCCGAGAACTAAATTACCGATTTTCGCCATGCTAGCCTGTGTAGCAGTGAATCAGGAGAGCCTGCATGGAGTTACCCCCGAAGCCCAGTGAACAGTTGAGTGCTTCCCAAATCGCGGATCTGCGTCTAGCCGCATCAACGCTGTC
>QBLT01000402.1 GCA_003249105.1 Leptolyngbya sp. | reverse complement strand
CGTTATACTCAGACCAGTTGCGGACTCGGTACTGCATCGGCGTCAGGTTTTGGGTAGTACTTAAACCTTATGCCACTACCCCGTCCGTAACACCCTATTTATGCAACAACGCCTCTCCGAGTTGAAACAACAGGTCAACCAGCTTGCTGTAGAACTTCGGCAAACTAAGGCTCTGCTCAAACTAGAACAGCAAGATCGCCTCCAGGTGGAGTTGGCTCTGCGCGAATGTAACGACCAACTCCGTCAAATCCTTGACTCGACCGATGCGGGGATTGCCTTTGTCGATGCCGAGCGGCGCTACCAGTTTGTCAATCGGTTTTATGAGGTGCGCTTCAACCGATCGCGAGACAGCATTCTCGGCAAATATGTGTGGGATGTGATTGGCGACGACGCCTACGCCATTGTCAAAAACTATATCGATTGCGCCTTGGCGGGAGAGCCCCAAAGCTTTGAATTTGGCATGACCTACCTGAATGGAGACTATGCCTATCTCACCAGTTGTTTAACTCCATCCTTGAATAGTGACCAAGCGGTAGTTGGCTACTACCTGTTTGTTTTTGACAGCACAGTACGCCGTCGGCTAGAGCTATCTCTCCAAGCCGCCAATGCCGAACTAGAAAAATTGGTCACCCTAGATGGCCTCACCCAAGTTGCCAATCGCCGGAAGTTTGATCACTATTTAGCGCAAGAGTGGCGGCGTGCGGCGCGCAGTCAGCAGCCCCTCTCCTTAATCATGTTTGATATCGACGCGTTCAAACGCTACAACGACACCTACGGCCATCCAGCGGGCGACGCCTGCCTGGTTCAAATTGCTCAGACCGTGGCCGCAACGGTTGAACGGGCAACCGATCTGGTGGCTCGCTACGGCGGCGAAGAGTTTGCGGTTGTCTTGCCCAACACCAGTTTGCCCGGTGCAGTGGCGATTGCCGAGCAGATTTACCATGTCGTCAAAGCCCTAGCTATCCCCCATGAGTCGTCAGCGGTCGGCTCCATTATCTCGATTAGTTTGGGCATTGCCAGTTTGGTGCCCCCCGCCGCCGGAGCGCCCGAGGATCTGATCGCCAGCGCCGATCGAGCGCTCTATGCCGCTAAGCAGCAGGGGCGCGATCGCTACGTTGTGGACAATGCCGCAGGACAGAGGTGAAGCCAGATAGACGGTAACCTAAAGACTGACCGCTATGCTACCTCAAGCCGGGTATCTCGGCTTTTGCCCCCTACGGAGTGAGCGATGGATCCCTTTCAACAGTCTGGTGCGTTTAGCTGGTGCGAGCTGATTACCCCCGATGTCGCCGCCGCCAAGGCGTTCTATGGCCCACTGTTTGGCTGGACGCTTAAAGAAGGGGCTGTGGGCAGCACTCCCTACACCGTCATAGAAGCCGGGGGAAAAGAAATCGGCGGCATGGCCCCGCCGCCGCCCAATCAGGCCAATATGCCGCCCACCTGGGGGGTCTATATCACCGTGGAGGATGTGGATGCGATCGCCGAGCAGGCCCAAGCCCTGGGTGGCCAGGTGCTGCTGCCACCCATAGCAATTGAGGGCACGGGCAAATTTACGCTGATCCGAGATCCGCAGGGAGCGACGTTTTGCGCGATTGAATATACCCAGCGCGGCTAATAGTTAGCCTGTTTGCCAACCCCATTGGCCTCAGCATAATTCTTTAAGTTTTCAAGGCAAACCGCTTGGGCCCGTTGAAACTGGCGTTGCACTCCCCAACGAAAAACCAGATACGCCAAAATATTCGAAATCTCAAAGCAAAAATTCCATCTCACCTCTGTCTTGGCATCTAGGTGTCCTGCACCTGCGGCCTCCCCAAACGGGATACAGCCCTTCACTACAGAATTATCGATTAAATCTGCGAGACCAGCTCCAGTTTTTAGCGAGTGCGCCGCCTGCTCTTTGACAACCTCTTAACTCTAGCCCTTTAAAGAGAATTGTCTACCCAGTTGGATAGGGTATTTGAGCTATAGGCCCTTGCCGCATCTACCTCAAATGGGGGGCTGGTGCAAGATCAGTTTCTGCCCCTGGAGCGAAGGAGATCACCCAGTTATTCTTCTAGGCTAAAGCCACATTTAAACCGCATGTTTTTAGTTGCTAGAACCTTCTAGCAGCAACGGCAGTTTATTTGCCCCAAGCTAATTGACTCTTTGTATTTCTCAAGTTTTCTAACAATTGGGTTTGGGGCCAGTAGCCATCAAATTTTGAAAGTACTGGGATAGTGCCATGTTTACACTTTTTCGCTTTTTCTCGACCAACATTTACCGTCCGTTCTCTAGCTTGTTTGCTCGGCTGGGCTCAAGTTTTCGGGCCTTGCAGATGGGTCGTTTAGCTACCCAAACAGCTATTGTCAGCGCACTCGCTGTGGCCCTATGGGTCGGCTCTGTCAGCACCTACACCCAAGCTGCCCAGGCTGGTGACAACCTCGATGCCAGACCCTACGAAGCTGAGCATGTGCGTCAGGCCCGCAGTCCGGGTAGTCGCCAGAATGTATCTGGTAGTGACCAATCGGTAGATGCTCCACAAGGGCTTTCCCAGGCCCCTGAAGACCAGGTCCAGGGGATGCTAGACAACGTTAAGGATGCAGTGCAAAGTATCTTGCCTGGCCAGGCTGCTGGGGACGGGGTTGGGCAAAATGCCTACAATCCAAATACCAATCCCGACACCAATCCCAATAACTACGCCAATACCAAGCCTGGCCAAAAGCGCTAAGGCTCTCAACGCGGGAGAAGGACGACTGGCAAATTCATTATGTAATTAGTCACAGCGATAAGGGAGGCTTAATGAGAAAGCCTCCAGAGCTCCAGG
>QBLT01000401.1 GCA_003249105.1 Leptolyngbya sp. | reverse complement strand
CTCCCCACTCCCCATGCCCCAATACCTCTACCTCCACGGCTTCGCCTCCAGCCCCCGCTCAGCTAAGGCCCAGGCGATGAAAGCCCGCTTCGCCACCCTGGGAATGCCCCTGATCATCCCCGACCTCAACCAGGGCGACTTTGCCCACCTCACCCTCAGCCGCCAGATCGAGCAGGTCAGCGCCCTGATTTTGGCCCAGAGTGAACCCACAATCCTGATCGGATCTAGCCTAGGGGGCCTCACCGCCGCCTGGGTTGCCCAGCAGACCGCAATTACAGACCGCATCAAAAAACTGGTACTGCTGGCCCCCGCCTTCCAATTCCTCAAACAGTGGCTGCCCCGCCTCGGCTCCGACCAACTCAATACTTGGCGTGCAGAGGGAACGATCCCCGTCTACCACTACACCGAGCAGCATTCTGTGCCGCTCCATTACGAGTTCATTACCGATGCCCAGGGCTATGACGACGACGTCCTAAACGCCCAAATTCCCACCCTGATACTCCACGGCAGCCGCGACGAGACTATATCTATAGAAGCCAGCCGCGCCTATGCTGCCGCCCGCCCCTGGACAAAGTTGATCGAACTCCCCAGCGATCACGCCCTAGTGGATGTAGAAGCCAACATCTGGCAGCACACGCAGGAGTTCTTAGGGTTAGGACAACTCTAAATTAGCGAGTCAACCGCTACAGTAATGTCGGGAAAAGCCAGCGGCGCTACCGCCCCCTGACGCAGACGCTGCTCAACCTGATAATCGCCATCTATTGGTTGACGGTAAATGATAAGTTCTCCATCCTTGAGATTGGCTACCCAGTAATCTTGGATGCCCGCTGCGGCATAGACTCGGCGCTTTTCTTCAGTATCTTTGGCTAGAGTTGTATTTGAAAATTCGATGATTAGGTACACATCCGCTGGCGCTGGGTGCCCCTGGCGGTAGGATTTACGTTTGACCAAAGCAATATCAGGTTCAGGCTCGCTACCCGTTGCGGCTATAGTCATGGGCTTAGCAACACGGACTCGATACCGCCCTCGCGCCTGCTCTACGAACAGCTCATCTGCATCGGTTGAAAGGTCAGCGTGATCAGGGCCTTCGGGAGCCATTTCAACAACTAGCCCATTCAGAAGTTCTACCTGCCGGTTGACGAACAACCCAGCTTCAATCATGCGGTGATAGTCGTCCAGTGTCCAGCGCGTCAGGGTCACTGCCATGGCGAGCCACTCCAGATCTAATGGCGTTGATATCTAGTATGACAGGGCATAGAACAAGGCTGCCCTCAGCGATTGACGGAGCGGTTGTGCTCGCTGCCCCCAAAACCCGTTTCAAGAACTGCAACCCCCGTGCCACAATTAGCCCAATCCCCTACGTTAATAACAGGGCAGCCCGGTGGAACCGTCTTCCCTCAGTGCGTCAAACAGTGAGCCCAACCCAGGCCCGCCGCAGGGGCCACCCACCCCACGGCAGTTGAGCAGCATTAAAGCTCAGCTTGACCTGGTGCTACTTGCCCTAGAAGCCCTCACCGGCCTGGGGTCGGATGCCATGCTGGCAGCGGCTAACGATCTGGGGGTATCGGATTTGCTGAGCGATCGCGTCAATCTGTGGCGCTTGCGTCAGGCCAGTCCGCTGCGCAAGGGGCAGGGCCGCAAAAAGCTCGATGTTGACGAAGCCCGCGCCCTGGTGCTGGTAAGTTGTCATTTAGCGATCGCCCATCGCGACCCCATTCGGCAGGCCGTGGCGCGGCTAGAGAAGGCCCTCGAACAGGGGCAGCCTCCTCACCGCACCGCTCAGCTGGGCGACTACCTCGACGCCTTTAGCAACGCCTACCAAGACCGCATGGAGGGCGACCAAACCGCCACCACCGACGAGATCAACGCCCTGGGGCTGAAGCTGCTGGTCGACCTGCTGTTCTACAGCGGCTCCGGCGGCAACCGTAAGCTGTGGGTGGCGCTGCTAGAACGGGCTAACAAGTGACAACAAGTTTAGATTTTGGCTTGGTTAGGGTGTTCTTGAGCTGAGTGCTATGGCTGCGATCGCCACCGTCACCTCCTATGAATATGCGGCGGGCACCTGTACTCTGCGGCTGGTGGGCGAGCTGTCGCCCCTGAGCCAGGTCACGGGCCGCCCGGTGCTGGGGCGATCGCGGTTTCACCTGCAAGTGCAGGGGGGCGATGGGTTTAGGGAGGCTAACACCCTGGCTAGTCGGGCCATAGTTCTAGAGCTTAGTGGCCGAGAGCCGCAGTTTTCAGCCCTGGCCGAGTTGGTACAAACCTATGTGCAAAATTATCTCAATGCCGATGCGCTAGCCGTTGGCGGAGCGATCGCTCAAGGGGAAAATTCGCTTCAGCCCGTCGGGCTCACCCGCCATCGGCTCACCCTGGCTATGCCCCCCGAGCCACCTAGGGTGGTTGAAATCTCTACCCTACAACTGTCTGACCTGGCTGATGCCCTGGAGCAGGCCGACAGCAATCTTCAGATTCTACCTGACGCGGCGGTGCCTAAGTCTCGTCGAGTGCGCCCCAAGCTGCCGCTCTGGATCGGGTCTGTGGCAGCGGTGGGCATCGCAGCGCTGCTGGGCAACCAACTGCTGACAACTGCCCCCAGTTCAGTTGTTCTTTCCCCCAGCGAGTCTCAATCAACCGATGGATCGACAGCCCAGAATCCCACCATCAACCCACCGCTGACCCAGGCAGAACCTGCGCCCAATATCGCCAGCAACCCGGCTACGACAGACTCTGCCCCCGCTGCTGCAGGCGAGGCTCTACCAGTGCCAGCTACCACTGCTCCGACCAGTCCATCGGCCTCCTCGGGCACTGTACCTGAACCTGGAACGCCCAAGGCATCACCACCAGCCGCCGCTGCTGACCCTGCCGC
>QBLT01000400.1 GCA_003249105.1 Leptolyngbya sp. | reverse complement strand
GGGTGAAGCCCCCGTCGAGGGTGCACCTCCGCCTGAGGGTGGCTAGTCCAGCCCTTCAAGCCCCGTTGCTACTGCCACCTCAGTGGCCCGATCTACCCACCTAGCCCAGTCAAACCCCGCGCGGCCCGGCCGCATCTGTGATGGAGGAGTGAACCGTGAACCGTCTAATGAACCTGCAACCGTTTTTACTTGGCAGCACCCTCGTTGCCCTGGCTGCCCAGCCCGGCCTGGCCTCAGTAACCAGCATTACCAATGTTCGTCTCAACCCCACCGCCACGGGGTTAGACCTGGTGTTTGACACCCAGGGGGGCGACAACAGCAGCATTTTTACCGTCAGCCAGGGCAACACCCTACAGGCCGACATTACCCGCGCCCAGCTCAACTTACCCGATGGCGGCAGTTTTACCCAGGCGAACCCCGCTCCTGGCATCAGTCAGGTGTCTGTGGTGCCCCTTGACGCCAATAGCGTTCGCATCACCGTCAGCGGCACCAGTCAGCCCCCCACCGGAGCAGTAGAATCCAGCGATAACCAGGTGGTGCTGTCGATTCGCAACGATGGCGAAACCGCCCAGGCCCCTACCCCCGTGCCTGCTGCGATCGAAACCGTGCCCGCTCAGGCCACTCCCCCCACCGTGGCTCAGGCGGCTCCAGAACCAGCTCCCGAAGCCGCCCCAGAGGTACCCACCCCGGCTAGCCCCGATGTGATGGTGCCCAACCCTGAAGTCACCATCGATGGCACCCCTGTACCTCGCCCTCAAGTGCAGCAAGCCCCTCCCTTTTTACCCCGTGCTGTAGCGCCTCCGATTGGCGACATTGCCGTAGCGGAGGGAGTGCCTTCCTTCAACAACATCAACTTGGGGAGCAACGAGCGGATTCCCAAGCTGCTGCTGCGGGACGCCCCGGCTCGCGAGGTTTTGTCGCTGCTGGCGCGGGCGGCAGGCCTCAACCTGGTATTTACTCCCGCTGGGGGATCTGAGGCCGGGGCAGAAGGTGGCAGTGCCGATGGCCCGCCCGTCAGTCTAGATATTGAGAATGAGTCTGTACAAGATGTGTTTAACCACGTTCTGCGGGTAACTGGCTTGCAGGCTAACCGAGTAGGCCGCAGTGTCTATGTTGGCCCAACTCTGCCCGTTTCAGCCCAGAACGTCTCTGCCAGAACCCTGCGACTCAATCAAGTTGACGCCGTTGTGGCCACCAACTTTCTGGTAGCCCTGGGTGCCGAAAGCGCCGTCAGCCGGGAGCGCCTAGTTACTAACGTCAATGCTGTGACTGTCGCAGAGGGAACCCCCCCCATTACCCAAACAGAGACCTCAACGGTTGATCAGATCGAGGTGAGCCGAGTTGATTATGAAGATAGCCAAGGGATTCTTCGCGGGTTGCAGGTAGTCGCTGATGAACGCACTAACTCAGTAACCCTCGTTGGCCGAGCCGATTTGATTGCTATTGCCACCGAGCAGCTTACCCGCATTGACCTGCGTAGACGGCAGGTTGCGGTCAACGTCAGAGTCATTGATATCGATCTCAACTCTCTTGATGCCTTTGGTACCAGCTTCTCATTCCAAAATGGGCTGTTTGGGGTACTCAGCTCTGGGGGTCTAGGTATTCTCAATATTGGCGATGGTGGCACGGTCAATCCTATAAGCCAGGGAACTCCGACGGGCACACCGATCACGCCGCGTCCGCTAGGTGGCCCTGGCCCAAATAACACCTCCGGCAACTTCTTAGCTCAGCTGCTGGGAACTGTGCAAAACGGAAACGGCAAGATTATTACTGACCCGACTTTAATTGTGCAGGAGGGCCAGACGGCTACAGTTCAGCTCACCCAGGACGTAGTGACTGAGCTGACGCAAACCATTGAGGTAACCGAGACTGGAACCTTGACCACACTGGAGATTGAGACTGAGCCGGCTGGATTAATTTTGCAAATTGACGTCGATCGCATCGATGACAATGGCTTTGTATCGCTCTCGGTGGCTCCCAGTATCTCGGCCCCGACCGATAGCTTCACCAGTGACGCTGGCACGTTCTTCCTGCTGTCGGAACGGCAAATTAGCTCGGGTCAGGTGCGAATTCGCGATGGCCAAACCCTGCTGCTTTCCGGCATTATTCAGGAATCGGAGCGCAATAGCATCAACAAAATTCCTATCCTGGGCGACATCCCCATTCTTGGGGCGCTGTTCCGCAGCACGGTGACCGATAACCAACGTCGCGAGCTGATTGTGCTGCTGACACCGCAGATCTTGGATGACTCAGATCAGTCAACCTTTGGGTATCAGTACACCCCCAGTGAGTCTGTGCAAGAGATTCTAGAAAATCGAGGTCGCCAGGAAGAATAAGCCGATTCCCGTCTAGGGTTGGACAATATTGATGGGCTAAGGATTCACGGTTCTTCTATAAAGGGGGCAGATGCCATGATTGGGGCATCTGCCCTATTTTTTGCGTTGGTGTAGCTGTAGCCATTCTGGTTGAAACAATTTTCCTCAAAACGTTCAAACGTTGTGAGGAGTTCTGGATTCCCTAATCAACGTGGTTATGGTTATAAAGGTCTACTCGGCGAAGTAGCCGCCATACATAATGTATTCGTCGTTTTGGAGCTGGCTATCGTCAGTATAAAAAGCCACTTCAATAGACTTAGCGGTATTGGCATCGGTCTTGGGAATAAGCTTGATGTAGCGGTTTTGAGTGTCGTAAAAGCTGGGGCTGGCCTCTAGCTCCAGTAGGTAGCCGCCCTCAGTGCTGATCAGGGTGTAGGGGCTGACCTGGCCACTGCTCCACTGTACTTGGTCGGGGGTCAGGGTCATGGGGCCAAAGGCGAGCAGCACGTTGCTCAGGGGCTGCCATTCTCTAATGAGGGCATCGGGCAGGGT
>QBLT01000003.1 GCA_003249105.1 Leptolyngbya sp. | reverse complement strand
CCCTGGGGCTGGTCAATGGGGGCTAGGTGGGGGGGCAGGTAGTCCATGATGGAGCTGGCCATGCCCTGGGCCTGGGTGATGGCCGGGTCGTTGAGGTCGGCAGGAGACAGTAGAGTACTGCCCAGAAAGTTGTGCCGCAGCCCCAGCACGTGGCCCACCTCGTGGGCAGTCAGCACCCGCAGGTATTGCTCTAGGTAGGCCGCCTTGGCTTCGCGAGTTGAGAAGGGTGGCGCTAGGGTTGCGATCGCTAGGGGGCCAAAGGCATTGGTCTGCGAGGCCCTCTGCCCGGCACAATAATGGAGGGTGTCGCGCTGGGGTGAGGGGGATCGTCCAGCGGATTGGGCGGTGAGTCGAGTCATTAGGCGATCGCCCAGGGGATGGCCACACAGCGCCATTTCGCCACTGGCGATTGCCCCCCGACGGGCCAGCGTGTCGTACTCCAGGGCCAGATCCCGCACAATGCTGGCATCCAGCACAACGTCGGCATCGAGAATTTCGCCGGTCAGGGGGTTGACCCGCGAAGGCCCCAGCCCGCTGGCCCAGGGGTAGAGCGAGTCTGACCAGCGAATCACGTTGTAGCGCACGTCCGCGGGGTCCCAATCGGCATTGGCGGGCATTTGGCGCACTTCGATCGCCCCGGTAAAGCCAGCCTGCTCAAAGGCCGTGTTCCACCACTCGATGCCGTCGCGAATGGCGGCTCGGTAGGCCTCGGGCGTGGTGTTTTCAATCCAGAAGACCAGCGGCGTTTTGGGGGGTGAGAGGGCCGCAGTGGGGTCTTGTTTTTCTAAATGCCAGCGCTGAATGTAGCGCACAAAGGGGTCTGAGCTGCCGGGTCGAGTTGGGGCCCGATAGGCGGAAATAAAATAACCCACCCGCTCGTCGGCCAACCGAGGCTGAAAAGCAGGGTGGGTGGGAATTGCTGACAGGCTGTAGCGCACCCGCAGGTTAAACCCGCGCCCGTCGGGAATGCTGCTCAGGGCCAGGGCAAAGGGGTTAGCGTCGCTGCTGCCGCCGGAGAAGCCCAGCACGGTCTCCAGCTCAACATTTTCGGGGAAAACTTTGACTGGCCCCAGATAAGAGGCCTCAGCGTTGAGGGTGTAGCTGCCCAGCACCCAGGGGAATTGACCTACCAGGTTGGCGGGGTCGCGGGCAATCAGAAAGTCTTTGAGGTCGATGAGCAGTTCACCGGTTTCGCCATGGATGGCCTGAATCGGTAGGGTCGTCAGTACCGAATCGCTGAAAGACTCTCGCAGTAGCTGCTGGGCCTGGGGCTGCGGATTGCGAAAAAACGCGTTGGGAATCGCCACCTGCAAGCGGTTGTCGGGAATCTGGCGAAACTGAACCATAAAATCGTTCACGGGCCAGCCGCGAAACAGCCCCGCCTCGCCCACCCCTGACTCCAGGGTGGCAATTAACAGCAGGTTTTGGTTGAGCTGGCTGGGCTTGAGCCCCAGAAAGGCTCGGTTGCGCTGGAGGTCGTGGTAGACCGTAAACAGCCCTGGGGAGATCGCGAGGCCATTGACTGTATCTTCAAATGACTTTAGGGCGGTGGGTTCTGGCGGTGTGGTCGAGGTAGCGGATTCGCCTGGGGAGGTGATATCGCCGGGGGGTGGCTCGCTGACCTGGGCGGAAAGGTTTCCAGAAGTTGGCTCAACTGCCGAGGAGTCTTGGGGAGCAGCCCCCTGACTGGGGGAGGCCAGGGAAAGGGTCACCGCGATCGCCAGGCCCCAGAGAAAGATCAGTCCTAGCCGTATGCTCTGCTTCACCAACCGCGCTCCTTCACCCCTAAGCCAGGGGGGTTTGATGTTGTCATATGATAGACCTCATTTCCCCGTTTCTAGATGCTATGCCAGAGACTGCCCCCAATCTGATTTCACCGCCGCTGCCTGACCCCTGGCCCCGGTTTGAGCGACCCCTCAAGTTAGGGGTGATGGCATCGGGCAATGGCAGCAACCTGGAGGCGATCGCCCAGGCCATTAGTCGGGGCGATCTGCATGCTCAAGTTCAGGTCGTGGTGTATAACAACCCCAAGGCCGGAGTTGCTGAGCGATCGGCCCGCCTCGATCTACCCGCCGTACTGCTCAACCATCGCCACTACCCCAGCCGCGAAACTTTAGACAAGGACATCGTGGAAACTCTCCGCACCCACGGCGCTGATTGGGTGATTATGGCGGGATGGATGCGCTGCGTGACAGCGGTGTTGATTGACGCCTTTCCCCAGCGGGTGCTCAACATTCACCCCAGCCTGCTGCCCAGCTTTCCGGGCCTGCACGCGGTGGAGCAGGCGCTGGCGGCGGGGGTAAAAGTGGCGGGCTGTACGGTGCATCAGGTGGAGCTGGCGGTAGACAGTGGCCCAGTGATTATGCAGGCGGCGGTACCAGTTCAACCCGACGATACGCCTGCCGCGCTTCAAGCCCGCATTCAGCAGCAGGAGCACCGCATTTATCCAGCAGCGATCGCCTTGGCGGCGCTAGGGCATACCTGATCGGCTTAGCATCACAGCAGATGGTGCCAGTTTTTTTGTGGTCTACAAGCTGATTGAGAGGAGTGGCGACTGTTCAGCTAAAGGCGCTGCGCCATTGGGTTTAGTAGCTGATTTGCCGGAAACCGAGGGTCAAGTTGAAGCACGATCTGACGCTGGTCGATGGTCAGCCAGCCTTCGACTTTAAAGTCCTTGAGCAGGCGTGTTACGGTGACGCGGGTGGTGCCGATGGCAGTGGCCAGCTGGTGGTGGGTCAGCCGCATGGGAATCCGAATGCCGCTGGGTTCGACATGGCCAAAGTCTTTGGCCAGCATGAGCAAAAAGTGTTTGAGGCGATCGGCTACCAGCCGCTTGCCCGAGAGCGCCAGCCAGGCTTCGGCCTGCTGCATTCTCAAGGTCAAATTGCGAAACATGCCTGCCATCAACACCGACGAACCCTCGATTTCGACCATCGGCAGCGACAGCACATCGACATCGGTGAGGGCGGTGGCCCAGTAGGGATCGACGGTAGTCAAGGGCAGCCCAACGGGCATCGATGGCCCAGCCAGGCCCAGCAGCGTTTCGCTACCGTCGTGCTGAATGGTGAAGAGCTGCACAATGCCCCGACAGATGACCAGCACCTCATCGCTGCGCAGCGGAATTGACCGCCCCGCCGCAAAGGGCACAAGAGCCCGCTCGCGGTAGAGCTGCTCTAGAAGCTGAATAAAGGTTTGATGGCTGCGGAGGTCAATGGTGGCATTGCGGGCAGTGGAGGTTGCACTTGCAGACACGGGGGGTACCTAGAGTTCGCCCGGGTAGACGGCTAGCGAGGGTGCGGGGTTAGGAGTGGCCTTAGGGGGCGATCGCGGTATCCCTACGATCCAGCATCCTGAATGGCTAAATCCTGACCAACGCTAGCAACCTGCCCAGCCCCATCTTCGACGGCTTAAATTAAGGAACCTCCCAGCCAAGGTTAAGCCCAGGGAAATAGTTCGTTAACGTTTGTGATCTACCGCACCAACCGCCAGAGATTCGGCTATGTGCAATACCTCGTATCCCAAGGTCATGGATGGGTCGGGAGGTCTGGAGATTGTCACTCCGAGAGGCAGGTTGTTAGGCAGGGGATAAATAATCGCGTACGTCGGTTACCTGCCCGGCCAGCGCCGCCGCCGCTACCATCGCCGGGCTCATCAGCAGGGTACGCCCCGATGCCGACCCCTGGCGTCCTTTAAAGTTGCGGTTAGAGGATGAGGCGCTAATTTGCCGACCCTGGAGCTTGTCCGGGTTCATGGCCAGACACATCGAGCAGCCCGCCTCGCGCCACTCAAAGCCCGCCGCGGTAAATACCTGATCTAGCCCTTCCGCCTCGGCCTGCTGCTTCACCCGCTCAGAACCGGGTACCACAAAGGCTTTAATGCCTGCGGCCACAGTCCGGCCCTGCACCACCTTGGCGGCCTCCCGCAGATCGCTGATTCGCCCATTGGTGCAGCTGCCAATGAAGCACACGTCAATGGCCGTGCCCTTCAGGCTCTGGCCAGGGGTGAAATCCATATAGGCAAAGGCGTCTTGGGCCAGCACCTGCTCTTCGTCGGGCAGGCTGTCGGGCAGGGGCAGGGTTTCGTTGATGGCAATGCCTTGGCCGGGAGTAATGCCCCAGGTCACTGTGGGGGCAATGTCAGCGGCGTCAAACACCACTACATCGTCGTACTCGGCGTTGGGGTCGCTGCGCAGGGTATTCCACCAGGCTACAGCCTGATCCCAGGCGGCCCCTTTGGGGGCAAAATCGCGCCCGTTTAGATAGTTGTAGGTGATTTGGTCGGGGTTGACGTAGCCGCAGCGGGCACCGCCCTCGATCGCCATGTTGCAGAGGGTCATGCGCTCTTCCATCGACATGGCCTCGATCGCACTGCCAGCAAACTCGTAGGCGTAGCCCACGCCGCCCTTTACCCCAAGCTTGCGAATGATGTGCAGCACTACATCCTTGGCGTAGACACCGGGTTGAAGGGTGCCGTTGACCTCCACGCGGCGCACCTTAAGTTTGCCGAGGGCCAGGGTTTGGGAGGCCAGCACGTCGCGCACCTGGCTGGTGCCAATGCCGAAGGCGATCGCCCCAAAGGCTCCGTGGGTCGAGGTATGGCTGTCGCCGCAGGCAATGGTCATCCCCGGCTGGGTCAACCCCTGCTCAGGGGCAATCACATGCACAATGCCCTGGCTGCCCGAGCCGATGTTGTAAAAGCGAATGCCGTGATCCTGACAGTTTTGATCGAGGGCCTGCATCATTGCTTCGGCCAGGGGGTCGGCGAAGGGGCGGGCCTGGCTTTCGGTAGGCACGATGTGGTCGACGGTGGCGACGGTGCGCTCGGGATACATCACCGTAAGCTGACGCTCGCGCACCATGGCAAAGGCCTGGGGGCTGGTGACCTCATGCACGAGGTGTAGCCCAATAAAGAGCTGAGTCTGCCCCGAGGGCAGGGTACCTACGGTATGTAAATCCCAAACCTTGTCGAACAGCGTACCCTTACTCATGGCAGACCTGCGGGCGATATACGGTAAAGCAGTAGTGATGAAAACGGTGGCAAATGCGTTGCCAGCTTTCTATCTTAGCCCAAACCCTTTGCCGCCGACCCCAGCGAAATATTCCTGAAGACTGAGGGAGCAACTGTATCCGGTGGGCCTTGTCGGCTCTTTATCGATTCTTTACGATTTGCTGGTAGGTTCCACCTTGGTACGGCTATAGCCCTTGGCAACGGCCTGACAAGCTTTAGCCAGAGCTGATCTGCACCCAGGAAAAGCCGGTTTGACTAAATCAGGAGATATGTTATGGGTTTTCTAGGCAAATTATTCGGCAAAAAAGAAGAAGAGAAAGCTAAAGCCACCCCCAAAATTGACGTAAAGAAGGCGGCTACAACGGCCTCTATTGACCCCGCCAAGGTAGGCATTGACGGCCAGTTCGACGAGAGCGGTCTGGCCAAGCGTGTAGCTCTGGCCCTCGACCAAGCTAATATCTCCGACACTGTCGGCCTCTGGGTGGCCCAAACTGGCTCCACCGTGGTGCTGAAGTACAATCCCGACGCCGAAGGCGTGCTGGAGCAGGCCAAGAAAGTTGCCCTCACCGTAGATGGTGCTGATAACGTAACCACCGAGCCCAATTCCTAGAGCGACGTTAGGCCATCCCTAACCGAGCGTTGGGGATGGCTGATCGCCCAAGGGCAGCTCGTACGAACGCCAGAACCACGGCATGGTTGCCGGTTCTGGCATTTTTAGTGGGATTCAGATTCAGTGGTTATGGTTTTGCTTCCTCGGAGACCTCTGATGGAGCATCCACTAAGGTGTCAACGTGAGAGATCTTTTCAATTAGATGCAGGTAGTGGGCGCTGGCGGCGGGGGTAAGACCGCTGATGTCAATTTGGGGGATGTCTCTAGGACGCCGCTCCAGGTCATGGCGGTAGGCGCGATCGTAGTAATCCAAAATGATGGCGCAGGCCTCGCGTAGGTTTCCCGATTGGATATGGTGGATGGCGGTTTGGGTGCGATCGCCCCCCAGCCGCTTCCGAATCCGCTCCGTCGCCTGAACCAAACCCTCAGTGGAGGCTTCACCGTAGATCTCCACCAGCAGGTCAAGGCGCTCGTCCACAGAGCGCACTACCTCCACCGCCGGAGCGGCATCCATCTGCGCAAACAGCTCGTCGGGAATGCGGCAGGTGCCCACCCGGCGACTTTCGGCCTCCAGCCAGATCGGGCGACCGCTTGGGAATTTTGCCCATTGGTCTGCTAACAAATTCTCGTAGTGCTCGGTTGAGGGCTGGGGCGGCAGCAGCAGCGCCCCAAAGCTGCTGCCCCGGTGGTTGGCCAGACCTTCTAGATCTAATACTGACTCTCCCAAGACCGCCAGCTCCTGAAGAATTTGTGTTTTGCCGCTGCCCGTCATGCCGCCCAAAATCACGATTGGTTTGGGCGTCGCCAGGGTCTCCCGCACCCAGCGTCGGTAAGCCTTGTAGCCCCCGTCAAGCAAGTGGACGGTAAACCCCGCCAATTCTAAAATCCAGCCCATGCCGCCGCTGCGCATGCCGCCCCGCCAGCAGTGAATTCGCAGGTGGCGCTCAGGGGCGAGGGCCTTGGCGGCCCGCACAAATTCGCCGCATTTAGGGCCAGCAATGTCAAAACCTAGCTCCACCGCCGACTCTCGCCCCACCTGCTTGTAGCAGGTGCCCACCTGGGCACGCTCTGCATCGGTGAATAGGGGAAAGCTGATCGCGCCAGGAATGTGCCCCTGCTGAAATTCCCCTGGGCTGCGCACGTCAAGAATTGGGCCAGAGCCTTGCAGAAAATCATCGATATCTAAAGGCTTTGGCATGGGTGAATGGACAAAATTTCAGGGTTGGCTAAGGTTTTAGTGTAGCGGTTTGAGCCGGAGCGTTAATCGGAGCAGGGACGACAATATAACCCTCAGTGCGATCGCCCAGCACCCAATTCCTTTCTACTCCCCAAGACCACCAGTGAGCGGCCACGTAGGCGCAGGTGAGGCTGTCGAGCTGGTCTTCCACCGCTTTCATGGCGGCTCCAGTTAGGGGAATCTCTGGCAGGTCGGATTCCTCCAGCTTGAGAGCAGGATCTAGGGTGGGTAGCACTGAGAGCTGATACTGCCGCAGTTTTTCTAGTTCAGGGCGACGCTGGGCCAAGGTGCCCTTTTTGTACTTGAGAATTTTGCCCAAACCAAACAGGTGCACCGTCGCCGGATGGGGAAACACCTCTAGCTGATACCGGCCCTCGGGCTGGGGCGGGCTGTGGGGCTGGTGCTGAAAGCCTAGGGATTCGAGCGCTAGGCCAAAGGCAACTAATTTTGCGGCGAAGGGACGGCCCAGGTTGGCGGGGTAGCAGCCCGCGTCGTAGCGGCCAAAGTGCTTGTGGGCGAGGCGATCGGGCAGACGCATCCCGGCTTGGTTAGGAATCAACGTGGGGGCATCCACCGCGACCACCGCGTTGGTCGAGCCCTCGCTCCAGTGGGAGATCCACGCCAGAATGTTGTCTACGGTCTGAAGGCGATCGATCGCCACCAGCCGCAGGTTGCCCTCCTCCAGATGCAGACAGCAAAGCCCAGTAGGCCCGTTCTGCCAGCCCAGGTCGACCCCAAGAAAGCGTTGGTAGGGAGGGCAATCTTGGGATAGATTCTCGTTCGGAGTTAGGTTCTCAAAAATGCCTGAGTCATTCATCGGCCAAATCCACGTAGTCTCGCTGGTCGCCTCGCCGGTACATGCGGGTGTTGACCTTGGGATAATCGCAAATGTCAAACTCCAGCCGCATGCCGCCGACCAGGTACACTAGGTCTTCCGTAAAGGGGTTGGTCAGGCCGTGGGCTAGTCCCCCAGCGGCAAAGCCCATGAAATCGCCGGGGCCAACCTCCACGGTCTCGTCACCGATTGTTGCCAGCCCTTGCCCCGAGAGAATATAGATGAATTCCTCTTCGGCCTGGTGGACATGGCACTGAGTTGAGTCGTGGCCGGGTTTGACCCGCACTAGGTGAACGCCGATGTGCTCAAACCCAACGGCATCGCCCAGTGACCGGCCATGGCGGATTGCTTTAGGATTGAGGGGATGGACAAAGGTGGACTCGGGCAGGGCAGCGATCGCCTCGGCGGTCAGTAGCGGGTGTGAATAGGGCATAGGTCCAGTTCCGTAGCGGTTTGGATGGGTTGGTGGGCCGTGTCCACCCTACGGCAGCAGCAAACAATTTCTCAGGCAGGGGTTAAGGAAACGCACATCATGAAGTCTACACTTGCACAACTTACCGTCCGGTTTGACCAGGCTTTGGTCGCGGCCTTTGGCCCAGACCTGGCGGGTACCGACCCGATGCTGGTGCCGACGAGCAACCCCAAGTTTGGCGACTACCAGGCGAATCTAGCCATGTCCCTGGCCAAGCCGCTGAAGCAAAAGCCCCGCGATATTGCGATGCAGATCGTCGAAAAACTCGATGTCAGCGACCTCTGCGAACCGCCCGAAATTGCTGGCCCCGGCTTTATCAACCTGCGCTTTCAAACCGCCTACTTAGAAAACCAGCTGCGGGCGATGCAGGGCGACCCGCGCCTGGGGGTAGAGCCGGTGAAAACTCCCCAGAAAGTGATTGTCGATTTCTCTAGCCCCAACATTGCCAAAGAGATGCACGTGGGGCATCTGCGCTCCACCATCATCGGCGACTCCATCGCGCGGGTGCAGGAGTTTATGGGCAACGACGTGCTGCGGCTCAACCACGTGGGCGACTGGGGCACCCAGTTTGGCATGCTGATCACCCACTTGAAGGAAGCCTGTCCTGCGGCGCTAGAAGCCGGTTCCAAAGTCGACATTGGCGATCTGGTGACCTTCTACAAGCAAGCCAAAAAGCGCTTCGATGAGGACGACGACTTCAAAACCCGCTCCCGCGAGGCTGTAGTGGGGTTGCAATCGAGGGATGAAACCTCTACTAAAGCCTGGCAAGCCCTCTGCGACCAGTCCCGCCAAGAATTTCAAAAACTCTACGATCGCCTCAATATTCAAATCCAAGAGCGCGGCGAATCCTTCTACAATCCCCTGCTAGCGGAGGTGGTTAAGGATCTCGAATCCCTGGGCCTGCTGGTGGAAGATCAGGGCGCTAAGGTGGTCTTTGCCGATGGCTTTACCAACAAAGACGGCGACCCCCTGCCGCTGATCATCCAAAAAACCGACGGTGGCTACAACTACGCCACCACCGACCTGGCCGCCATTCGCTACCGCACCCAGCAGGATGGGGCCGAGCGCGTCCTCTACGTGGTCGATGCCGGCCAGGGCAACCACTTTGCCCAGGTGTTTCAGGTCGCCGCCAAAGCGGGGTGGATTCCGGCTGGGGTCGAGCTCACCCACGTGCCCTTTGGCGTGGTGCAGGGCGAAGACGGCAAAAAGTTCAAAACCCGCTCTGGCGATACGGTCAAGCTCAAGGATCTGCTGGATGAAGCCGTCAGTCGCGCCCGCACCGACCTGGAGGCTCGCATTCAAGTCGAAGCACGGCAGGAAACGGAGGAGTTCATTCAAAACGTGGCCGAAGCTGTCGGCCTAGGTGCGGTCAAGTACGCCGATCTGAGCCAAAATCGCACCAGCAACTACATCTTTAGCTTTGACAAAATGCTAGCCCTGACGGGGAATACTGCCCCCTACATGCTCTATGCCTACGTGCGGGTGCAGGGCATCAGCCGCAAGGGCGCGATCGACTTCGACCATCTGCCCGCCGAGGCCCGCATTCATCTCGAAGACGACAGCGAGTTTGCCCTGGCCCGCCACCTGCTCCAGCTCGACGAGGTGCTGGGCGAAGTGGCGCAGGATTTGTACCCCAACCGTCTCTGCCAATACCTATTTGAGCTCAGCCAAAAGTTCAACCAGTTCTACGATCGCTGCTCGGTGCTCCAGGCGGCAGAGCCCCAGCGCACCTCGCGCCTGCTGCTCTGTGACCTAACGGCCAAAACCTTAAAGCTGGGCCTGTCTCTGCTGGGTATTCGAGTACTAGAGCGCATGTAATCACATTTAGTAGTCGAGGCATCTTTCCAAAGACAGGGGACAACCATCCTAAAAAATGTTTTCCTCAGTATGAGGGCAATACAGTGGAAGATCGGGCATCTATCCTGAAGGTAAACCCCCGATTAAAACGACTATTTGATTTTCTACAGTCAACCACCGTTTTTCTCTATGAAAGGCATGGCAACCCCTAGCATTAGGGAATTGTGGTGCGTTTATATACTTAGCTAAGGCTCAATTTATCAAAATTTTGTAATCCCGAAAAAATTGTGCTCTAAGACACAGAAAAATGGTGCGAGCACGGTGGTTTCGGGAAAGCTAGAAGTGCATCTAGACAGTTCTATTATTTAGTCTTCGGTTGAAACTACCACGATGGCCCATACGGTTGTTGGTCATTACAACGCTGGTTTAGTCTGCTTGTCTTTTGGAATTGCAATTCTGACCTCGTACACCACGCTGAGTCTAGGGCAGCAAATCTTAGCCGCAACGGGATGGCGGCAGTGGCCTTGGGTGATGGGCGGTGCCCTAGCGATGGGTACAGGCATTTGGGCTACCCACTTTGTGGCCATGCTGGCCCTGGAGTTGCCGCTGCCGGTCAACTACGACCTGCTCACGACCGGACTCTCGTTGGTATGCGCGGTGCTGGCAGCGGGGATAGCCCTATGGTTGGTCAGCCGCGCGGGCTTTAGCTGGCTGAGCCTAGGCGCAGCGGGCGCTGTGATGGGGCTGGCGATCGCCTGGATGCACTACACCGGCATGGCCGCCATGGCCATGCCCGCCCACATTCGCTATCGCTGGCCCCTGGTGGGGCTTTCGGTAGCCATTGCCATCGTTGCTTCGACCGTGGCCTTGGGCCTGATCCTCTGGTCTCGCCGCCGCCCCAAGCAGGGCGATCGCTGGCCCACCCACCTAGCTGTGCTGAGTCTGGGCTTGGGCATTGGTGGTCTACACTATACAGGCATGGCGGGGACGGTGTTTTTAGCCAACGCCACTCCCATGGAAACAGCTGAAGTTTGGCCAGACTTAGAGGGGCGCTGGCTGGCGCTAGCGGTCGGGTTGGGAGCCGGGCTGATTTTGCTGGGCATCCTCATCACCCTGAGAGTTAACCAGCGCCTCACCCAACAGCGCCTGCAAAAAGAGGCGTTATCCCACAGCGAACGGCGCTTTCGCACCTTGATTCGCGAGATGGGGGTGGGGGCACTGCTGCTCAATGCCAAGGCCGAGATTTTGATTAGCAACCGGGCGGCTCAACAGTTTTTGCTGCTGCCGGAGGCCGACGGTGCTCCTCTGGTATTTGGGCAGGCGGGGACAATTTGCCGCGAAGATGGCAGCCCCTTTGCGCCCGCCGACCTACCGGTACAGCAGGCCATTGCCCAAAAGGCTCCAATCGGGGACGTCATTGTGGGGGTGAGCGCTGCGATCGGCGACCCACCCCGCTGGCTGCTAGTCAACGCTGACCCCCAGCTCAACGAGGCTGGCGCTGTCGAACGGGTGGTCTGTACCTGTAGCGACATCACCATTCAGAAGCAGGCCGAAGAAGCCGTACGAGCGGTGGCCAACCGGGAAAAGGCGGTCATCCGCATTGTGCAACGCATGCGCCAAACCCTCGATTTAGAAACTATTTTTGCCGCTACTACCCAAGAACTTCAGCAGGCGATTGGCTGCGATCGCGCCTGGATTTATCGTTTCAACGACAACTGGAGTGGTTCTGTCGTCGCTGAAGTCCTTGCTGACCCCATGGCCCCCTCAACGGTGGCCGATCCGGCTACGGGGCAATCGCTGCTCGAGCGCGACGACTGTGGTGCTCGTGAGATGCAAAACAGCGGCTTTGACGAAGGCTATCTGCTGTTAGAAGACACCTACCTGCAAGAAACCCAGGCCGAAACCTACCGCCAAGACCGCACCTACCACCGCGTTAACGACATCTACAGCGAGGGGTTCGACAGCTGCTATCTGGAGTTTTTAGAGCGCTGGCAGATCCGCGCCTACGTCATTGTGCCGATTTTTGCTGGCAGCCAGCTCTGGGGATTGCTGGGGGTTTACGCCCACCACCAGGTTCGCACCTGGACTCGCCACGAGGTGAAGATGGTGCTCCAGGTGGGGGCGCAGTTGGGTACCGCCGTACAGCAGGCCAACCTGCTGCGCAAAACCCAGCAGCAGGCCCAGGCCTTAGCAATTGCCAAGCGTGCCGCCGATGCCGCCAGCCAGGCCAAGGGTGACTTCCTGGCCAGCATGAGCCATGAGCTGCGCACGCCCCTCAATGCCATTCTGGGCTTCACCCAAATCCTGCACGATGACGCCAGCCTCAGCGACGACCACCGCGACCTAATTGCCATTGTGAATCGCAGCGGTAACCATCTACTGGGGTTAATCAACAATGTGCTGTCCCTGGCCAAAATTGAGGCCAACAAAATTAGCCTCGACGAAGTGGCCTTCGATCTGCACTATCTCCTCCAGTCCGTAAACGACATGTTGCAGCTCAAAGCCGAAGCCAAGGGCATTCGCCTTGAGGTGGTTCAGCCGCCGCCGCTGGCCCATCGGCTGTGGGCCGACGAGGGTAAGCTGCGGCAAATTCTGATCAACCTGATCAGCAACGCCATTAAATTTACGGCCCAGGGCTGCGTCACCGTGCGATCGCGGCTGCGGGGCAGCAGATTAACCCTCGCCAGCAGCGACAGCAAAACCCACTGGCTCGAAATCACGGTGCAAGACACCGGAGTAGGTATCGACGCCGACGAGCTGTCCTACCTGTTTCAGCCCTTTGAGCAAACTCAGTCGGGGCGACGCTCTGCTGAAGGGACAGGATTAGGCCTATCCCTTAGCAACAACTTTGCTCAGCTAATGGGGGGCACCATTACCGTATCAAGCCTGCCCGGCAGGGGCTCGACCTTTACCCTAAGCCTCCCGGTCGGGGCGGTTACCACGGCCCTGATCGAGCCCACCAGGGCAGAACGGTCCATTGTTCACCTCGCCCCCAACCAGCCCAGCTACCGCATTTTGGTCGCAGACGATGTGGCCGAAAGCCGTCTACTGATGCGTCACTGGTTGGAGGGAGTTGGGTTTGAGGTGCGCGAAGCTAGCCAGGGGGAAGAAGCGATCGCGCTATGGACAACCTGGCAGCCCCATCTCATCTGTCTAGACATGCGGATGCCTGTACTCGACGGCTATGGCGTGGCTCGCCAGCTGCGCCAACTCTCCGGCGGCAGCGCCACGGTGATTGTGGCCGTTACCGCTAGCGTGTTTGAAGAGCAGCAGTCAGACTGCATCGCGGCGGGCTGTGATGCTGTACTGCCCAAACCCCTGCAGCGCGATCAGCTGTTAAACCAAATTGGGTGCAGCCTGGGCCTCATCTACCAGTACGCCGAAGCCACAGAAACCGAAGCTCAAACGCTGACGTTTGGCCCTCTTGGCGTTGACCTCCAAAGCTCAAGCAGAGATTATCGCTTCCTTACCCAAGCCGATTTCAGCGCTTTAGCTCCCGACTGGCTGACTCAAATTCACCAGGCGGCTCAGGCCGCCAACGATCGGCAGGTTCGCCAGCTGATTGCCCAACTTCCCGATGAGCAGAAGGTTTTAGCCCAGCGGCTAGACCGCCTGGTCAACGATTTTCGCCTCGATGTCATTATCGACCTGACGGCTGTTCCCACCACACCCGTTTCCCTGTAGCTTCACCTATGCTCACCGCCAAACCCCACGCCAACGAGGATGTCGACATTCTGCTGGTAGATGATATCCCTGACAACCTACGGGTATTGTCCACCATTCTTGAAATCGAAGGCTACCGCTGTCGCAAGGCAATCAGCGGAGCGCTGGCTCTCAATGCCATTGCCCTAGCCCCTCCCGATCTGATTTTGCTCGACATCACCATGCCCACTATGGATGGCTTTGCCGTGTGCCGCCATCTCAAAGCTGACCCAGCTACCCAGAGCATTCCGGTGATTTTTCTCACCGCTCGCGATGCCGAAGCCGAAAAAGAACAGGCCTTTCAGCTGGGGGCAGCCGACTATATCGTCAAGCCTTTTATGGCCTATGAGGTGCTGCTGCGGGTCAAGCATCAGCTGGCCCTGCGTCGGCAGCAGCTCATGCTTGAAACTCAAAATCAGCAGCTCCAGGCCGAAATTAAAGAGCGTCAGCTGGCTGAAGCCGAGCTGCGTCGCCAGCGTCAGCGCTCCGAAGAACTGCTGACCAATGTGCTGCCCTTTCAAATCGCCCAGCGGCTGAAGGAACAGGAGCAGGCGATCGCCGATCATTTCGACGGCGTCACAATTCTGTTTGCCGACATCGTGGACTTTAGCACCGTAGCGGCCAAACTCACCCCCTGCGAGCTGGTGCAGCTGCTCAACCGCATGTTTTCTCGGTTTGACGAACTGGCCGCCATCTACAAGCTCGAAAAAATTAAAACCATTGGCGATGCCTACATGGTGGCGGCGGGAGTACCCACGTCTCGCCCTGACCATGCCCAGGCGATCGCCCGCATGGCCCTCGACATGCAGACGACCGTTCGCGACTTTTGTCGGCCCGATGGTCGCCCCTTTGAGCTGCGCATTGGCATTAACTCAGGCAGCGTCGTGGCCGGGGTGATCGGCATTCGCAAGTTTATCTACGACCTCTGGGGCGATACCGTCAACATCGCCAGCTTTATGGAAACCACGGGCGAAGCGGGCAAAATACAGGTTTCAGAGCTGACCTATACCCACCTCAAAGACCAATTCACCCTAGAGCCCCGCGGCCCCATCTGCCTCAAAAGTGGCGATAGTATGACGACCTACTGGCTGGTGGGCCAAGATCAGAACAACTCCTGCTGTCCGCCGGTGGTTGCCCTAGAGTATCCCACCAGCCCAGCCCTCTGCTGCGGCTAAGGGCTACCCTAGGAGCGTCACTAGTATCCCTACAGATTTAGCTATCGACGGTCGCCCCAACTTCCAGAGATACCGGGGTGTGGGCCATTGTGGTGCCCAGGGCCGCATTGACCAACCCTAAAAACAGCGGGTGGGGGGCGCTGGGGCGCGATTGAAACTCGGGGTGAAATTGGCTAGCAATAAAGAACGGATGACTAGGCAGCTCGATAATTTCCACCAGGCGACCATCAGGAGAAGTACCGCTGACCTGATATCCCGATTCTAGGAATAGGTTGCGGTAGGCGTTGTTGAACTCGTAGCGGTGGCGATGGCGCTCGTAGACCACCTCTTCACCATAGAGGCGGCTGGCCAGGGTGTCAGGGGCAAGACGGCAGGGGTAGAGCCCCAGGCGCATGGTACCGCCCAAATCAACCACGTCCTGCTGCTCAGGCAGCAGGCTGATCACCGGGTTGGGTGTCTCAGGGGAAAACTCTGAGCTATCGGCACCTTCTAGGTGAGCAACATTGCAAGCCCACTCCACCACCGAGCACTGCATGCCCAGGCACAGCCCCAAAAAGGGAATTCCTCGCTCGCGGGCATACCGAATGGCCTGCACCTTGCCGTCAATTCCCCGAGAGCCAAACCCCCCCGGCACTAGAATGCCGTTGATACCGCTCAAATGAGCATCCGGGCCGTTGACCTCTATATCTTCAGAGTTGATCCAGCGCACGTTAAGGGCGGCCCGATGGGCGATCGCCGCATGGCGCAGAGCTTCCACCACCGACAGATAAGCATCGTTGAGGCTGACGTACTTGCCGACAATAGCAATGTCTACCGGTCGACTGGAGCTGTAGAGCCCTTCTACTAGAGACTCCCACTGCCCCAGGTGAGGATGACGCTGGTCGAGGGCCAAAATCTTGATCGCCTGGTGGGCCAGCCCTTCGTGCTCTAGCTTGAGGGGCACCTCGTAGATGCTGCTGGCATCCTGACAGGTGATCACTGCCTCCGCGGGCACGTCACAGAACTCAGCAATCTTTTCCTTCATTGGCTGGGGCAGGGGGCACTCGCAGCGGCACACCAAAATATCGGGCTGAATGCCAATGGAGCGCAGCTCCTTCACCGAATGCTGGGTGGGCTTAGTCTTGAGTTCTCCCGCCGAGGCAATGTAGGGCACCAGAGTCACATGCATGTAGAGCACGTCTTGACGCCCCACGTCTTTGCGAAACTGGCGAATCGCCTCCAGGAAAGGCAGCGATTCGATGTCGCCTACGGTGCCGCCAATCTCAGTAATCACCACATCGGGGTTAGTGTTGCGCGCTACCCGGTGAATCCGCTCCTTGATTTCGTTGGTGATGTGGGGAATCACCTGCACCGTGCCCCCCTGGTAGTCGCCCCGCCGCTCGCGGTTAATCACCGCCTGGTAGATCGAGCCCGTGGTGACGCTGTTTAGTCTAGACATGGCCGTGTCGGTGAAGCGTTCGTAGTGGCCCAGGTCGAGGTCGGTTTCAGCGCCGTCTTCGGTCACAAACACCTCCCCGTGCTGAAACGGGCTCATGGTGCCGGGGTCAACATTGATGTAGGGATCGAGCTTGAGAATGGAAACGGAATAGTCACGTGACTTGAGCAACCGCCCCAGGCTGGCGGCCACGATGCCTTTGCCGATACTCGACACCACGCCGCCGGTTACAAACACAAACTTCGTCATAGCAGCTTAACCCAGACCCCAGAAGCGTGAACCCGTTAATTGTGCCACAGGCACCAGGCACACCGCCCATCTTTAAAGCTGGAGCGGATGCGTTATTAGAGGTTGGGAGCACCGTCGCTGCTGTCGGGCTGCACTCGCCGCTGCACTGAGTCACCATGGGAGGGCAGCCCTTCGGTTTCAGTCAGTACGGCGATCGCCTCAGCTACGCCCCGCAGCGCCTCCGATGAGTACTGGATTAAGCTGGAATGCTTCATAAACGTTTCGGTAGACAGGGGTGAAGCGTAGCGAGCGGCCCCAGAGGTGGGCAAGGTGTGGTTAGGCCCGGCCAGGTAGTCACCCACCGCCTCCGGGGTCGAGTGCCCCAAAAAGATCGCCCCGGCGTGGCGCACATACTCCAGCAAGTCCCAGGGTTCGGCGACCTCTAGCTGAAGGTGCTCAGGCGCAAAACCATTAGAGAGATCGGCAGCTTGCTCTAGACTGTCGACAACAACTGCCAGTCCGTAGTTGGCGATCGCCTTCTCCGTCAGCGTCTGGCGCGGGTGGCCTGCGAGCTGTCGATCTACCTCAGCTGCCACCTGCTCTGCAAGAGAAGCACTCGTAGTGATCAAGATGGCAGCAGCGATCGGGTCATGTTCAGCCTGGGCCAACAAATCAGACGCTACGTGGGCCGGGTTAGCCGTATGGTCAGCAATCACCAACACTTCCGAAGGGCCAGCTAAAGAGTCAATTCCCACCGTCCCAAACACGAGCTTTTTAGCCAGCGTCACATAGATATTGCCGGGGCCAGTAATCACATCGACAGCCGGGATCGTCTCGGTACCGTAGGCCAGGGCTGCGATCGCCTGGGCTCCCCCAACCCGATAGATCTCCGTGATCCCAGCCTCCTGGGCCGCGACCAGCACGGCAGGGTTGACCGTACCAGTTTTGCTAGGAGGAGTCACCATCACGATTCTGGGCACCCCAGCCACCCGCGCTGGAATAGCGTTCATAATCACAGTGCTCGGGTATGAAGCACGCCCGCCAGGCACGTACAGCCCAGCGCGATCGACGGGGGTATAACGCTTGCCGAGCACCACCCCATTGTCTTCAAAGCGCACCCAGCTCTGGGGCAACCGCTGACGATGAAATGACTCTACATTCTTGCAGGCCAGACGAATCGCATCGAGCAGGCCCTTGCTAACCTGTTGGTAGGCAGCATCCAGTTCCGCTCCCGAAAAGCGCAAACCCTCAGCCACCAGGGTCACGCCGTCAAAATCCGCTGTGTACTGCAACAGCGCCTGATCTCCCTGGCGACGCACAGCGTGCAAGATCTCTCGAACTGTTGCTTCCTTGTGGACGACCTGGTCGTCGTGGGTACGGGCACAGATGCGTTGCAGCTCTGTTTTTGCCTCAGTTAGCTGATGAGTGATGCGGAGCATTACAGCTAGGAATCCCGATAAGCCAGCAAGGTGCAGTCGGCTAGGTTGACCCTTAAAGGGAGGTAAAATGTCCCCGAAAAGCCGTCAACGCCAGTGTTCTAACATCCTAGTCGATCTAAAGACCAATTTGGCAGGAAACCAATGCATTCAATTACACCAATGGCGCTGTTAGGTGCTAACATGTTTTATCCAGTCAATTAATCTTGTTAAGCTAGGGCGAACTGTGGCAAACATTAAGTCTGCACTGAAACGAATTGAAGTTGCCGAGCGCAATCGGCTCCATAACCGATCCTACAAATCAGCGGTTAAAACCTTAACCAAAAACTACCTCGCAGCGGTCGAGGCTCATCAGGCTGACCCTAGCCCCGACTCTCTCAAACAGGTCGAATCGACCATGGCCGCCGCCTACAGCAAGATCGATAAAGCTGTTAAGCGTGGCGTGCTTCACCCCAACACAGGGGCGCGTAAGAAGTCACGCATCGCGCGAGTGCTCAAGGCTCAGGAGACGGCGGGAGCTGCGTCTTAGGCATCCTTGGGCTGACCTACGCTGCCTGCCGTTTTTGTCGCTGCATTCCCTATGCCTCTGGTTGATACCCACGTACATCTCAACTTTGAAACGTTCGCTGGGGATCTTGACGAACTAACCCAGGCCTGGCGACAGGCCGGGGTTTTGGCTTTGGTACATTCCTGCGTAGAGCCAGGGGAGTTTTCGACAATGCAGCGAATTGCCGATCGTATCCCAGAGCTGTTTTTATCGGTGGGGCTTCATCCCCTCGATATGGACAAGTGGAGTAGCGTTACGGCAGATCAAATTGCTCAGCTAGCGGCTTCGGACAGTCGAGTCGTAGCCATTGGCGAAACCGGCCTCGACTTTTATAAAGCCGATGATGAAACCGTGCAGCGCGAAGCCTTCTGGCAGCAGTTGACCATTGCCCGCCGCCAAGGTCTGCCGGTTATCGTTCACTGTCGAGATGCGGCCTTAGCTACTGCTGAAGTAATTCAAGAGTTTCAGCGAGCCGTTGGGCCTATTACTGGTGTAATGCATTGCTGGTCAGGCACCCCAGAAGAAACCCAAACGTTTTTAGATCTGGGCTTCTATATCAGCTTTAGCGGCATCGTTACCTTTAAGAATGCCCATCAGGTGAAGGCTTCAGCCCAGATGGTGCCCAGCGATCGACTGTTGGTCGAAACCGACTGTCCCTTTCTTACCCCTGAGCCTCGCCGCAAGGAGCGACGCAATCAGCCAGCCTTTGTACATCATGTTGCGGCCCACCTAGCTGAGCTGCGCCAGATTGAGTTCGAGGATTTAGCCCAAACCACTACTTGTAACGCTGTGACGTTGTTTAACCTACCCAAGTCCCTTATATTTTCCTCCGCTGATGCCGATACATTTCGTCTTCCGACCCCAGCGGGCGGTTAGGCCGTTAGCTTAATTAAAAAGGCAATTTGTTCGCTGTTGCCTGCTGTTCCAGACGCGTCGTTGATCTTGGCCACCTGCACCTGGCCAACCTGCACTAGGAGACCCATGACTGAAACCACCGTTTACCAAGCTCCCCCCAACTTTGTCCTGCCTGACCTGGTAGAAATTCAGCGGTCTAGTTTTCGCTGGTTCCTAGAAGAAGGGTTGATCGAAGAGCTGGAAAGCTTTTCTCCTATTACCGACTATACCGGCAAACTTGAGCTGCATTTCCTCGGCAAGCAGTACAAGCTCAAAAGCCCTAAGTATGACGTTGACGAGGCTAAGCGGCGGGATGCCACCTACGCCGTGCAGATGTACGTGCCCACCCGGCTAATTAACAAGGAAACTGGGGAGATTAAAGAACAGGAAGTCTTCATTGGCGACTTGCCTTTAATGACCGATCGCGGCACCTTCATCATCAACGGTGCAGAGCGAGTTATCGTCAACCAGATTGTGCGTAGCCCTGGGGTTTACTACAAGGCCGAGACCGACAAAAACGGTCGCCGCACCTACAACGCTAACCTGATCCCCAACCGGGGAGCCTGGCTTAAGTTTGAGACCGATAAAAACGACCTGGTCTGGGTTCGCATCGACAAGACCCGCAAGCTATCGGCCCAGGTGCTGCTCAAGGCATTAGGGCTAACCGACAACGAGATCTTTGACTCTCTGCGTCACCCCGACTACTTCCAAAAAACTATTGAGAAAGAGGGCCAGTTCAGCGAAGAAGAGGCCCTGCTAGAGCTTTACCGCAAGCTGCGTCCCGGAGAACCTCCCACCGTGGCTGGCGGTGAGCAATTGCTGCACTCGCGCTTCTCTGATCCAAAACGTTACGACCTGGGTCGGGTAGGACGCTACAAGCTCAACCGCAAGCTGCGTCTTAACGTACCCGATGCCACTCGGGTATTGACTCCGACAGACATTCTGTCGGCGATTGACTACCTGATCAACCTCGAATTTGATATCGGCTCTATCGACGACATTGACCACCTCGGTAACCGCCGGGTGCGTTCCGTAGGTGAGCTGCTGCAAAACCAGGTTCGGGTAGGTCTTAACCGCCTAGAGCGCATTATTCGGGAACGCATGACCGTTTCTGACTCAGACTCGCTGACCCCAGCCTCTCTGGTTAACCCGAAGCCTCTGGTGGCTGCCATTAAAGAGTTCTTTGGCTCCAGCCAGCTCTCCCAGTTTATGGATCAAACCAACCCTCTGGCCGAGCTAACCCACAAGCGACGCATTAGCGCCCTCGGCCCTGGCGGTCTCACCCGAGAGCGGGCCGGTTTCGCCGTGCGGGATATTCACCCCTCCCACTACGGACGCATCTGCCCCATTGAGACTCCGGAAGGCCCCAACGCCGGACTGATTGGCTCTCTGGCGACTCACGCCCGAGTGAATGAATTTGGCTTTATTGAAACCCCCTTCTTCAAAGCTGAGAACGGTCGGGTCTTTAAAGACGTCGAGCCCATTTATATGACCGCCGATGAGGAAGACGATCTACGGGTTGCTCCTGGTGACATTGCCACTGATGAAAACGGATACATCATTGGCAGCACGATTCCGGTGCGCTATCGCCAAGACTTCACCACTACTGATTCCACTGAGGTGGACTATGTCGCGGTGTCGCCCGTACAGATTATCTCTGTAGCAACCTCGCTAATTCCTTTCCTAGAGCACGATGATGCTAACCGAGCCCTGATGGGTTCTAACATGCAGCGCCAGGCCGTGCCGCTGCTTCAGCCCGAGCGGCCTCTGGTGGGCACTGGTCTAGAAGCCCAGGCCGCCCGCGACTCCGGTATGGTGATCATCAGTCGCACCGACGGGGAGATTGTCTATCTGGATGCTGACCTAATTAAGGTTCGTGACCCTGAGGGCAACGTCCACGAGTACGAACTGCAAAAGTACCAGCGCTCTAACCAAGATACCTGTCTGAACCAGCGCCCCATTGTATTCCCTGGGGAGAAGGTGCAGTCGGGCCAGGTGTTGGCCGACGGTTCGGCTACCGAAGGCGGTGAACTGGCCCTGGGGCAGAACGTTTTGGTCGCCTATATGCCCTGGGAAGGCTACAACTACGAGGACGCTATTCTACTCAGCGAGCGTTTGGTGTACGACGATGTCTACACCTCAATTCACGTGGAGAAGTTTGAGATCGAGGCCCGCCAGACCAAGCTTGGCCCAGAGGAAATTACTCGGGAAATTCCCAACGTTGGGGAAGATGCCCTGCGCCAGCTGGATGAAACTGGGATCATTCGCATCGGAGCCTGGGTAGAGTCGGGCGACATTCTGGTGGGCAAGGTCACGCCTAAGGGCGAGTCTGACCAACCCCCTGAAGAGAAGCTGCTGCGGGCCATCTTTGGTGAAAAAGCCCGAGATGTGCGCGACAACTCCCTACGAGTGCCCAACGGAGAGAAAGGCCGGGTCGTCGATGTGCGGGTGTTTACTCGAGAGCAGGGCGATGAGCTGCCCCCCGGTGCCAACATGGTGGTGCGGGTCTATGTGGCCCAAAAGCGCAAGATTCAGGTGGGCGACAAGATGGCTGGTCGCCACGGCAACAAGGGAATTATTTCCCGTATTTTGCCCATTGAAGATATGCCATATCTGCCCGATGGCACCCCAATTGATATTGCCCTCAACCCCCTGGGGGTACCTTCGCGGATGAATGTGGGGCAGGTGTTTGAGTGCCTGCTGGGCTGGGCTGCCGACAACCTTGATTGTCGCTTCAAGGTGATTCCCTTCGACGAGATGTACGGAGAGGAGGCCTCTCGCAACTCTACTCACGGCAAGCTGATGGAGGCCCGAGAAACCAGCGGCAAAGACTGGATCTTCAACCCTGACGACCCCGGCAAAATTGTGTTGCGGGACGGTCGTACCGGTGAAGCTTTTGACAAGGCTATTACCGTCGGTAGAGCCTACATGCTGAAGCTGGTGCACCTGGTCGACGACAAGATCCACGCCCGTTCTACCGGCCCTTACTCTCTGGTGACTCAGCAGCCTCTGGGTGGCAAGGCCCAGCAGGGTGGCCAGCGCTTTGGAGAAATGGAAGTTTGGGCCTTGGAAGCCTTTGGGGCAGCCTACACGCTCCAGGAGTTGCTGACGGTCAAGTCGGACGATATGCAGGGGCGCAATGAGGCGCTCAATGCGATCGTCAAGGGCAAGTCGATTCCTCGACCAGGTACTCCTGAGTCCTTTAAGGTGCTGATGCGAGAGCTACAGTCCCTCTGTTTAGACATTGCGGTGCATAAGGTAGAAACTCGCGAAGACGGCACCAGTCGCGATACCGAAGTGGATCTTATGGCCGACGTCAACAGTCGCCGTACCCCTTCTCGCCCCACCTATGAGTCCATCGCCCGGGATGAAGAGCTAGAGGAAGTAGAAGACTAGCCTGTCCCTGATCCGACCCCGGAATTGTGTCTGACCCAGTTCCGGAGGTCGGCCTAACCTGCATTGATCAGACCGAGCGCGCTTACAAGGAAAATAACCCAGCATGGCCAAGCTAGAACAACGGTTTGACTACGTCAAAATCGGATTAGCCTCCCCCGAACGCATTCGCCAGTGGGGGGAACGTACCCTGCCCAACGGGCAAATCGTGGGCGAAGTAACCAAGCCTGAAACCATTAACTACCGCACTCTCAAGCCTGAAATGGACGGGCTGTTCTGTGAGCGCATCTTTGGCCCCGCTAAGGATTGGGAATGCCACTGTGGTAAGTACAAGCGTGTGCGCCATCGCGGCATTGTGTGCGAGCGCTGTGGTGTAGAGGTGACTGAATCGCGGGTGCGTCGCCACCGCATGGGCTACATCAAGCTGGCCGCTCCGGTGGCCCACGTGTGGTACTTGAAGGGCATCCCGAGCTACATCGCCATTTTGCTCGATATGCCCCTGCGGGACGTGGAGCAGATTGTCTACTTCAACGCCTACGTGGTGCTGGATGCGGGCAATGCTGAGAATCTCAGCTATAAGCAGCTGCTGACTGAAGATCAGTGGATCGAGATTGAAGATCAGCTCTACGACGAAGAGACTGAGCTGGCTGGGGTAGAGGTCGGCATTGGTGCTGAAGCCCTCCAGCGACTGCTGGAGGATTTGGAGCTAGAAGCCACAGCGGAGAAGCTGCGGGAAGACATCGCCAACTCCAAGGGTCAGAAGCGAGCCAAGTTGATCAAGCGCCTGCGGGTGATTGACAACTTCATCGCCACGGGCTCTAAGACCGAGTGGATGGTGCTGGACGTGATTCCGGTGATTCCGCCCGATTTACGGCCGATGGTTCAGCTAGACGGGGGTCGCTTTGCAACCTCTGACCTGAACGATCTCTACCGGCGGGTGATCAACCGCAACAACCGACTGGCTCGCCTTCAGGAGATTCTGGCTCCTGAAATTATCGTTCGCAACGAAAAGCGGATGCTGCAAGAGGCGGTGGATGCGCTGATCGACAACGGTCGCCGGGGTCGCACGGTGGTGGGGGCCAACAATCGCCCGCTGAAGTCACTCTCCGACATTATCGAAGGTAAGCAGGGGCGCTTCCGGCAGAACCTCTTGGGTAAGCGGGTTGACTACTCGGGTCGTTCTGTAATTGTCGTGGGACCTAAGCTGCAAATTCACCAGTGCGGGTTGCCTCGGGAGATGGCGATCGAACTGTTTCAGCCCTTTGTGATCCACCGGCTGATTCGCCAGGGTCTGGTCAACAACATCAAGGCGGCGAAAAAGCTGATTCAGCACAACGACCCTAGTGTGTGGGACGTGCTGGAAGAGGTGATTGAGAGCCACCCGGTGATGCTCAACCGGGCTCCGACGCTGCACCGTTTGGGGATTCAGGCGTTCGAACCCATTCTGGTGGAAGGGCGAGCGATTCAGCTGCACCCGCTGGTGTGTCCAGCCTTTAACGCTGACTTTGACGGTGACCAGATGGCGGTGCACGTACCGTTGTCCCTTGAGGCGCAGTCGGAGGCACGGCTGCTGATGCTGGCTTCGAATAATGTGCTGTCGCCTGCTACTGGCCAGCCCATTATTACCCCATCGCAGGATATGGTGCTGGGCTGCTACTACCTGACGGCGGAAAACCCTGACGCCACTAAGGGCGAGGGCCACTACTTCGGCAGCATGGAAGATGCCATTATGGCTTTCGAGCAGGGATTGGTGGATCTCCATGCCAAGGTCTGGCTGCGGTTTGACGGCGAGGTAGAGTCTGACCAGCCTAAAAACACGTCCCCAGAGCGGATGGAGTCTGAAGATGGCAGCATTACCGAAATTTACCCCGATCGCCGAGTGCGGGTAGACAGCGAAGGCCAGTTAATCTCCCAGTACATCAAGACCACGGCGGGCCGCATTATCTACAACAAGGCGGTGCTCGACGCGATCGCAGGCTAGAGGCCACACCACACCACCGACACAGCACGAACATCACTACACAAGGGCGAAACCTATGGCTGAGCAAGGGGCACCTCAAACCTCTCTGACCTTTCGGAACCGGATTATCGATAAGAAGCAGCTCAAAAAGCTGATCTCCTGGTCGTTTACCCACTACGGCACCGCCCGCACGTCGCAGATGGCCGATCGCATCAAAGACTTGGGCTTTAAGTACGCCACCCGGGCTGGGGTCTCCATTAGCGTGGAAGATCTCCAGGTACCCCAGGAGAAAAAGGGCATGCTGGCCGCTGCCGAAGAAGACATTCGCATTACCGAAGAGCGGTACACGCGCGGCGAAATCACTGAAGTAGAGCGGCTCACTAAGGTAATTGACACCTGGAACGACACCAGCGAAGAGCTGAAGGACCAGGTGGTGAAGAACTTTAAGGAAAACAACCCTCTCAACTCGGTGTACATGATGGCCTTCTCGGGAGCCCGAGGAAACATCTCCCAGGTGCGCCAACTGGTGGGTATGCGGGGTCTGATGGCCAACCCTCAGGGGGAAATCATCGACCTACCGATTAAGACCAACTTCCGCGAGGGGTTGACCGTTACGGAGTACGTGATCTCCTCCTACGGAGCCCGGAAGGGTCTGGTCGATACGGCGCTTCGAACCGCCGACTCAGGCTATCTCACCCGTCGTCTCGTAGACGTTTCCCAGGATGTGATCATCCGGGAACATGACTGCGGTACGACCCGCGGTATTCCCCTGCGCAGTATGACCGACGGTGAGCGGATCCTGATTCCTTTGGAGAATCGTCTGCTGGGCCGGGTGGTGGCCGAAGATGTGGTGCATCCTAAAACTGGCGAGGTGCTGCTGGAGAAAGACCATCCCGTATCTCCAGAGACGGCGGAAATGCTGGCTGAGGCTGGAGTTGAAGGCGTAGTGGTGCGATCGCCCCTCACCTGCGAAGCCACCCGCTCCGTCTGCCGCCTCTGCTACGGCTGGAGCCTGGCTCACTCTGAAATGGTTGACCTGGGCGAAGCCGTGGGCATCATTGCCGCCCAGTCCATCGGCGAGCCCGGCACCCAGATGACCATGCGCACCTTCCACACCGGCGGTACCTTTACCGGCGAAGTGGCCCCCCGCATCCGGGCTAGCAAAGACGGCACCGTCAAGCTGCCTAAAAATCTGAAGACCCGTGCCTTCCGCACCCGCTACGGCGAGGATGCGTTGATGATCGAGTCGAACGCTGATGTGGTGATTGAGGGCAGCGGCAAGAACAAATCTGAATCGCTACCCCAGGGCACGATTCTGTTTGTCGATGACGGTGAAACCGTCCAAAAGGATCAGCTCTTGGCTGAGCTACCCTCCGCAGGGCGCACCCGCAAAGTGACCGAGAAGGCTACCAAGGACGTGACCTCCGACTTGGCTGGGGAGGTGAAATTCGCCGGTCTAGTGCAGGAAGAAAAAACCGACCGTCAGGGCAACACCACCCGCCTAGCCCAGCGGGGCGGTCTATTGTGGGTGCTAGCCGGTGATGTTTACAACCTACCTCCCAGTGCGGAGCCTGTGGTGCGCAACGGCGACTACGTCAACGCCGATGACACCCTAGCCGAGACCAAACTCACCACTGAACGGGGTGGTTTGGTCCGTTTGCCCGAAGCCGACGACGAAAAAGGCACTCGCGAGGTTGAAATCATCACTGCCTCCGTCATGCTTGACCAAGCCCATGTACGCAAGGAACAGGGTCAGGGTCGGGAGCACTACTTCATTGAGACTGCTCATGGTCAGCGGTTTTCTCTGATTGCCACACCGGGGGCCAAGGTCACCAGCGGCCAGGTGATTGCTGAACTCGAAGACGATCGCTTCCACACCCAAACTGGCGGTATCGTCAAGTTTGCGGGGGTCGATGTAGCCAAAAAAGGTAAGGGGAAGCAGGGCTATGAAGTCGTTCAGGGTGGTACCCTGCTGTGGATTCCTGAGGAGGCCCACGAGGTCAACAAAGACATTTCTCTGCTGATGGTGGAAGACGGCCAGTACCTGGAAGCGGGCACTGAGGTTGTTAAAGACATCTTCTGCCAAAACAGCGGCGTGGTCGAAGTCACCCAAAAGAACGACATTCTGCGCGAGATCTTGGTCAAGCCCGGCGACATTCACATGGTGGATGCCCCTGAGGACGTGATGGATCGCGACGGCACGCTGGTCAACGCTGGCGAAGAGGTGATGCCGGGCCTGGTGGCCGACGCCCTGCGCTACGTCGAGTATGTTGAAACCCCCGATGGCCCCGCCCTGCTGCTTCGCCCGGTGGAAGAATACGTGGTGCCCAACGAGCCCGCTGTACCCAGCCAAGACAGTGCCGCCGATGCCGCCGGTTCGATCAAACTGCGCGCCATCCAGCGGATTCCCTTTAAGGATGGGGAACGGGTGAAGTCGGTGGTTGGAGTTGAGCTGCTGCGCACTCAGCTGGTACTCGACATCGAAGACGAATCACCTCACGTCGTGGCCGACATTGAGCTGGTCCCCGACGACAGCGATGCCGACCTGATGCGACTGCAAATGGTGGTGCTCGAAACTCAGGTAATTCGCCGTGACGTGGTGGCTGACCAAACCCAGGGCAGCACCGTCACCCGTCTGCTAGTAGAAGATGGCCAACAGATTGAGCCGGGCGCGGTCGTCGCTCGCACCGAGATTCGCTGTAAAGAAGCAGGTGAGGTGCGCGGTATTCGCGAAGGGCAAGAGGCTGTTCGCCGTGTGCTGGTTGTGCGCGAGTCTGACCGCATGAAGGTCGACCTGCAGGGCAAAGAGCCAACGGTGAAGGTGGGCGATCTGGTGGTTGCCGATACTGAAATGGCTCCGGGCCTGACCCACATAGAGTCTGGCCAGGTAACCGCCATAGACGGCGACCAAATCTCTCTGCGGCTGGCTCGTCCCTACCGCGTGTCTACCGGTGCCGTACTGCACATTGAAGATGGTGACCTGGTACAGCGGGGTGACAACCTGGTGCTACTGGTGTTTGAGCGGGCTAAAACTGGCGACATCATCCAGGGTCTACCCCGGATTGAGGAACTGCTGGAGGCCCGCAAACCCAAGGAGGCCTGTGTGCTGTCTGAGCGCCCCGGCAATGCCCAGGTAGTCTATAGCGATGACGAGACTGTCGAGGTCAAAATCATCGAAGATGATGGCGTGGTGACGGAATATCCGATTAGTCCTGGACAGAATGTGATTGTCTCGGACGGCCAGCGGGTGAGCACCGCTGAGCACCTCACCGACGGCCCTGCCAACCCCCACCAGATTCTGGAGGTGTTCTTTAAGTACAACCTCAGCCTGGGCATGGGCATCCATGATGCGGCGCTGGGGGCCTTACAGGAGGTGCAGTCGTTCCTGGTGAACGAGGTGCAGTCGGTGTATCAGTCCCAGGGCATTGACATTTCTGACAAGCACACTGAGGTGATTGTGCGGCAGATGTCGTCGAAGTGCCGCATTGACGATGGCGGTGATACCACCATGCTGCCCGGTGAGCTGGTAGAAATCTACCAGGTGGAGCAGGTCAACGAGGCTATGGCGATCACGGGCGGTGCACCGGCGGAATATACGCCGGTGCTGCTGGGGATTACGAAAGCTTCGCTGAACACCGATAGCTTCATCTCTGCGGCTAGCTTCCAGGAAACCACCCGAGTGCTGACGGAAGCGGCGATCGAAGGCAAGTCGGACTGGCTGCGCGGCCTGAAGGAGAACGTCATCATCGGTCGTTTGATTCCGGCCGGGACGGGCTACAACGCCTATGAGGAGTCGCCAGCGCCAGAACTTGACCCGGCCTATGAGTCGGCCATTTTGGACGACGACATGGTGCTCCAGGACGTGGTGCTAGATGATTTCACCGCTCGCAGTTATGACTTAGAGGGCAACCTCAGCATGCTCAATGACGATGAGATGATCGGCGGCATGTCGCTGGATGATGGCACTCCGCGCGGCAACGGTGACTTCCCCGGATTGGGGAATGGGATTGGTATCGAGGGTATCGACGATGATCTCTTGATCGACGACCAAACCGAAGCCCTCTAGGACGATTGATCTTAAACGCCCTGGCTAACTTGGGTTAGCCAGGGCGTTTTTTATTGGTTGGGTCGTAGGCTGATAGCGATAGCGTCAGGACAGCGCGATCGCCCCATCCCTTACTCACCCATCTGCCATTCTTCCCAAACCCTGCTCACACCAGCAGGAGCATCCCTACTTTGCCTCAGCTATTTTAGCGCAGCGTTTCTACCTTGGGGCTTAAACTATTAACAAGAGGGAGGTAGCGCAGGTGGTTGCGGATTGGCGATCGCCAATCTGAGGAAAGTCCGGGCTCCCGAAAGACCAGACCTGCTGGGTAACGCCCAGTGCGGGCGACCGTGAGGAGAGTGCCACAGAAACATACCGCCGATGGCTTCGAAATTTTCGGGGCACAGGTAAGGGTGCAAGGGTGCGGTAAGAGCGCACCAGCAGCATCGAGAGGTGCTGGCTCGGTAAACCCCGGTCGGGTGCAAGGTCGAGGGGCAAGGTTGGTCTTTTTCCAGCCCCGCTGTTACGTACCGCAAGAGGCGCTTGGCAACAAGCGTCCCAGATAGATAACCGCCCCCCTGGCAACAGGGGAACAGAACCCGGCTTATGTCTACCTCCTTCCCTCCATCTCCCTACTGATGATTTGTTGACTGTGACCGATCTCCCCCCATCTCGGCAGCGCCAGCTGGAGCAGTGGGTGCAAAAGTCTGACCTACCCACCGCTGGTGCTACTAACTGGGTGCGCCTTGACCAAGCGTTGACCCACAAGTCGGTAGACGCGACCTACAACTACGAACAGCTTGAGCTGCTGGGCGATGCGGTGCTGCGCCTGGCGGCAACAGAATGTCTGCAAGAAAATTTTCCCAGCGCTTCGGTGGGGGAACTGTCGGCGGTGCGATCGGTGCTGATTAGCGATCGCACCCTAGCCCAGCTGGCCCAGGAGCTAGATCTAGCCCCCTACCTTACTGTTGCCCCTGGCATGAAGGTCGGCCCAACCCACCTAGCCGATGCCTTAGAGGCAGTGGTGGCCGTGCTCTACTTAGAAATCCATACTCTCAGGTTGGTGCGCACCTGGTTAGACCATGCGCTGCTAAGACTGGCGGCGGTCGTACGCCAAGATCCAGCCCGGCAAAACTATAAGGTGGCCCTGCAAGAACTCACCCAAGCCCACAGCAAAACCCTCCCCCTGTACCGCACTGTGGAACAGCAGCCTGTAGATGGCGACCCCCAGCGCTATGCATCCACCGTATGGTTTCGGGAAACCTGTTGGGGAAGCGGCCACGGCCCCACCAAAAAACAGGCTGAGCAAGCCGCCGCCGCTGCCGCCTACGATCGCCTGCGTCAAACCCTCACCCATGAGTCCTCCCCCCCAGCCTATTAACCTCGCTATCTTTGGTCTGGGCCGCTGGGGTAGCCATCTGTTGCGCAACTTTTTGACTTTGCCCGCCGCGCGAGTGGTGGCGATAGTCGATCCTGACCGGCAGCGGTTAGAGGAATTGCGCGATCGCTTTGCCCTAGGTGACAGCGTCGCCAGCTATGACGACTGGCTTGAGGCCATGTCCCACCCAAGATTAGAGGCCGTGGTAATTGCTACCCCGGCCAGCACCCACTACTCCATGATTCAGTCGGCCCTGAAAGCCGGCCTGCACGTGCTCAGCGAAAAGCCCCTCACCTTAGACAGCAACCGCAGTGCTGCCCTTTGCCAGTTGGCAGAGACCCAGCGACGACAGCTGATAGTCGATCACACTTACCTGTTTCACCCAGCGGTGCAGCGGGGGCGCGAACTATGTCTGCAGCTTGGCACACTCCGCTACGGGTATGCCGCCCGCACTAATCTTGGCCCAGTGCGCCCTGATGCCGATGTGTTTTGGGATCTTGCGATCCATGACATTTCCATTTTGAATTACTGGCTGGGGCAGAATCCCTTGGCGGTCGCCGCTTGGGGGCCAATGTGGCTACAAACCGAGGCGGAGGTCAAACTGCGAGATGCGGGCTGGCTCCGGCTGATGTATCCCAACCCGGTTAGCACCACCCTGCTAGAGGTGATGGTGCATGTGAGCTGGGCTAACCCCGACCGGCAGCGGCGGCTGGCGCTGGTGGGCGATCGCGGCACCCTAGTCTTCGACGAGAGCCCTCAAGCTAAACCCCTTACCCTCTACTGTGGGCACTTTCAGACCCAAGCGTCCCCTTTTGTACCCACTGATCTTGAGACCCAAGCTGTGGCGATCGCCCCCCTAGAGCCGCTTCAACAAATGTGCGCTCACTTTCTGGACTGCATCGCTAAGGATACGCCCTCGTCGATATCGGCGGGGCAGATGGCGACTGACCTAGTCAGGGTTCTGGAGGCGATCGCGATCGCCGCTGAAACGGGCCAGCAAGTAAATCTCTGAACTTAACAGACCCTGCCCCAGTACTGGGAACTATCTCATTCGACTGAAATAGTGGTGTCTTTTTCCACAGGTTGGGCAAGCTACCCCCGGAGGCCGATGCCCACCCCTTCGCTATTCTGAGAAATTTGTTTCAGTTGCTTCATAACATCGCAGCTTCATGAACCCAGAATAAGTTTGCTTTGCCAATCTGATGAGGCGGGCTATACCTAGAATAGCTCGTCGCCTTTTTGTCAGGGCAAGGGTTTGAGTTCCTGGCCGTCAGCCGTCAAAACCCCTCACACACAAGACCTATGTACTATTCATACTGGCTCGCCGCCGCCGCCGCTCTAGGCCTTTGCGTTCTTCCAGGCCAAGCTCTGGCAGCGCCCCATGACCTGCAAACAACGCCTCAGACCATGGCCGATGCCCTCGCCGTTGAGCAGCGTAATCAAGACAGCCTCAACCGGGTAGCCAACGAACTGAACCAGCAGGTAGGTCGCCAAGAAAGCAGTGGTATTACCGATCTAGCTGAGTCATTAAATTTACCAATTCTCAACGACTTAGTCGATGAATCGGGAGAATTAAATTTGCCTCTAGGCCTTACGGTTTACGATGCCATGGGCACAACCTCCGTAGGCTTTGGTTCTAAGTTTTAGGTTGCCTCCAGTGCAGCTCATGCCCCAGTTGAGAGTCTGACTTGTCGCCCCAGCCCGGTATACTACCCAAGGAAAGAAATTGGAACACCGGGCCTTGGGCGTCGATCTTCGTAGCTACGTTTATATTGACAATCTTCAACCCCAGCATGCGGCCTATATGGGTAGCGTCTCGCTGGGGTTTTTGCCGTTGCCTGGCGATGCCTCCCTGTGGATAGAAATTTCCCCCGGCATTGAAATCAATCGCATCCTCGACATCGGCCTCAAAGCCGCCGTGGTTCGCCCTGGCACCCTCATCGTCGAACGCCTCTACGGTCTGCTTGAGATCCACGCTAGCAATCAGGGCGAAGTGCATGCCGCTGGTGGAGCCATGCTCGATGCCCTAGGGCTCACCTATCGAGAGCGGCTTAAACCCCGTATTATCTCTAGTCAAGTGATTCGCAACCTTGACCCCCACCACGTTCAGCTCATTAACCGCACCCGCCGTGGCAACATGATTGTGGCCGGTCAAACGCTCTACGTGTTTGAAGTAGAGCCTGCGGCCTATGCCTCTTTAGCCGCCAACGAGGCCGAAAAAGCAGCGCTGATCAACATTCTGCAAATTAGCTCAGTAGGCAGCTTTGGTCGCCTTTACCTAGGCGGCGAAGAACGCGATATTTTAGCGGCCCAAAGAGCCGTCATGGCCGCTATGGAGGCAGTACCTGGGCGAGCCCACAGCAGTGGCCAGCGTCACGAGTAGACTTCCTTGAAGCTCAACAGAGCTAACCTCTGTTGGAATAAGCAGAAACCAACGATTTCTGCTCGGTGATGTTGTCGACTTGAAATAGGTCAACATCTCAATGTGTCTTTGGCTACTTCCCTAGCAATTGCCGCAGCTCAAGTTCACTACATCGCCCGATCGCCCCGCCTACCGACATAGTTCTTTGAGAGAAATTGACCGATCGCGATCGCCCCGTCCTCGCACTCTGTTGAGTTGCCGTTGTCACCCAAGAATTTTGTCATCAAGAAAAAGCGAGCAGGTATTGAGCTGGCTTGGCAGACCCAGTGTTGCGTATATCCTGCATTTTAATGTATAAATTGGCAATCCCAATACCGTTTTCTTGGCCGACCCAAATAGGCGCTATTAGTTAGCACAAGGGTAATTGCCTTTTTTTTGCTTTTTTGGGGAACGAAATAACTCTATCGGAGGAGGGATAGTTGCTTCCTGAGACCGTGATACAACTCTTCAGGTCTGGTTAAGGTATGTAACGCCATCAGCCAGACATTTGTAACACTTGTTAGGACGTAACTCTCCATGACTCCGAACACTCTTCGCATTGCCTTAGGTCTAGTACTTTTCGGTGCCGCACCTGCTGCTATCACTGCGTTTCCTCAGCAGGCGTTCTCTGATACCCACAAGCCCCAGGCCGAGCAGCCTGCCGCTATGGAGATGGAGGACCCCACCGATGCTGCGCAGCCGGGCGCTATGGAAGAAGCCGCTGACGCTGAGCAGCCTGCCGCTATGGAAGAGCCCACTGACGCAGAGCAGCCCAGCGCCATGGAAGAACCCACCGATGCTGAGCAGCCTACCGCTAGCACCGAGCAATCTATTGCCGAGATCGCCGCTGGTGACGAAGACTTTGAGATTCTGACCGCTGCAATTGAGGCCGCTGGCCTGACTGAGGCCCTAAGCAACAGCGACCTGTCTATTACCGTGTTTGCCCCCACCGATGCAGCCTTTGAAGCCCTGCCTGAGGGAACCTTAGACGAGCTGCTGCTGCCCGAAAACCGTGATCAGCTAGCGCAGCTGCTGACCTATCACGTGGTAGACGGCGAAGTCCGCTCCACGGATTTGACCTCCGGCGAGGTAGATACTTTGACCGGCGCTCCCGTGACTGTGACCGTGGGGGAAGAGTCTGTCACCATCAACGAAGCAAATGTGGTAACGGCTGACATTGAGGCCAGCAATGGCATCATCCACGTGATTGACACGGTGCTGCTGCCGATGTAGTTGACCAAGCGATAGCCTTTTGCGCCCCGTTCTGAGATGTGAAAGGTTGCAGTAAGAGTCAGGTATTTACCGCACCACAGCGCGGAGACTTGACTGCGGCAAGTGGTCGCCCTAGCGCTAGGGCGACCACTTGCTGTTGGGGGCAATGACTGAGGTTTACCGCATCCTGAGCTGCAGCGGTGGCTCGTAACGGGCGATGCTCCTAGGACCGGCCCCAGGCCAACGCACGCTGATATCAGTTTGTTGAAGTATCATCAGCAATAGGTGCTAGTCCTTTAATCACGGTTGGAGGGGTGGGGCTTGAAGTTCGCGGTGCTGCGTTATTCACAGTGTGATTGCACCGGGCCTTTGAGGGCATACTTAGCCCTAGGGGCATACTTAGTTTTAAAGATGAGTTAATCGCAGTGACTGTCAAAGCATGAAGGATTCAACCCCAGGCGATCAAAAGCAGCTTCTGCTAATTGACGATGACCCTAACCTAATCCTGTTAGTCAAGGACTATCTTGAGTTCCGTGGCTACGAGGTGAAGACGGCGGGCAACGGTCGAGAGGCCCTGGATATGCTAGAAAACACCACCCCAGACATGATCATCTGCGACGTGATGATGCCTGAGATGGATGGCCACGCCTTTGTGCGCCACATACGCGAAAATCCCTCCACCGAGTGGATTCCGATTTTGTTTCTCTCTGCCAAGGGCCAGAGCCAGGATCGCGTCAAGGGGCTCAACACCGGGGCCGACGTGTATATGGTCAAGCCCTTCGAGCCTGAGGAGCTAGTCGCCCAGGTAGAGTCTTCCCTCAAACAGACCTCTCGGCTGATCAAACAGCAAATCAAGGGCGGCGGCAGCCCAGCGATTCAAGTTCCCTTTGATGTGGAGCTGACGCCTACCGAGCTGCGGGTGGTGCAGTTTGTCGCCCGAGGCATGGCCAACCGCGAAATTGCCAACGAGCTGCAGGTCAGCCAGCGCACCATTGAGAGCCACGTTAGCAACATGCTGGGCAAGACCGGCCTCAACAACCGCACAGAGCTTGCCCGCTGGGCCATTGAGAATAACAAGGCCTAGTGACACTGGAATCCTCTGCGTGCTTGACTCCCCTACGTGAAGGTGAGTGGGCGTGAGGGTGAGTGGGTGAATACCTGTCACAATCAGGGGGTGAACTGTTAGCGCGCTGCCCTGTATGACCTCTGCCCCCCTCAGCTGGTCGGCCCTAGAAGAAATGGCCGATTTTTCCGTTGACTACGTGAATGGCCCCACGAATGCCCAATCTCGGCTACGCCTGTTTGGCCAGCCCGAGTCGGCGGTGCGGGTCACCCTCTACCGCGACAACCACGCCTGGTGCCCCTATTGCCAAAAAGTATGGCTGTGGCTCGAAGAAAAGCAGGTGCCCTACCGTATCGAAAAGGTCACCATGTTTTGCTACGGCGAAAAGGAAGCTTGGTACAAACGGAAAGTGCCTTCGGGGATGCTGCCTGCCCTGGAGTTAGATGGGCGAATGGTTACCGAGAGCGACGACATTCTGCTGGCGCTAGAGAATGCCTTTGGCCCCCTGGTTTGGGGCATGAAAGACCCGCAGGTGGTGCCCCTGCGGCAGCTAGAGCGACTGCTGTTTCGAGCCTGGTGCATGTGGCTGTGCCAGCCGGTGCGATCGCTGGCAGCAGACCAGCGGGCAGGCGAGCAGTTTGTGGGGATAGTGCAACGGGTAGAGCAGGCGCTGTCCACCCATCCCGGCCCCTTCTTTTTGCCGGAGTTTAGCACCGGCGACGTGGTGTTTGTGCCCTACGTGGAGCGCATGAATGCCAGCCTTTACTACTACAAAGGCTACTCCCTGCGCGAGGAGAATCCTCGCCTCAAAGACTGGTTCGATGGGTTGGAGAGCCGCTCGACCTATCGCGGCACCCAGAGCGACTTTCATACCCATGTGCACGACCTGCCACCGCAAATGGGGGGCTGCTATGAGAATGATTTGCCCCAGACCCGGCGCAACCAGGCCCAGGTCGATCGCGGCCCCTGGCTGGGTCTGCCCGATGTGGCCTACCCCGAGCCAGAAACCTCTCGAGTTGAGGCCCTGACTCGCGTAGTGAAGCACCGAGACAACATCATTAAGGTGAATCCAGCAGCGAAGGATGGAATTGACCTGGCCCTGCGCTGTGCGCTGACTTATTTAATGACCGGAGAGCCCTGCGAACCTCCAGCTGGGATTGAGCTGGGGCTGCGGTATCTGCGCGATCGCATCAACGTCCCCCGCGATATGTCGATCTATGCGGCTAAGTGCCTGCGGGAAGCCCTGGAGTTTACAGCGGCTCTGGTTGGAGATGCTCAGCCCGAGCCACTGCCGACTCGCCACCGTCGCGACCAAGACCCGGCGAATTTTGCCGCCTAGGTGAGGGGTATTGGCCAAGGCACCCGGTCCCTTTTGTGGTGCAATAGGGGCTTGATGGTTGCCCAAAAGGGACCGGGTGCCTGACCCCGCATTTAAGCAGGGACGGGTGCCTGACCCTGCCCTAAATGCCGTGGCTTTTGCCGATCATCCAGCTGCGGCGGAAGAACCGAGCCAGGCTGGTTTCGCTCAGCGTTAGGCAGATCGGTCTGCCGTGGGGGCAGGTGCGGGGGTTGCGGGTCTGCTGCCAGTCGTCGAGCAGGGTTTGCAGGGTGGCGAGATCGAGCGGCGTGCCGTTGCGGATGGCGGTGCGGCAAGCGATCGCCACCTGAGCCGTATCCAAATTGCCGCCGAGGCTGAGTTCTAGCAGGGCATCGGGCAGGTCGGGGCGATCGCACAATGGCTCCGGTGCTTCTCGAATAGCCCAGCGATTTGGCCCAAACTCTTCGGGGGGCAATCCTAGGCGCTCAAGCTGCTCAAGCTGTTTCTCCCTGAGCCCCTCCAGCACAACGGGGGTGGTTAATGGCACCAGCTGCCACTGGGCTTGCAGACGCTCGTAGAGGACGCGCTCGTGGGCAATGTGTTGTTCGATTAGGCAGAGGCCGTCGGTCTGTTCGGCCAAGATGTAGCGGTTGTGGACTTGGGCGATCGCCCGCAAACCGCCCGGACGCTCGCGATAGGGCAACCCATCGGACAATTCAGCTACGCCATAGCTACCACTCGGTTCCGCCGTTTTGAGCAGTTGGGTAACACGCTGCTGGCTGGCATCGGGCAGGTCAGCAGCGTGCCGTCCGAGCAGCGCCTCAAGATGACTCTGGCAAAGGGCCGTCCATTCGTCGAGGCGGTGCAGGTACAGGGTCGATTTGTCGGAGCGGCGGTTCCAGTCGATATAGCTGGGAGGAACAGTTAGATGCACAAAGGCCAGGGGATAGCGGTGGCGAGGTAGGGTGTGGCGAAAGGCATTCAAAATGCCCTGCTCTAGTTCGGGGACCGTTACAACTCGCCCATTGACCGCCACCTTGACCCAGTCGGGGCGAGGGCGATGGCAGCGATCGGGCAGGCCAATCAGACTATAGATCCCCGCTTTTAAAGGACAATTCTCTAAGGAATTGGCTTTCCCCTTGGCCCAGGGAGCAGCCTGCCAACCGTCTTGTAAATCGCTTTCACTGACGGCCCTCAGCAGTTGTGGAACGATACCCTGAGCGGTGGGGCTGGGGGTGATGGCTAGCCAGGGGCGATCGCCAACCTGCACCGCCCAAGTCACCGTCGGATGGGCCAGAGCACAGTGGTGAATAACGCGCTGCACTTGGCTGAGCTGGCGGGGTAGCGTGGGCAATCGCTCCCGGCGAGCGGGCCAAACCCCAAAAAGATCGGTGACCGTCACCACCGTGCCCTGGGCCAAAGCGGCTGGAACTGTCTCTAGGGGTTCTCCCTGGGCTGAGTAGGTGACGCGCCAGCCCGACTCGGCACCGGGGGCGCGACTGCAAATTTCTAGTTGGGCAACCTGGGCCAGGCTGTGCAGAGCTTCACCGCGAAATCCCAAACTATTCACCTGCCACAGGTCAGCCTGGGTGCGAATTTTGCTGGTGCTGTGGGGGATGGCGGCCTGGTGCAAATTTTCTAGCGCCATGGCGGTGCCGTTGTCAGCTACCTGCACCCGGCCCTGGTCGGGCCAGAGAGCGAGGGTAATGTGGGTAGCCTGGGCATCGATCGCGTTTTCGATCAGCTCGCGCACCACCGCCGCTAGAGAGTCGATTACCTCTCCGGCGGCGATGCTGTGAATGACCTCCCCAGGCAATAGCTGTATGGAGGGGGGGACTAAATTAGAAACGCTGTCGGCAGGGATAGGAAGGGGGCTCCGAGGCAACTGATTCTATGCTACTGCGAGGGTTAGGCACTGGAACAAAGGATCTAGCGATGCTCATAAGCTCCGGGTGAATAGCGCTGGTTTGACGCTGGTGGGCAGTGCCCGCCCTACGGTATGACAAGGCTTTTAGCGATCTTAGTGGCCTGGTTTAGTAACATTTGGCCCAGGGTTGAGGGCTGGGTCAAGGAAGTTCATTGAGATTTTCAATTGATATGGGCAAAGGAATGGGTTATTTTGTCTACTATTCTCAATAAAAGTTTGCGCACCCTATTAAGGTTTGTTACATTGCAGGAGAACGCCTTCGCCCAGGATCCTCCTCACCATGAAACGCTTTTTTGGCTTGTTGCCTAAGCCTTCGCCTTTGCGGCCCGAGTCTCGTGTCTACGATCTCAAGGAGCGGCTGGACTGGGGTGAACCGGCGCTAACGATTATTGATGTACGCGATCGCGCCGATTTTAACGAGAGCCATATAACTGGCGCAATTTCGATGCCCGCTGACTCGCTGCTAGCCACCGCTGCCAACTGCTTTGAAGTCACTCGCGATCTCTATATCTATAGCAACACCGACGATGAAGCCGCCGCTGTGGCCGAGCAGCTACGGGCGGCAGGCTTCTCGAAGGTTGCCATTGTGCGCGGCGGGGTCGCGGCCTGGAAGGCGGCAGACTTTCCGGTGGAAGTGGTGACGGTGGAAGTTGCCTAAACTCACCTAAACTGGCGGGGTTAAAGCTATTGCGTTGGTATGGATCAAGCTAGGGCAGTTGATTCGCTCAGCGGTTTGGTGACGCAGCACAGGTCGCACCGGGTAGTGACCTACAGCCGGGCCTACACGCTGGTGCCCACCTATGAATGCTTTAACCGCTGCACCTACTGCAACTTTCGAGTTGACCCCGGCCAGGCACCCTGGCTGAGTTTAGAGTATGTGGCCCAACAGCTACCCATTTTGCGCCATCAGGGCGTGTGCGAGGTGCTGGTGCTCAGCGGTGAGGTGGCTCCCCACAGCCCCCGCCGCGATGACTGGTTTCGCCACATCTACCAAATCTGTGCGCTGGCGCTGGAGGCCGGACTGCTGCCCCACACGAATGCCGGGCCCCTGAGTCGCAACGAAATGGCCCAGCTGCGGCAGGTGAATGTGTCGATGGGCCTGATGGTCGAGCAGGTAACGCCGCAGCTACTCGACACCGTGCACCGCCACGCCCCCAGCAAACGTCCTGAAGTGCGGCTGCAACAGTTGACCTGGGCCGGAGAGCTGGGGATTCCCTTCACCACCGGGCTGCTGCTGGGGCTGGGCGAAAGCGAGGCTGATTGGGTAGATTCGCTACGGGCGATCGCCACCCTCCAAACCCGCTATGGCCACATTCAAGAAGTCATTCTGCAACCCCACAGCCCTGGCCAGCAGCAGCTTCAGCCGGGGATGGCGCTCGATGAAGCCGCGCTAGTGAGAGCTGTGCAGCTAGCGAGAGAATATCTACCCCCTACCGTCAATCTTCAGATTCCGCCCAACCTGGTTAGTCATAGGGGACTACTGGATTGTTTGACCGCTGGCGCGCGGGATCTGGGCGGCATTAGCCCGGTGGATGAAGTGAACCCAGATTACGACCATCCTACGCCGGAGTCGCTGGGAGCTGCGATCGCCCCCTCCGGCTGGCAACTCCAGCCCCGCCTGCCCGTCTATCCCCAATACGATAGCTGGCTACCCGAACCCATGAGATCCCTAGTGCAAACCTGGCGCACTTCGCTCAGCGATTCTTAAGCACATCACCCTTCACTCCCTCACCCCTCACCCCCTTACCCACTCACTCCCTACTCCCTCACTCCCCAACAAGGTAAAATCCTCACAGGTTCGATTGAGGTTCCCCCATGGCTGCTCCCCAAACTTGCCCCGTGTGCGGCGTCAAAATTATGGTGGGTATGGTGGGGGGCGATCGCGTACTCTTCTCGGCTGGTCCACCGGGCACTCGCGCTCGGCTCTACGCACGGGTCTGCCGCTATGTCGAGAAGGCTGGCTGCATCAACAAAGACGGCGGTGGCCAGGCAGTAAACCCCAACGACTATTACAAGCCCGATGCGCCGCGATAGAGCCGCGATCGGTTATGTATGGGCGATGGATCGGAACTGGTGGGCAGTGCCCACCCTACGGCAACTCTGGTCGGGTGGGCACTGCCCACCGCTAACCCTCGGGTTGAGCCAAACGCGCCTTCGCCCGCTGCCACAACGCTTCTAATTCGTCGATCGCATAGTCTCCCAGGGGCTTCTCTGCCACCGACTCCACCAGTTCAAAGCGCTGGATGAAGCGACGGTTAGTGCTCTGCAACGCCTCGGCAGGGTCGAGGTCGTACCAGCGGGCCAGATTTACCAGGGTAAACAGCAGATCGCCCAGCTCCGCCTGCTGATTTTCCTTCGGTTCATGGGCCAGGGCGTGGCGAAACTCGTCGAGTTCTTCGTGAAATTTGTCCCATACGTTGTCAATGGTTTCCCACTCGAACCCGGCCTTGGCGGCTTTGACGGAGATTTTGCTGGCGGCCATCAGCGGCGGCAGGGTGCGGCTGTATTTGGTTAGCTTCGGAGTGAGTTTGTCGGGTTCGTGGGCAATGCCCTTTTCTTCGGCCTTAATGCGATCCCAGTTTTGGCTAACTTCTTCAGGGGTTTCGCCCGAGGCATCACCAAAAATGTGAGGGTGGCGGCGCACCAGCTTGTCGGCAATGCCCGTGGCGACGGTGCCCAAGTCAAAGTCGCCGTTGTCGCTGGCCACCTGGGCCTGGAGCACCACCTGAAGCAGCAGGTCGCCGAGTTCTTCGGCGATCGCCTCCTTCTCCCCAACCTGAATGGCATCGACTACCTCGTAGGCTTCTTCAATCACGTAGGGGATCAGGCTGGTGGGGGTTTGGGCTAAATCCCATGGGCAGCCGGTTTCGGGGTGGCGCAGCTGGGCGATTACATCGATCAGCCGCCCTAGGGCAGCAAGAATGGCGGCGAGAGGGGTAGCAGAGATGCCCTGGGGAGTGCCGGACGAGGAGGGCGCAGAAACCATAGCAAAACCGCGTTGACGACAACCCTCATAGCATGGCAGCAAATTGCAGCGGCGGGTATATCAGCTACTTACTTCTGTGCACCTGCTCTCTCACGTACGCCCTTAGGTCTGGATGAATGTTGCAGTGGGTTGCAGCAAGTTTGGGCGCAACAATCGTAATGCAGCGCATGACGGCATGGTTTGTATCAATAACAATGGCACTGTGCATTAAACCAGTAAGGATGTAACGGGTGACTATTCGAAGTTGCCCTATGACAGAAGCATTGTGTATTGAATCGGTAAGGGTGCAGCGGGTGATTATTCGAAGTCACTCTATGACAGAAGCATCGTGTATTGACAACTTAAAGGATTGCTCGAACGTAGCAGCATGGTCGCGCCACAATCTAACAAGTTGCCGCCCCACAATCAAATGTTGAGCGATGGTCAAAGACCGGCAGGCCAACGCACTAAAGCATTGCCGCCTCGCGATAGGAAGTTGGGCTGTCGCACTAAAGCATTGCTGGTTCACTCTAAAGGATGCAGCCCTGACACCAAAAAAATGTGGTGCTGCAACAGCCGATTCTGGGACAGATCGCTGTACGAATCACGCCAGAGCGAGGGGAGGTGTTTATTCTGCTGAGGCGCGATCGCTGATCTTAGAGACCAGGTGCTTTTCCTTAGGATGACACCAGCTTTTGATAATTCACAGGCACCCGGTTTTTAGGAGAACTTGGGCCTCTCACAAATGCCACAATAGCGGTAGGAGGTATGGCCATGGTGCAGACATTACCAATTGAGCAGTTAACACTGTATGACCTAGAACAGCAGTTTGGGCTGCGGGAAGTTGCCGATCGCTCTTTTTTCTCAGAGTGGCAGGGCGATTTGCCTGCGCTCAGCTCTGCAGAACTGGAACGATTGGCACGGGTAGAAGCGGCCTATGCCAACCTGGAGCGGCGATCGCTACTCGAAAATACCGTCAAGCTGGCTGTGGTCGCACCCCTACTCGACTTAGCCGGGCTGTTTTTGCCGCCGTTTTACGTCACCACCGAGAAAACGGTAGAAATCACTGCCTTGGCCGATGAACTGACCCTGAGGGGACGGCTCGATGTACTGGTGCTAAAAGACCAGCTTTGGGTGTTGGTGATTGAGTCGAAGCGGGCAGAGTTTTCGCTCAAGGTGGGGATTCCCCAGGTGTTGGGCTACATGATGGCAGCCCCGGACTTGTCGCTACCGCTGTATGGGCTGGTGACGAATGGCAGTAGTTTTGTGTTTGTAAAGCTAGCGGGTCGGCAATACGCCCGCTCGAAAGAGCTGATTTTGGATCAGGATGAAGGGCTAGCCCAGACGCTACGGATTATGAAGGCGCTAGCGAAAATTGTGGCCGGTGATGTGGACTGAAGGAAGTGATTTCAGATTTCTCAAAGATGACCTGGAGCCCTGTGTCTTGAGCGAATTGGCCACCGCTGCATAAGCGCTGGGGATGCAATGGGTGATTTGAGAAAGATAGCACTACCATTGAACTTACGACACTGATGATGTGTAAGCTGGCGCAGAGGATGTTATGGGAAAAGGATTTGGACAGCCAAAAGCGTTACCCACTCGCAATGCGACCCAGTTTATGCGTGCCTTTGGCAAGTGCTACGCCAAAGCTGAGGGTGATGAATGGCAGGTTGAACAGTTTTTACAGGCAAACTTAGCCAAGCTAGACGAATACCTTTTAGAGGCATTGCCCCACGTATTCCCTAAACTTCTAGAAGATGGTCACTTGGGGGATAGACAAAATGTCGCATGGCTATTTGGAGATTTTGGTAACGCAGTTTGGAAGTTTCCGCTGGGCGATCGAGCATTAAATCTAGAGTTAAGTATTGCTGCTTATCAAGTTGCACTGAGAGTGTTTACTCGTGAGGTTCTTCCAGAGGATTGGGCGAAGTCACAAAATAATCTCGGTATTGCCTATTGCAATCGTATTCGAGGTGATAGGGCCGAAACCCTAGAGCGGGCTATTGCAGCCTATAAGTTGTCACTTGAGGTTTATACCCGTGATGCTTTTCCAGAGGATTGGGCAAGATCACAGAATAATCTCGGTATTGCGTATCGTGATCGTATTCGGGGTGATAGGGCTGAAAATTTAGAGCGGGCTATTGAGGCCTGCGAGTTGTCGCTTAAAATTCGCACTCGCGATTCTTTTCCAGACAATTGGGCCACGACACAGAACAATCTCGGCATTGCTTATTGGGATCGCATTCGAGGTGATAGGGCTGAAAATCTAGAACGGGCTATTACAGCTTATGAGTTGTCACTTGAGGTTTATACCCGCGATGCTTTCCCAGAGAAATGGGCTGGGACACAAAATAATCTCGGCAATGCTTATCGTGATCGCATTCGAGGGAGCCGGGCCGAAAATCTAGAACAGGCGATTGTGACTTATAAGTTGTCACTCCAGGTGTATACCGTTGATACGTTCCCAGAACAATGGGCAATGTTACAAAACAACCTCGGCAATGCTTACCGCGATCGCATTCTTGGTGAGCAGAACGATAACCTAAAAACAGCAATTAATTTCCACAAAGCAGCGGCACAAGTTTTCACACAAGATGCGTTTCCGTTTAAATGGGCTGAGAGTCAGAGTTGCCTGGCAGAGACACTAATCAAGCAAGCCTCAGCGACAGATAATTCAGATGATTTAGATACTGCCATTACGCTGCTCAAAGAGGCTTTGGAAGTCGCCGTGCCCGGTAGCCCAGACTTCATTGACTCTCAGTACCTACTAGGTAATGCGCTATCGCGTCGCTTTGAGCTAAACCAAAAGGCTAACGACCTACAAGACGCGCTCAAAGCTTACAAAACCGCCTTAGATGTCATTAGCCCAGAGCACTACGATCGCGAAAAAATTTGGCAGGCGCTACCCACTACTCAATCTGTCTTAGGTAGCCGCCTAGTACGCGAAGGCCAGTGGCAGGAAGGGCTACAGCTCTTACTCAACAGCGTCAGACTGCTCAGCGAAGGGGATGACCAACTCGCCCATGCCAATGCGTTATATCAAACCGGTCGCGCCCACGAAACCCTATCTGATTGGGATAATGCTCGTCTCTACTACCGCGATGCCCTGCGCCTGTACGAGCACCTGAACGATCAGCCCGGCATTGCCCAAAGTCGTCATGGGTTAGGGAGTGTTTTGGCCTCCCAAGGGTATTTCAAAAAAGGCATGGCCGAGCTACAGCAAGCCCGCGACCTTTACCATCAGCTAGACAGACAAAACAGGGTAAGAGAAGTGGATAACCTTTACCAGGCAGCTCAGCGGGCGGAGCAGCAGATGAGCGAGGTGCCTGCATGACTACCGCCGACGATATTTTCGACCAGTCAACCAGCAATGTGCAGGGCTTGGGCCTGCACGAAATTCCGTTTACAGAAAGCCCGCCTGACCTCGAAAGCGAAACGCTACAGTACATCTTCACCGGGCGCGAAGATGAGTTGCGACGGGTGTTTAACCTGTTTCAAAGTCGAGAGCGGCGACGGGTTTTGGTCTATGGCCGCATTGGCATTGGCAAAAGCGCCTTTTTGCGAGAGGTGCTGTCTGTTTTGCGCCGCAAGCGCCCGGAGATGTTGACCGCCTACATTTCTCTACCCGCTGATCTAGACCTGGCCACCACAGCCTTAATTGCGGTTGCCCGCGAAATGGCCGATGACGAATGGGCCCAGCGGCAGCTTTACCAAATGGGGATCCCAACCGCCAAAATTCTCAAAGAGCGCAGCTCAGAAGTGAGCGGTAACCTGGTTATGGGTGCAAAAATGGCGGAGAAGGATCTGCCCATTACCAAGCCGCTATACCCCACCGTGAGCCTAGATACGCTGCTAGAGCGAGCCCAGGAAAAATATCCCCAGGGTGTTGTCATTGCCATTGACGACTTAGACAAGCGCAACCCCAGCGCCGTTCGACAGATGATGCACGATGCCCAGGGCATGCTGAAAGGGCGGGCCTGGTTTATGCTCACTGGGCACCCTATGGGTATCACTGGCGATTTGTTGACCAGTGAGCGAGGGCTGTTTGACCTACAGCTTCCGCTCGAAGAACTTGATCAGCCGACAACCTACAAGATGCTGATCAATTACCTCAACAGCGCCCGCATCAACAACATCTGCACTGACCCCAATGATCCGCGCTCGGTGCTGCCGTTTACCCCAGAAGCCGCCAAACGTTTCTGCGAAGTATCGCTAGGCAAGCCCCGGCTGTTTAACCGGCTCGGCAATACCGTGCTTGACACCGCTGCTAATATGCAGGCCACTGTAATTGATTCAGAGGTATTAGCCCAGGGGCTAAAAGCTGCTGCCCCAGAACTGAGAGAACGTGCTGCCCTCAGCGTTCAAGAAGAACGAGTTCGAGCCTTTTTAGAACAGCGAGGGCCAATCTCTGACGAAACAATTACCATTGACGACCTGGAACAACTTGGGTTTCGCAGCTTTAGCGAGATTTTGCCATTTCTAGAACGGCTAGAAGCAGCGGATCTTGCTCACCAGCTTGACCAAGACGACACCAAAGCCTTTGCCCCAATCGCTCTGCCACCAGCTATAGAGGATGAGCCAGTAGATCTGTAGATCATCAGTATCCTGTAAGTCGGGTGGCGCGGCAGCAGGACCCAGTTATCACTACGGCTGTTGCTGCGCTGCATCAATAGAGCCAATCACGTTGAGGCGGTTAAGACGTTTCAGCGATCGCTGTTGTCCTAAGCCCTACTCCCTATGTCATCAGATCTTACTAAATCGCCGTAGTGCAGGGCGGGCAACTCCATATAAGATAGCCATGGCCAGAGCGTCACCGTTCTATTCAGAACCACAGGCTTTGGTGCATCGAGTAAATCGTCCGTTCAGGACGACTGTTGAACGAATCGTCTAACGAAAGTAGGGAATTGCCCATGGGTCGCGCAGAGAAAGTTGTTCTAGCCTATTCCGGTGGCGTCGATACCACCGTCTGTATTCCCTACCTGATGAATGAGTGGGGCGTTAAAGAGGTGATTACCCTAGCGGCGGATCTGGGCCAGGGCGACGAGCTAGAGCCCATTCGCCTCAAGGCGCTAAACGCCGGGGTCAAAGAATCCCTGGTTGCCGACCTGACCGAAGAATTTATCACCGACTACGCCTTCCCCGCCATTCAGGCCAACGCCCTGTACGAAAACCGCTACCCCCTTTCCACCGCCCTGGCCCGCCCGCTGATCGCCAAGGCATTGGTCGAAGCCGCCGATCGCTACGGAGCCGACGCCGTCGCCCACGGCTGCACCGGCAAAGGCAACGACCAGGTGCGCTTTGACGTGGCGATCGCCGCCCTCAACCCCCACCTCAAGGTGCTGGCCCCCGCCCGCGAATGGGGCATGGGCCGCGAAGAAACCATTGCCTACGGCGAAAAAATGGGCCTCGCCTTTCCGGTAAAGAAATCTAGCCCCTACTCCATCGATCGCAACCTGCTGGGCCGCAGCATTGAGGCCGGGCCGCTCGAAAACCCCATGACCGAGCCCCTCGAAGAAGTGTTTTTGATGACCGAGGCCATCGAAAACACCCCTAATGAGCCAGAATATATCGACATCGGCTTTACCAAGGGCTTGCCCACCAGCCTCAACGGTGAAGTCCTCAACCCGGTAGAGCTGATCACGCAGCTGAATGCGATCGCCGGTCGCCACGGTGTTGGCCGCATCGACATGATTGAAAACCGCCTGGTGGGCATCAAGTCGCGCGAAATTTACGAAGCCCCCGCCCTGCTGGTGCTAATCGACGCCCACCGTGACCTGGAGAGCCTCACTCTCACCGCCGATGTCACCCAGTACAAGCGCGGCATCGAAGAAACCTATAGCCGCCTGGTCTACAACGGCCTCTGGTATAGCCCTCTCAAGCTGGCGCTGGATGCCTTCATTCAGCAGACCCAGGAGCGAGTAACCGGTACCGTGCGGGTGAAGCTGTTTAAGGGCACCAACCGGGTGGTGGGCCGCGAGTCTAACCTGGCCCTCTACAGCGATGCCCTAGCCACCTACAGCTCCGACGATGCCTTTGACCACAAAGCCGCTGAGGGCTTTATCTACGTGTGGGGTCTGCCAACCCGCGTCTGGTCTGAGAAAATGCGCGGCTAAAGTCCTTGAGTAGATTGGGTAGAGCGCTAGCGGCACCCAACAGCAATGGAGTTTTCTTGGGTTACACTGCGTTTCACCCAACCTACTCGCTACTCGCGTCAATCTATGGTGTTTCCGGTTTATTTGGGGGTGGGGGCATTTAAGCTTCACCCTCATTTTGTGTTTGAGGTAGTGGCCTATGGGGTGGCCATGGGGCTGCTGCGCCGCAATGTCACCAAAGATGCTATCCCCTTAAGCCAGCGCAGCTCGGTGGTGGTGGGTGGGCTAATCGGCGCGCTGGTGGGGGCAAAGTTCCTCGTGCTGCTTCAGCATATCGATCTGTTGGGGAGCGATTGGCGAGCGTGGCTGCTGCTGGGCTTGCAGGGCAAAACCGTGGTCGGGGCACTGCTGGGCGGGCTAATCGGCGTAGAAATTACCAAAAAGTGGATTGGTCTAACGCGATCGACCGGCGATGCTTTTGTGTTGCCGCTGCTGGTGGGGACGGCGATCGGGCGGGTGGGCTGCTTTTTGACCGGGCTGAGCGATCGCACCTACGGCACCGTCACCGCCCTACCCTGGGGCATCAACTTTGGCGATGGCCTGCCCCGCCATCCCACTCAGCTCTACGAGGTGGGGTTCTTGATTATTTTGGGAGTGATTCTGGCCTGGTATCGCCAAAGCAATCCCCCCAGCGGCAGGCTGTTTCAGCTCTATCTGGTCAGCTACCTTGGCTTTCGCTTTGTGGTTGATTTTCTTAAACCCGACTTTCAGCCGCTCTTGGGGCTAAGCTTTATTCAGCTTGCTTGTTTACTGGGAATAGTCTATGGGCTGCGCCAGCTTTCTCGCCGAGAGCTATTCAGCCATTAGTTCAAGCTCTGGGCTGTTGTAAAACCATCAGTTGTAAAACCATCATTTGATGCATGCCATGACACCCACCACGCCTGTTATTCACAGTGACCCTGAAATTTTAGGAGGCACACCTGTATTCGTTGGCACACGGGTTCCGGTGAAAACACTCCTCGACTATTTAGAGGCAGGTGATTCACTCGATGAGTTTTTAGATCATTTTCCAAGTGTGGGGCACGACCAGGCGATCGCTACTCTCGAACTTGCCAAAGAAATGCTAATGGCCTATGCGAATCCTGCTAGATGAGTGTGTTCCACGACCGCTAAAACGTGAACTTGCGGATCGCGACATCCATACGGTCGTAGAGATGGGATGGTCAGGCAAAAAGAATGGAGAATTGCTGCAACTGATGAGTCGAGAGGGGTTCACAACTTTGCTCACCACCGATCAAAATTTGCGCTATCAGCAAAACCTACAACAGGCTGGCGTAGCTATTGTTGTGCTTGTGGCACGTAGTAACCGGCTTCCTGATTTGATGCCTCTGATACCCGATGTTCATAGCATCCTAGATACCCTCGCTCCAGGGAATGTGATTGAGATCGGCAGTTCCTGAAAAACACCCGTAGAACTAGACACAATTAAGCTCAATCAGCAGTAGCTTACCTTCACCCATCTTGGTCATTTAATGCCCACCCGCCCCTATCTGTTCTATGCCCTCACCAACAGCCTGTGCTCTCGCTGCTTGGGCAAAGTCGAGGCCAAAATTGTGTTTCAAGACGGGGGCGTATATCTGATCAAGCACTGCCCCACCCACGGGCACGAAGAGGTGTTGATCGCTGATGACGAAGAATATTATCGACAAACCCAGGCATTTATCAAACCGGGGGATATGCCCCTCAAGTTCAACACACCGATTCGCCACGGCTGCCCCTACGACTGCGGCCTCTGCCCTGACCACGAGCAGCACAGCTGCCTGACGCTAATTGAGCTGACCGATCGCTGCAACCTGAGCTGCCCCATCTGCTACGCCGACTCCGGTACCGAAGAGCACAACGCTGCTAGTCAGCCCCGCCGCCACCGCTCCCTGGCCGAGATCGAGCGCATGCTAGACGCTGTGGTAGCCAACGAGGGTAGCCCCCAGGTGGTGCAGCTCAGCGGCGGCGAACCCACCCTGCATCCTGAATTCTTTCAAGTGCTGGAGCTGGTCAAGGCCCGACCGATTCAGCATTTGATGATCAACACCAACGGGTTGCGGATTGCCCAGGATGCGGAGTTCTGCGATCGCCTCGCCCAATACAAAACCGGCACCGAGATCTACCTACAATTCGACAGCTTTGAAGAAAAAGCCCTGCGAGAGCTGCGAGGGGCCGACCTGCGAGCCACCCGACAGCAAGCGATCGATCGCCTCAACGACCTCAACCTCTCCACCACCCTGGTGGTCACCCTCAAGAAAGGGCTCAACGACCACGAAATTGGCAAAATTATCGACTATGCCCTGGCCCAGCGGTGCGTGCGCGGTGTCACGTTTCAGCCGATCCAGGCGGCGGGCAGACTGGAGGGGTTTGAGGCGGGGCGCGATCGCTACACCCTCACCGAAGTGCGCCGCGCCATTCTCAACCAAAGCCCCCACTTTAAGCCGCAGGATATTCTGCCCGTGCCCTGCCACCCCGACTCCTTGGCTATGGCCTACGCCCTCAAGGTCAAGGGCCAGGTGATTCCCCTGACGGGCATGTTCTCCACGCCCACCTTTGTGGAAATGATGCCCAACTCGGTGCTCTACGAGCAAGACCCACAGCTCAAACAAAAAATCTTCGAGCTGTTCTCTACTAGCCACTCTCCACAATCCTCGGCTAATGCCCTAAAGCAACTGCTCTGCTGCCTGCCCCAGGTGCCCGTACCCAGCGGCATCACCTACGAGAATATCTTTCGCATTATGATTGTGCAGTTTCTCGATGCCTATAACTTTGATGTGCGATCGGTGAAGCGATCGTGCATTCACATCGTGCACCCCGATGGTCGCCTCATTCCCTTCGACACCTACAACCTGTTTTACCGAGAGGGCAGTGCTGGAGCCGCTAAACTAGCCGAAGTTCAAGCCGCCACTCCCACCCCAGCGCCATGACCAACCCCACCGATCCCACACCCCAAAACGCCCCTACGCCCCAAAACGAAATTTTGGAGATTGTTAAGGGCATGCTGCTGCTGCTGGGCTGCCATGCCGTAGCAGGGGCACTGATATTCCTTTTAGGTTTGTTGTTGGCCGTAGCTGGCGTTGGTGACTATGCCTTTGCTGTTCCTTGGGTAATCGGGGCAGCGGGATTCTTATTCTGGCAGCTGCTCTACGTAATTCCGTTGGTGATTACCCTTCGGCGGCGAGGGCACACCGCCATGGCTAAGGGGGTGATCATTACCGCCGTGCTAACTGCCCTGGTTAACGGGGCATGCTTTGTCTCTATGTTTGGCTTTGTGTGAAACTTGTGGATGGAGATTTTCCAGAGAACCACTCCCCATCCACCCACTAACTCACTCCCCACAATAGGCAATCAGATCAATCTCCACATCTCCATAACCTGCCAAAGCCGTGACCCCTACAGTCGTGCGGCTGGGCTGGGGAGCATCGCCAAAGTAAGACTGGTAAATAGCATTTACGGTTTCGTAATAGCGAAAGTCGGTGACAAATACCCTGGCCATGACTACCTTGTTAAAACCGCTGCCTGCGTGGTCGAGCACTAGGGCCAGATTATCCATCACCCGCCGGGTCTGCTCTTCAATCGGGCCTTTGACGACCTCGCCTGTGGCCGGGTCTTCTGCTAGCTGCCCGGTGACAAACAAAAAGTCTCCCGCCCGCACCGCGTGGGAGTAAGGAGCTACCGGTGGCAGCAGGTTATTGGGCAGGGTCATAAACTCCAGCATGGGGGTGGTTCTCAATAACGACAGCCCTAAAGTGTAAAGCAACCTGCGATCGCAGCGTGAAAATTCCAAGCTTTCGCTAAAACAAATTGAGCGGGGCTCAACCGCTGGGGAGAAAGTCAACCCCAAAATAAAAGAGCGCTCCCCGAGGGGAGCGCTCTTTAGCCTAATCAATCAATGGAGTAGTCACTCAAGACTAGCCGATGATTTCAGGTGCCTCAGCCGTAGCCAGGTCGAGGGGGAAGTTGTGAGCATTGCGCTCGTGCATCACTTCCATACCCAGGTTGGCCCGGTTGATCACATCCGCCCAGGTGCCAATCACACGACCCTGAGAGTCAAGGATCGACTGGTTGAAGTTGAACCCGTTCAGGTTGAACGCCATGGTGCTGATGCCCAGGGAGGTAAACCAGATGCCAATCACAGGCCACGCACCCAAGAAGAAGTGCAGGCTGCGGCTGTTGTTGAAGCTGGCGTATTGGAAGATCAACCGACCGAAGTAGCCGTGGGCCGCAACGATGTTGTAGGTCTCTTCTTCTTGGCCAAACTTGTAGCCGTAGTTCTGAGACTCACTCTCGGTGGTCTCACGCACCAGAGAACTGGTAACGAGAGAACCGTGCATGGCGGAGAACAGCGAACCGCCGAACACACCGGCCACACCCAGCATGTGGAAGGGGTGCATCAGAATGTTGTGCTCAGCCTGGAACACCAGCATGAAGTTGAAGGTACCAGAGATACCCAGGGGCATGCCGTCCGAGAAGGAGCCTTGACCCAGGGGGTAAATCAGGAACACAGCGGTCGCAGCAGCCACAGGAGCCGAGTAAGCGACGCAGATCCAGGGGCGCATGCCCAGGCGGTAGCTCAGTTCCCACTCACGACCCATGTAGCAGAAGACGCCGATCAGGAAGTGGAAGATCACCAACTGGTAAGGGCCACCGTTGTACAGCCACTCATCGAGGGAAGCGGCTTCCCAGATGGGATAGAAGTGCAGGCCGATAGCGTTGGAAGAAGGCACAACCGCACCAGAGATGATGTTGTTGCCGTACATCAGGGAGCCAGCGACGGGCTCACGGATGCCGTCGATGTCGACGGGAGGGGCCGCGATGAAGGCGACGACGAAGCAGGTGGTGGCAGCAAGCAAGGTGGGGATCATCAGTACGCCGAACCAGCCCACATACAGGCGGTTCTCGGTGCTGGTCACCCACTGGCAAAACTGCTCCCACAGGGAGGCAGATTGTTGTCTTTGAAGAGTCGTAGTCATGATTGAAATAAGTGCAGTTAGGTTTGCTTTGTGCCGGTCCCAAGGGACCAGCGAGGTATATATGTCATTACATTAACGAAAATGTTTCAAATTGTAAACAGCCTGGGGTAAATACCCTCCTAAGATGGGTCGGCCATTGCCCATCGAATGGTTTACTTAATTTGCTACCGGGCTTTCGTTTTGGCCCAAACGCTCCACCCAAGCCTGTTTGGCTCTGGCAACCTGGTGGGGAGCTGGGATTGATTCAAATAATTCTAGAGCGTTACAAAAGTGGAGCTGGGCTTCACTTTTGTACATGGGCAGGTCGGCCAAGGTGAGCGCGCATTGCAGATGGGCTGCTGCTCGGTCGCCGTGGGCACCCACTTCATCCAGCAGGGCGATCGCATTCCGACAATCCTCTACCGCCTCTTTCAGATCCCCCCGCTGCCCCTTCAGTCGCCCCAAGCCCACCAACGCATTGGCTTTAATTTGCAGGTAGTGCCCTGCCTCCGCCGCCTGAATGGCTTCCTCAAAAAGAGATTCAGCCGTATCGAGATCGCTCAGGTTGAGATAGGTGTGGCCTAAAAGTTGAACAAAGAAGGCATGACGACCGCTTTGGCCCCGACCTCGGACTTGTTCGATTACGGAGTTGGCCCGGTTTTTTGCCGATTCTTTCTCGCCCTGGTAGGAGCGCACCAGAGCTAGACAGGTGGTGGCTTTGTCGGCCCAGGGTTGGTGGCGGGTGCCGGTCGCGGTGGCGATCACCTGGCTAAACCAGGTGGCAGCGGCCTCAAGATTCCACAAATCCAGATGATATAGACCGAGGCTAAGTTGAGAATCGACCACCAGCATGGTGAGGTAGTACCAGCGGTGAGTAGCGGGGTCGGGAGCCTCAGTGTGCAGGCAGGTTTGGGCGATCGCGATCGCGTTCTGCTGACAGGCGATCGCCTTCTCCAACCGACCCTGAATCCAATACAGATCGCCCAGGATGTTCGATAGCTCGCTGGCATCGGCATTCTCGGTGGGAATGTGGTCGATGATGGCGGTGATCGCATCGGTGACCGGCTGCACCAGGCCCATGCGGTAGAGAGTGCTGCCCAGGGGCAAAAACTGCTGCCACTGGTTGTCGCGGCTGTGGAGAATGACCCGCGCCGCCGCGCCGTAGTCGCCAATCGCAACGTAGTGATAGTAAGCTTCCAGAGCTTGAATGGCATCGTCGAGGGTGCAGATGCGCTGGATGCGATCGCTCCAGCAGCGGGCGGCGGCGCGGTGGGCCGATTCCCACTCAGTAGAATCTTTTGCATGGGCGTTGAGCTGAGCCAAGGCTCCTGCGCGCACCACGGGATGCAGCCAGTAGCGCCCCTGACGGCACTCCAGCAGCGAGCGATTGCGCAGGGAGGTGACAACCGCCTGGTGGCGCTGAGCGGGAATGTCGGCCATGAGGCACTGCACCGATTCCCAATAAATAGTCGGCACGTCTTGGTATCGGTAGACGCCCAGACGGCAGAACAGGCGATGGGCATCGGGGTCGAGATCGCGCAGGCGGTGGATCTGGCTTTCTACCAGGTTTTTGAGATCTACCTGACCGAGCAGGTCTTGACTGTGGGCCTGCCAGTAGAGGGCGAGGCTGCCCTCAAAGTCGGCCTGCACGGCCCCGGCGAGAATTTCCATTGCCTTGGCGTTGCCGCCGTAGGCGCTGTGCATGGCGGCCAACACATCCCGATTGTTGGGGATGCCTCGGTGGGCGAAGTAGGTGGCCCAAGCAGGGAGTTCTAAGCCAGGAAGACGATAGTGGGTGATGGGAATGCCGGGTTCGCAGAGGCGATCGCGGCTCGTCATCAGGGTCAGCGTTTGCCCTCGACTGTCGGCTAAAACCCTGAGCAGTTCGCTATAGCGGCGATGGGGCGCAATGAACTGGCCCTGGGCATCCAGCGCGGGTTCTAAGTTGTCGATGAGTACAGCAACTCGTTGCTGGCGCAGGTGGCGGCGCAGGCGATCGAGGGTGACGCCAAACTCACGCCCTGGCTCAACGCCAAAATCCTGCCGTAGCCATTCTTCTACCACCCATTCCACTGGAGTAATGTCGGCGGGATCTTTGGCCATCAGTAGCTCTAGGGTCAGATCTACTGACTGCTCAGAAATGAAGTGCTGGGCCAGGGTGGTTTTGCCGAGGCCGCCTTCGCCCTGGATGAGGATGGTGCGATGGCCTTGAGCGATCAGGGTATTGAGGTGGGCGATCGCCTCTTGTCGCCCGACAAAATTAGGATTTGTTAGGGTTGTAGGCGCAGACTGTGTGCTGCCATAAGGGACGAGCTGGGACTCTAGATGCCCCAAAGTTTGAGGAGATTGGGAGACCAAAGGCAACGCCTCTCGCTGTCCTGCCGAATCTGCAAAGCCAAGGGCAGCGCTAGCTCCAGACACATCGATGCCCATCTTGAGCAGCGATCGCTTCAGAGCCGACTTCAGGGTGGATTTCGTCACTTTCTCGCCGGTCACCCGCGACAGCAGCCGCCACATTTGATAGGCCACGTCTTTGATGTGGCCCTCGGTATATCCGGCGGTATTGGCAATGTCGAGATACTTTTGGCCCTGCCACACCTGGCGCAAGATAGTGCGCTGCAAATCGTTCAGATGCCGTCCGGTGACGGTGAAGACAAGCCGGTCTGCCAGATCTACTGCATCTGAAGCCATAAACTGTGCGGTGCTCCTACGGCCACAACCTTAGCCGAGATTACAAGGTCTCTACATCCCTAAGGTTGCGGATTCCGACTTTTTCCGCTCTTAGCAACTTAGGCATTGAGGGATAGGGCCGACTGTTGCCGACTGACTCTAGGCGATCGCAGAGCTACGGTAAACCTACATAAGTCTAAAGCGTTTATAGGGTATTCAATATGACTGTCGCAGTGGGGCTTGCATCCCCTATATCAGTAGATAAAGATTTAGCGGGAGTCTGGACGCCTGCCATCGGGTTTAATCAGGCGCGGCGGCGAATTAAAGCACTAACCCAGCGGTATGTGACCGTGGAGCATCTGGGCGATCGCCTCGCCGACCTGCCTCACCAGTTCCGACATCCCCAGCCCCGCCGATGGAATTCGGTGAATTGGGCCGCTATTTCCCCCGCTCAGGTCAACGGCATTGCCCTCGACACCTTCTGCGCCATTCTGCTGGGCACGATTAACACCGAAGCCCCGATTCGCGGCTACACCCAGGCCAGCCGTCAATATCTAGAGCATTTCTATCCTCAAATGGCCGAGTTTGTCGGCGGCACCGTGGACACTGCCGGAGTGATCAGGCCGGGGCTTTGGGAGCGAGAAGAAAAGCGCCACACCCCCGTCTTGACCATGCTCTACCACCGGCTCTCTGGAGAACGCCCTCACCCCGTTCCGCACAGCGCCAGACCCTACACCCCTCGCGAAAATCCCCGCACCGATCTCTACCGCCACGGGCTGCACCGCATCGCCACCGAGTACGGAGCCGCCTGCCTCTACCTGTGGATGATGGCCTACACCACCGGCCCGCTCCAGGCGGCACTGGGAGAATTGCTCATCGACGAGATCAACCACATGACTAAGTTCTGGGGGTTTGGTCGCTGGGCCTATCCCAACAGCGGTTTGGGAATGATGGTGGGCACGCTAACCCACGCGATGGTGAAAAAGTGGCGGCAGCCGCAGCTTCAGGGCAGCCTGATTCACACCCTGCGCCGCATGACGGCAGAACTCGCCTGGGAGCAGTGGAGCCTCAGCCACCGGCTCACTTTTCTCTATGCCTTTGACCAGGTGATGCGGGTGCTGTGGCAGTGGGAGCGATCGCTGACACCAGCTTATCTAACAGAATTATTCGGCCCCCACCCTGCCCATGGGTAGATACCTACGCTTTTAAGGAATTTAAATCCATGATTCAACCTATTAATTATTCAACCCTGCCAGCAGACCTCTACGCCAACGCGCTGCCCCAGCACGTGGCGATGATTATGGATGGAAACGGTCGCTGGGCTACCCAGCGGGGCATGCCGCGCATCGCGGGCCACCGCCAGGGGGCCAAAACGGTAAAAGACCTGCTGCGCTGCTGCAAAGACTGGGGCATCGGGGCGCTGACGGTCTACGCTTTCTCCACCGAGAACTGGCAGCGACCGATGGAGGAAGTAAATTTTCTGATGCGGTTGTTTGATCGGCTGCTGCGCCGCGAACTGGCCGAAATGCAGCGAGAGGGCGTACGAATTCAGTTTTTAGGGGATCTATCGCCGCTGCCGGAGCGGCTGAGAGAACTGATGACAGAGGCCATGACCCTAACCCACGACAATCAGCGAGTGCAATTTAACGTAGCAGTGAATTACGGCGGACGGCAAGAGCTCGTGATGGCCACGCGCCACATTGCCCAGCAGGTCGCCTGCGGTGCGCTATCCCTAGAGCAGGTGAATGAGGAATCTCTGGGCCGCGCCCTGCTGACCTACCCACAGCCCGACCCCGACTTGCTGATTCGTACCAGCGGTGAACAGCGGCTGAGCAACTTTTTGCCCTGGCAGCTGGCCTATACCGAGCTGTACTTTACCGATCTGCTGTGGCCTGAGTTCGATCGCGCCGCCTTTCACCAAGCATTGCACTGGTACCAAAGCCGCCAGCGCCGCTTTGGGGGATTGGCTACGTCGCCCATTGCCCAAGGGTTTTAGAGAACGCATCCTTTAGAACCGAGCACACTGATCCTCTTTGTTGCCCCGCACCATGTTGCCATTGCCGCTGGGGATGGGGCGGTTTTCCTTGCACTGCAAGTTGCCGTCGATGCGATTGCTGGAAACGCGCAGGCCGCCCTCGTTTTTGAAGGCTTGCAGGTTGCCGCCGATGGTGTTGCCCTGGCTGAGCAGCGATCGCACATTTTCCTCCAATTGCAGGTCGCCCCCAATGCGGGTGTCAGCCACCATCGCGCCGCCTGACCGTTTGATCTGAATATCTCCATCGACCACCGAGCGGGTGGTCACCGTCACCTGAGCGGCATTTTCAGCCTGAATATTGCCCTCAACGCGCACGCCGCGAGCAATCAACACCGCCCCGGATTCCACCGTGATGTTGCCTTCGACACGGGTGCCGTTGAGGGTGCAGATCGCATTTTCAGGTACCCGTAGGTTATCGACAGTGGTGTTGCCCAGATTGCCCCGACAGGTAAACTCATCGGCCCGGCTGGGGGTGATCAGAGCAGCTGTGCTAGACAGGCCAATTACCCCCGCCAAAAGAATCTTTGCGGCTCTCATTATTGCGCTTCCTGGTTATAGTGACTTGCAAACTACACCGAAAGACGCAGGTGTTGAACCATTTGTTGCTCAACACAAAAGTGAGCCAGATCGGGTTAACGATCTAGCTCACCGGAGGGAGACTAGCTTAGAAAAAACTGTATGTAGCCAGCACAGGTTGGCTGACGCCCTACGCGACCTCAGCCAGGGTGGGATAGTCGATGTACCCTGCTTCCCCACCGCCGTAGAAGGTGTCGGGGTTGGGCTCGTTTAGCGGCGCATTTTTCGCAAAGCGCTCGGGCAGGTCGGGGTTGGCGATAAACAGCTTGCCGTAGGAAACTAGGTCGGCATCGCCGCTGGCGATCGCCGCATTTCCCGCTGCCTGGTCGTAGTCCCAGTTCACCATCAGCAGGCCGTCGTACAGAGGCCGAAATTCTTTGGTGGGGATGGGGATGCCGCCGTAGCGTAGGTCGGCCTCGCTCGGTTCCAACAGATGCAGGTAGGCCAGGTCAAACCGGTTCAGCGCCTGAATGGCATAGCCAAAGGTAGCTCTGGGGTCAGAGTCGCTCATGTCGTTAAAGGTGCTGCTGGGGGATAGACGCACACCGACGCGCTGGCTTCCAAACACTCCCACCACAGCCTCGGTCACTTCCAGCAGCAGGCGGGCGCGGTTTTCGACCGGGCCGCCGTAGGCATCGGTGCGGTGGTTGCTGCCATCGCGCAAAAACTGGTCGAGCAGATAACCGTTGGCTCCGTGCACCTCCACGCCGTCAAAACCAGCTTCCAGCGCATACTTGGCAGCCTGGCGATACTGATCGACAATGCCAGGAATTTCATCTAGCTCTAGGGCTCTTGGCGTAACAAAGCGCTGCATACCCTCGTAGGTCATGGCGTCGCCCTTCGGCTGAATGGCGCTAGGAGCTACGGGCGTTGCCCCATCGGGCTGTAGTGACGGGTGCGAAATGCGACCAACGTGCCACAGCTGCAAAAAGATCCGACCGCCCTTGGCATGGACGGCCTCAGTAATCTTTTGCCACCCGGCCACCTGCTCGGCGTTGTGGATGCCGGGGGTAGCAGGATAGCCCTGCCCCTGGGGTGAGACCTGACTCGCCTCAGTGATGATCAGCCCGGCGGAAGCTCGCTGCTCGTAGTAGGTCACATTTAATTCCTGAGGCACATTGCCCTCTCCAGCACGATTGCGGGTGAGCGGAGCCATCACAATGCGGTTGGGCAGTTCGTAGGCACCGAGCTTGATCGGGGTGAACAGATTCTTTTCAGTGGACATGGAGATCTCCTTTAGGATGGTTAGCGTTAAAGAATTCTGCGGAATCCTATGGGCGTGTAGGGGCAAATGGCGCCCTAGCGGGGAACGAAGCCTAAACGGGCAATGGCCTAACGACGCCCCAGGTTCAGGCTGGCGATCGCCCTTATTGCATCAAGACTAAGGGATGTCTAGTAACGACATGGGTTGGGTAAGGGCAAACGGTTGTTTGCCTCTACGAGCGGCTGTGACTGGTTAGCTCAGGAATGGCTCGACGGCTTTAGTGAGGGTGGTTTTAGACACAGCCCCGACTACCTGCTCCATTTTTTCGCCGCCCATAAACACCATGAGTGTGGGAATGCTGCGAATGCCGTAGTGGGAGGCAATGCCGGGCTGCTCGTCGGTGTTGACCTTAACCACTTTGAGCTGCCCTTCGTATTGCTGGGCTACCTCATCGACCACGCCTGCCACCATCCGACAGGGGCCACACCACGGAGCCCAAAAGTCAACGAGCACTGGCACGTCACTTTTCAGCACTTCGGCTTGAAACGTATCTTGGGTAATGCTGACAACTGCGGACATTGGACACCTCCGCCGACTGGCGAATTTCAATTATTCGAAAACTTCGAACAAACAAACTATAGCGTCTGCCGTGGCATAATGCAACTATGCGACCCATTCACCATCCCAACTGCCAAGACATCGCTCTCGAAGGGGTTCTGTACGCTCTCGGTGACCCCGTACGTCTCGAAATTGTGCAGCGCCTGGCCAGCAATGACGAGCTGTGCTGCTCTGATTTAGATTTAGGAGTGGCCAAGTCAACCCTCTCCCACCACTTTAAAATTTTGCGCGAGGCCGGGGTGCTGCACTGCCGCAAACAGGGCACCCAGCACATGAATTCTCTGCGCCGCGACGATTTAGAAGCAGCGTTTCCTGGCCTGCTCGACAGCATTCTAAAAGCGGCCCAAACCCAGGTTGAGCGCTAGTTCACACCTTGGGACTGCCTCTATCGGAAGCGGCTCAGCCTTTGGGGTGCGGCGCTAAACAGTCTCTACCTTGGGTTCTCGAAACGCATCGACAATCTTTTTGATAAAGCTGGCGGTGGGTACAGCCAGCAGCAGCCCCAGAAATCCGGCAAATTTTGACCCGATCAGCAGCGCCAAGATGATCACCGCTGGGTTGAGGCCAGTGATGCCGCCCATCAGGCGCGGGGCTACCAAGTTGTCGTTGACTTGCCCCAGCAAGAACGCCACCCCTAACACTTTTAGGGCTAGCCACACATCTTGAAAGGCCAGCAGCGTGCTGATGCCCAGTACTGCCACCGTGCCGCCAAAGGGGATGACGCTGACCAGGCCAATCACTAGGCCAAACAGCAGACCAAAGGGCACATTGAGCAAAATGAGGGCTGTTGACTGGGCCACGGCTAAAATTAGCGCCAGAGTAGCCTGACCCGAAAAATAGCCCTGAAAGCTAGGCCGCAGTGCGTTGCGAATTTGTGCTTGCCAGGGGGGCGAAAACCAGCTGAGTAAACCTTCCCACAGCGGGTCGCCGTTGATCACCAGCAGAATGGCCAGCACAGCGGTGATCAAAAGGTTTAGGGCACTGTCGAGGGTGCTGAGGGTGACGCTAATCGCTTGACTGGTGGTGGCTTGGAGCGCATTGGTGAGCTGATTGGCCGCCTGCACGGTGAGCTGATCGAGGTTGACGGGCAGGCTTTGAAAAATCGTCCGGTCTTCTAACAGCAGCAGCTGGGTTTTGGCTTGATCAATCCAGCCGGGCAACCGCAGGGCAAACTCGTTGAGCTGCTGCCACACCTGGGGTCCTAAAAAGACAACCAAAATAGTGGTGATCAAAGCAGCCAGTAGCACCACCAGGGCCACCGCCAAGCCTCTGGCCAGGCCGCGTTCTTCGAGCCAGTCGATGGGGTAGTCGAGCAGAAAGGCGATCAGGCTGGCGGTGATGACGATGCTGGGGATGGGGTGCAGCACTCCCCCCAGCTTGTAGAGCAGCCAGCCGTTGAGACAGATTAGGGGGAAGGCGAGGCCTGCGATCGCCCATTTGGGCAGCTGAGACAAAGAGACCATGGGTTACCGTTCTAACGCCGAAATATCTAGCTCGGCCAGGGAAGCGAAAAACGCCTGCAGGCGCTGCGCTATTTTAGCCACTCCGTCTGGCACGTTCGACTCAATATTTAAGGGCAGCACCGGATCGTGGAGCGACATGCGCACCATAAACCAGCCCTGCTCTGCAGGCGACTGGCAAGCGACCCGCACTCCCTCGTAGGTGTTGGGCACTACTGCCCAATCGGTCTGGGTAGCGACAAAGGCTTGCAGCTGGCTCATTACCTCCGCACCGTAGGCCTGGGCGTTGGGGGACAGAATTGTAAGCCGATACTCTTGGCTGTCGTGGGGGTCTTGCAGGGTGGCGATCAGGTCGGTGAGACGTCTGCCGGTGAGGCGAGCTTTGGCCAGTTCGACTAGCAGTTTGCTAACTAAATAAGCGCCATCGTCTAAAAAGTAGTTTTCTTTCATTGCCCCGTGGCCCGAGGCCTCGATCGCAAGCCAGCTAGGCTGTCCGACCTCATTCAGCCGGATGGCCTCGTTGATCACATTCTTGTAGCCCCGCTTAAAGCGATGGTGAATGCCCCCCAGGTCGCCCTCGATGAACTGGGTGAGCCCATCGGAGGTGGTGGAGTCGGTGACGATGGTGGTGCCGGGGTGCTCTTGCAGCACGATCGCAGCAATCAGCGCAATCAAACGGTTGCGGTTGAGTTCGCGCCCGTCGGCGTCGACCGCTGCGCCGCGATCGACATCGGTATCGAAGATCAGGCCAAAGTAAGCTCCCTGGGCGACTACGGCTTGACAGATCGAGGCGATCGCCGCCGCATCTTCAGGGTTGGGTACGTGGTTGGGAAAGGTGCCATCGGGGTCTAAGAACTGGCTGCCAGTGGTGTCTGCTCCCAGGGGTTCGAGCACCTGGCTGGCGAAAAAGCCGCCCGCCCCGTTGCCTGCATCGACAATGATTTTGAGCCCGTGCAGCGGTTGGTCGAAGTTTTCGGGATGGTTCACCGACTGGCGAATTTGCTGCACTAAGCCCGCTGCGTAGGCACCGATTAAGTCGCGGCTTTCTACCGAGCCGGGGGCTGTCGCAGTCGGGAAATTGCCCTGCTCAGCCAATTCTAAAATGCGCGAAATATCCTTTTTGCCGAGGCCGCCCTGGCGGGTAAAAAACTTGAGGCCGTTGCGGTTGAAGGGTAGGTGGCTGGCGGTCATCATGATCGCACCGTGGCAGCTAAACTCGGGCAGTACGGTGGCCATAAACATGGCCGGGGTCGAGGCCATGGCCACATCCATCACCCGGCAGCCCAGGGAGGCCATGCCGTCGATCACGGCCTGCATTAGGGTGGGGCCAGAGAGGCGGCTGTCACGCCCCACGGCGATCGCTAATTCTGCCGCTGGAAGATCTAGCTCTAAGGACAACCAGGTGGCAAAGGCTTTGCCCAGAATGGTGACCACCTCCGGGGTGAGGTTCACGGCTTGACCGGCCACCCCCTCTAGGGCGACGCCGCGAATGTCAGAGCCGTTTTGCAGTGTGGCCCAGTTGATGGTGGTGGTGGATGGGGGCATGGGGGGCGATCGCTCCTGCTGTCGTTCTCACCACCATAGAAGCAGGCCCCGGTTTCTACCGATTTCTTCAGCTTTTTTGCACTTGAGAGCGCTAAACTTCAGCACATTGAAGCAGCTGCCCCTCAGGAACCCTAAACTTAAAACAAGCCCATCGGTAACTGCTATGGTCGCCTACTCCCAACCCTGGACTACCCGCGATCTGGCCGCCATGCCCGACGACGGCGGCTGGAAGCGCTATGAAATTATCGACGGAGAACTCTACGTGACCCGTGCTCCCCACATTCGCCACCAGGGAGCCGGTGGCAACATTCATTTTGAGCTAGAAACTTGGTCTAGACGGACTGGTCTGGGCAAACCCTTTCAAACCCCAGGCGTAATTTTTACCCCTACAGACGCCGTTATTCCTGATGTGGTGTGGATTAGCCAAGCGCGCTTAGCTGATGGTGTAGACGATGCGGGGCACCTGATTGTGGCACCAGAGCTGATGGTGGAGGTACTTTCTCCAGGTGACTTGAACGAGCAGCGCGACAAGGAGGTCAAGCTCAAACTCTATTCTCGCTATGGGGTGCAGGAATATTGGATCGTCAACTGGCAACTCAAAACCCTGGAAATCCATCGTCGTGCTGAAGCCCAGCTTCAGTTGGTCGGTACGCTTTTGGTTGACGACACGCTATCGTCTCCGCTACTGCCAGGCTTTAATACTTCCATAGCTGAGATTTTTCGCTAAACCAGCCCATCTCATGGGATGGTTTCAAGTAGGCAGCCCACCAAGCCAATTATTTTCTACTAGGCATGGCCCCTTGCCCAAACTACAAATTGTGAGGTCATCCTGCCGTTGAATTGTGCGCTTAACGACCAAGTTGAGCGGCGACTCATCAATTTGAACGGAGCGAGAAAACTTTGTTCGCCGCTCCAACGACTTGTTATCTCGATGACGCTAACTTCGATCGGCTCTATTCATACCAGCCTCGATTCGTTCTTTGAGATGTGCAACGACATCTGCACTCAGATCGGCTTCTGGCTCGGCTTGTTCACGTGCTGCTAAAATAGCCTCAATTTCGGCAGACGAAGCTTGCCCCAACTGTCTTATCAAATCCTGGAATGCCTGCTTTTGCTGTTCAACTTCCGCTTGGGGGACGACCTGAACTACATGGGCTAAAGATGCTTGGCGGGTCAATGCATAGACGATGTACTGATTCAGCGACACACCTTCACCTTCGGCAAGCTGAGTGAGGTGCTGATGTAAGGTCTCAGGTAATCGTAAGGTCAAGCGGCTCATGACTTTTCTCCTGATGCTAATGCCTCTACAAACTGCACAGGGGTTAAAACTCGCAGCCCCAGCGACTTTTTTGCACTCTGAAAATCTCGAATATTAGACGTAACCACGATCGCACCTGCATTCATCGCACAATCGATCACGAGATCGTCCCCTGCATCCGGAGAAGTCGGTCGCCACGAGAAATAAATATTGGTGTATTGAGCAACACTCAGCAGTTGCCCCAGCACAGGTTTCAGTTTACGCCACCGTTCTGCTGATAGCTTGCGAGATAGTACGTCACTATATTCATAGACAAGCGCATTGGAGACACATACCACCATCAGCCCAGCCAACCAAGCATCAACAATTAAGCCTGAAGCCCCGCCTTGCTTGGTCAGACCTTCAAAGACAACATTGGTATCAACAACTATCCGCAGCAAAGCTAAACCTGGCATGACACCACTATAGCACTACAGGCAGTGCCCAAGCATTGGTTTGCCATAGCAGGCTCAGAGACAGGTAAGCAACTTTGAAGAACCGCCCCACAGTCAAATCGAAGCGAGATAACGCTTCACATCACCGGCAGCAAAAAGTAGAGCGAAGGGGCAGCGCTTTTTGCTGTCCGAGTGCATGTGATTATTAGTGAATTTATCACGCCTCCAAATACTCTAGATATTTTTCAATTAGATAAGCGACAGATTTACGTGCCTTCTCAAGCTCTGCCATTTCTGCGTCTCTGAGTGCGCCTACCGCTTTGCCTCTATGTCGGCCTTGTTTGAGCGGGAGAGTATTAGCCAGTTTTCCGATTTCATCCCACTCATTACTTGTGATACCTAATTTCTTGATTGCGGTTGTCTTTGATCCAAACTCCTCGGATAGTGAATCTCTAATTTCGTATAAATAAACTAATTCATTGTCAGGGTCTTTCACTGATTTTTGGTAGCTATTTAGCATTTGGTCAAGGGTGGGATCAGAGTTTCTATGCTTATCTACTAGAGACGCAAAATACTCTTGTTTATCTAAACGGTCTCTTTTCGTATCCGAGACAATATTTCCATTTTTATCTTTTACTATTAGGTCAACTGCTCCAACGCTCATGGTTATGACGCAAGACTCAATTTCCAGAAAATGATTCTTTTTCCCATCTTCTCGAATATCCGTTCGGGATGGCTTACTCAACTCGAAATCTTTATGCGTCATGATTTGGACGGCATGCATTCTACTTTCGATTTGTCGGGTTAAATCTTCCCGTATTGAGCTATCCGTATGGTATAGGTCAGGATCTATGTTTGCGATTGCGACTCCATCCTTAATCTCGAGGTCGGCTCCTTCAAATGAAATTGAAATCGGTTCCTCCAGATAGGTTTTGGGAGAATATTTCCACTCCAGTTGAACAGTTACAACTTTGCTCATGGCCTATTCCACTAACAACTTTTTATGCCGACAGTTTCCGTATAACTACCTTATATGGGGTAATTATACCGACAGTCCCCGCACAACGCCCTTGAATAGACATTGTGCAGAAGTCACCTCGTAGGTTTAGGAATTAACCAAGGTGCGTCATGCAAAGCAATGGCAGTACCCTGCTACTTCGCTTTCGCCTCCAGAGTTTCTAATCGGCTCTTGAGGTCTTGGTTAGATTTCTTCAGATCATCCAGCTCTTGGCGCAGCTTTTCAACGGCTTTATCTTTGCCGATCGCCGTTTGCACCTGCTGCACCGCCTCCTGGGCGCGGCGGCGCACGCGGCCATCGGGGGTGTGGTCAGCTAAACTTTGCAGAATGGCGATCGCCCGCCCGGTCTCAATGCCGCTCAAGCCCGACACCGCCGACACCTGGGTGAGAAAGAACGACTCGCTGGCGATGGTCTCTAGCCGATCTAGAATGCGCTCTACGTTGGGTTTGCTCTGGCCTTTAGAGATCGCCCCGAGGGAGCGAATTGCCGCCAATCGCAAAGCCTGGGGCGTACCGGGTTCGGTGTACTTGAGCAGCAGATCCAGCGCTTCTTCAGAGGATTTGAACTGGCTGAGGGCAGCGATCGCCCCCGACCTGACCGTTTCATTCCACCCCTGGCGCTCTTTGAGAATGCTCTCCAGCAGCTTCAGGGTTTTCTTATCTTTGGTTTTGCCCTCCAGATCAGCCGCGCCCACCTTGCCAAAGGAGCGAATGGAGGCGGCTTCGACGTAGTAGCTGGGGTCGCCTTTTTCGGCGATCGCCTTCAATGCCTTGTAGCTCTCGGCGGTCTTGATGTCGCCCAGGGCTTCCACCACGGCGCGGCGCACGCGGGCTTCGCGGTCTTCCAGTCCCTTCAGCAATCCCTCGACGGCTTGATCGAGCTTTACCGAGGCCAGTTGTTCGGCCACTTCGGCGCGGACGCCCCAGAAGGGTTCGTCGGTGAGGGCTTCCGTGAGGGCGGTGACGGCTTCGAGGCTACCTTTTTTGGCCAGGGCGATCGCCGCCTCGATGCGCGACAGGGGGTCGGGGTCATGCTTCAGCTGCGCCTTCAGTTCCGCGACGGAATACTCCAATTCCACCGTTTTCAAATAGTGGTTGCCCACGTCAAAGCTGATGAAATCGGGCTTTTTATCTAACGGAAAGAACAGGGCTTGTTCGCGCTCGTGGAGGCGTACGGTGAAGGGTTTGATCTCGACTTTGGGGGTTTTGCCCTTGCTGATGTAGCCAAAGCCAATGGGGATTCTCAAATCAAACAGGCCGCTGGTGCTGCTGGTGTCGCCGTCTTTGGCCTGGGTTTGGGTAACGGTGACTTTGGCCAGCTTGCTGTCGCCATCCCAGCTGTAGGCGACTTTGTAGTCGGGGTGGCCGCCGCGCAGCACGTACTGGTCAAACAGGGGCCGCAGGTTGCGCCCGGTGGCTTTGTCGATCGCCCGCAGCAGGTCAATGGTTTCCACGGTGCTGTGGGCGTTGTCTTGCACAAAGGTGTGAATCGCCTTCCAGAACAGGGCATCCCCCAGCTCGGCGCGAATCATGTGGTAGACGCAGGCTCCTTTCTCATAGATGTGGCGGTCATACAGCTCGATTGCCTCGCGGTACACATGGGTGACCATGGGGCGGCGGTAACGGCTCTTGTCTTCGCTCAGGTAGCTGCGGGCTTCGCCCAGGCGGTAATAGGCCGCTTCGTCCGCGCCGTACTCCTGCTCGGTCCACATCACTTCGGAGTAGGTGGCCATGCCCTCTTTTACCCAGGCGTGGCTCCAGTGGTTGATCACCAGCAGGTCGCCAAACCACTGGTGGGCCAGCTCGTGAACCACGAGAGCTTCAGAGTTGCGGTTGTCGATCGCCGCCCTCTCATCCAGCAAACAGCGATCGGTGAGAATGGTCACCGAGGTATTTTCCATGCCGCCAAAGATAAAGTCGGCGGCGCACACCTGGGCGTATTTGGGGAAGGCGTAGCGGTAGCCGTACTTTTCGCTTAAGAATTCCACCATGCGCGGCGTTTTGCCCATGGTGATCTGGCCCTGGTCTTGGCGGCCTTTCTCGACGTAGTAGGTAACAGGAATCTCTTGCCACTGGTCTTGGATGACGTCGAACTCGCCCACCGCCAGAGCCATTAAATAGGTGGGGTGCACCTGCTGCTGGTGCCAGTGGTAGATCTTGTGGTCGTCATCTTCGGTCGTGTTTACCAGCGCGCCGTTGGAGACGACTTGATAGGCGGCGGGCACCCGCACTTTAATCTCTGAGGTCGAGAGCATACCGGGATAGTCGAAGCAGGGAAACCAGAAGCGCGAGTCTTCGTCTTCGCCCTGGGTCCACACCTGCACGGGTTTGTCGGGATAGTGTTTGTCGGGGCCAATGAAATAGATGCCGCGCTCGGGCTGCACCAGGCGATAGGCGATCGCAACGGTAAAGCTCTGGCCTGCGATCGTGGGCTTCTTCAGCCGTACCACCAGCTGTTCGCCATCGTAGTCAAAGTCTTGCTTGGCGGTGCCCACCTTTACCGACTCGATCTGCTGGTTAACCGCATCGAGGGTCAACCGATCAACGCCGTCGCGCACGGGGTTAATGCGAATTTTGCAGGTGCCCTCGCAGATCTTTTGCTCCAGATCCAGACTCAAGTCCAGCGCGATGTGTTCGACCTGGCCGGGGCGATCGGGGTTGTAGTGGGGTTTGGCCCCCGGCATTTCAAACGACTTGTAACCGTTGTCATCGTGCAGGTTTTGAAAAGCGCGGTGGGCGTTGGGCATAGAATCAATGAACCTTTGTGTGACGTTATCGCGTTATAGCCAGGGGTAAGGCAGAGGAGCATCCGAGCGTCTCAGCCGAATGGACTATTTCGATCGGCATAGAGCCATCGTACTCTGAATTCTTCTAAACCGTAGTCAGAGTGACATTGCTTAGAGGGCGTTTGAGAAGTGATGCGCTGGAGCTTTAGTCACTTGCTGCTCCCCCCTGCCCCCTTAAAAAGGGGGGATAAAGTTCCCTTTTTTAAGGGGGATTGAGGGGGATCTCCACTTTTGCTATAAGAAATAGGACTTCTCAAACATCCTCTCAAGCATTAAGCCGCCATCCGACATAGAGGGCGGCTCCACCCAAAGTGGGATTTATGTCATGCACCGCCATCATCGCTAAGAAAGTTTCCTACTATCAAAGAGCGAGACTTTAAACCAAAAACCTCGATCTAAGCAGCGTTGTAGGTTGCGGTTTAGCAATGGCCAATGCGCCGTCGGGGTTAGCTTTAGTGCGTCAGGCGGCTCCACACAGCGCCCTGCGATCGCCCCCATTACAGTACTGTTTAGATCCTAAAATCATGCCTACCTTAAACTCCCAACAAGAAAAATCGCTGACAGCCTTCATCACCGCCCTGGGCCAGCAAGACGACGCCTTGCCAGAGGGGCTGCAAAAGCAGCTCCACGCCATTGGTCAAAACCTAGAGGCTCGAATTCTGGAACTGCCTGCGATCGCGGCTAGCCTGCCAAACCTAAACCAGGCCTACCAAACGGCTCTATCTGACACCCAGGCCGAGGCACCGGCTGCCACCTTTGCGTCTAGCACCAGTCAATCCGCCAGCGACAAACAGTACGATCGCGCCGTTGACATTCTCACTGCTGACGACCCAGTGCAAGCGGCTAAGCGCAGCCGCACCCCCCTGGGCCAAATTGCCTCAAATCCGCTAAAGCGGCTGTTTGGCAGAGGCTAGATCTATTAATAAGTAGCTAGGCGGAATTAAATATAAAACGTTCCAGGAGGTAATTTCCGGCTTTGCTTCGGACCTCCATACCCTCAATGACGGTCATGGCTAAGTCGTATTCGTTGTCGAACATCTGACCGGCAATTTCGTGGGCTTTCAAC
>QBLT01000039.1 GCA_003249105.1 Leptolyngbya sp. | reverse complement strand
CCCCTCATCCAGGCTGTATTTCTACCTATGGCAGCATGAGTTTTCGATCTACTGAGGTTAGCTTGACGCTTTCGATACCCCGCCTCCGTGTTTTCAAATATCCTCTTACCTTGTTCCACAGCAATCACTCCCTGACCTATGCACCGCCTTGAGCACAGCAAAGCTACCCTACGGGGCATTTTGGCCGTCTGCATGATAGTGGCAGGGGTTTTGCATTTCGCCCAGCCAGAACCGTTTATTCGGATTGTGCCAGGCTTCTTGCCTGCCCCGGCCGCTCTGGTCTATATCAGCGGTGTGATTGAAATTATGCTGGGCATTGGCCTATTGGTGCCTGCCCTGCGCCAAACTTCGGCGTGGGGACTAGTTGCACTATTTATTGCTGTGTTTCCGGCCAATCTCAATATGGCTATCAACCACATTCAAATCGAGGGCATTCCTAACACCTGGTGGTTTCAAGCAATTCGACTACCGTTTCAGTTTGTGCTGATTGCTTGGGCCTACTGGTATACTCGCCCAGATCTGCCGCAAACTTCTCGAAGTAATTAAAAGTTTGGTTGCCTACCGCCATCGCTCATGGCTTTAAAGCCGCTGGTGCAGGAACATTTTTTTGTGCAGAATTGTCGCGGAAAGTGCTACCCTACAAGGCTCCTGCTGAAGGCATCTGAAACATTAAGGGATAGAGCTGATGCTTTGTCACCCCCCAGTTGCTTGCACTTAGATGGAGGAACCGGCTGTAGGAGCAAAGATCCGTCCCAGGGGCGATAGAGGCAGTTCTACAGTGCTGATAGTCTTAAGCAACTAATTTAGGTAACGCGCCATTCTTACAAGTCCAAACCTGTACTATCTAGGTGTGAAGGCGTGGAAAACAGGGGTCGATGCCGGTTGGCGGCGATCGCACCTCAGCTAAAACTTTCACGACCTAATTCTGCCCTAGATGCAGTGCCAAACATTTGTGCGGCCCGCAGCGACGGCATCTTTATATACGAACTCATGTTTGGGGTATCTATGCAAACTCGTCGAAGGCAACCTTCTAATGACTGGACTAAGGGCTCAAAGGGTATAGTCAGTTTTTTTGTGCTCTTTTTAGCCGTTGGTTTTTTGCTGTACCAGCTCTTTTCCAGCGTGTTGTTTGCCATGGGTTACTCCTCTGGCGCGGGATCTCGAAGCCTTGCGGCAGCGTTATTTCCGCTAACGGTTTTGATCTATTTAGGTTTTATTGCGCGCATTCAAATTCCTACTAGAGAGAGCCGTGCGCCTATTATTAACAGCTTCATCATCTTCCTGTTGTGGACGATGCTGGTGCTTGGCATCGATATTACTAATGAAACTGCTTATTTCCCGATCGAAGAACTGCTCTATTCCCTCACTCTGGCCGCGATGCTGTGGCGCTACAAATATCGAGGCCAGTTTAAGGCGTTAGTCGCCTGTTGCTACGGCGTTTTGGCTGGGGCAATGGCAGCGGTGATTGTGTTTGGTGTCAACCCCGCTGCTATGTAGCGCCTGCCTTGCAATCCATTTGGCCTCTGATCAAAGCTGGCAGTCAAGTCTAACAATTAGGGTTCTTGCGGGTTGGGTGCAGCGGAACTGGACCCAACCCGCAAATTTAGAATTGACAGACCATTGGGCGGTTTGACCGGTCTCTGTAGCCATGCTATAGGGGTCACAGGGAACTGTCCAATTGGCTAACTGCCACTGACGTTGAGCTATTTTGTACCGCCTCTAGACGTTGGGTCAGCAAGCCTGAATGACCCACAGCGCCTAGGGTTGTGTCGTCTGGGTCAGCTACTCGATTCCTGCTTCATTTATCCACTTTGCTATCCCGTCACATTCTGGCTCCAAAACACACTTAATGATCACAACTATTGGTTAGTAACCGTGCTACCGATCGTCATGCTTTTAGCCTAGAGGAGCTCACCATGCAACGCCCCCGTCGCCCTGACCATGTGCTCAGCCTCACCTTTAGCCTGATCAAGTACTTTCTGCTTGGGCTAGCGGGCTGTACTATCGCCTACGTCATCGCCCTGGTGCTCGATTTATCTATGGTGGCTGGGGCAATCGTGTTTTTTCTAGAACAGGTGCTGGCGCGATCGCTTGTGCTGTTGGGCTGTCTGTGGGCGATCGCCGTGATTCACGAATCGGCCCGCTCCTAGCCCTGGCTGAACCCCGTCCTTTTCGCTACTGTAAAGGAGTATTAAGCAGACTGACTTCTCCGAGAGCTACCGCTGTGACGACTACCCTGGCTATTCCCGACGTCAAAACCTGGCAATGGCAGGGGTTTTCCATTCGCTACCAGCACATGGGCGAAACCGGTGCACCGGTGCTGTGCATCCACGGGTTTGGCGCATCGAGCGATCACTGGCGCAAAAATCTGCCGGCCTACGGCGAAAGCTTTCAGGCCTATGCGATCGATTTACTTGGCTTTGGCCTCTCCGACAAGCCCACCCCCAACCAACCCCTGGCCTACACCTTCGAGACCTGGGGGCAGCAAATTGTAGACTTTTGCCGTGAGGTGATTGGCCAGCCCGCCTACCTGGTGGCCAACTCCATCGGCTGCATCGTGGCGCTCCAGGCCGCTGTGGATGGGTCTGAGTGGGTTAAGGGCGTGGTGATGCTCAACTGCTCGATTCGCCTGCTGCACGAGCGCCGCCGGGCCGAAATTCCCTGGCACCAGCGCCTCAGCACTCCCGTTGTGCAGAGTATCCTGGGCTATCCCCAGATCGGGCGCTTTTTCTTCTCCCGCATTGCCCAGCGCAACGTGATTCGCAATCTGCTGAGGCAGGCCTACCGTCGCCCCGAGGCCATCACCGACGAGTTGGTGGAAGCGATTCTCAACCCAGCTCTCACAGTGGGAGCCGCCGATGTATTTCTGGCCTTTGTGCGCTACTCCCAAGGCCCCCTGCCTGAAGATCTACTGCCCCTGGTGCAGTGCCCGGTGTGGATTGTCTGGGGCCAAGACGACCCCTGGGAGCCAGTGGCCATGGGTCGGAGCCTGGCGAACTATCCAGCAGTTCAGGCGATGGAAGAACTTCCCGGCGTAGGCCACTGCCCCCAGGACGAAGCTCCTGAGCTGGTCAATCCCCTAGTGCTAGGGTGGTTGGGCGAGGCTGAATTGTCCGCTGAGCTAGAAGATAGCTAACCATCCTACTGATAGGGCTGGAATTATTGCCCTGCTCCGGCAGGCCTAGGTTGGCCTCAGCGTGCTGTTACTAATCTTGAAATAGTCCTGGATTTGAGGCCAATTCTGGTGCTCAGCGTTGTCTCATTTCTAAAGTGTCTCTAAAGGTTGCCAGCGATCGCAGTCTGCCTTCTTACCATGGAGACAGCCTGTAGACCTGTAGACAGAACACCAGGGGATTGTCGCCCTCGCTAGACGCCACAGCCCTACCCCAACCAAAGGAATCCTACGATGGCCGACTACCAGCCCGCCGACTCCGCCTTTGCCCTCGATCGCGACTGCACCACCCTCGCTCGCCACGTGCTGGAGCAGCTCCACAGCTTTGGCCCCGAGGCCCAAGACCTCAGCGCCCTGATGAACCGCATTGCCCTGGCGGGCAAGCTGATTGCCCGCCACCTCAGCCGCGCCGGGCTGATGGAGTCGGCCCTGGGCTTTACCGGCGACACCAACGTTCAGGGCGAAGCCGTCAAAAAGATGGATATCTACGCCAACGACGTGTTTATCTCGGTGTTTAAGCAGAGCGGCCTGGTCTGCCGCCTGGCCTCCGAAGAGATGGACAAGCCCTACTACATCCCCGAAAACTGCCCGATTGGCCGCTACACCCTGCTCTACGACCCCATTGATGGGTCGTCTAACGTCGATATCAATCTCAACGTCGGCTCGATCTTCTCCATTCGCCGTCAGCAGGGTGACGACTTCGACCACACCGGCAGCGATCTGCTGCAAGACGGCCACCAGCAGCTAGCGGCGGGCTACATTCTCTACGGCCCCAGCACCGTGCTGGTCTATTCCATCGGCAGCGGCGTCCACTCCTTTGTGCTCGACCCCAGCCTGGGCGAGTTTATTTTGGCCACCGAAAACATTCAGGTGCCCGACCACGGCCCGACCTACAGCGTCAACGAGGGCAACTTCTGGCAGTGGGACGAGGCCATTCGCGACTTTACCCGCTACGTGCACCGTCACGATGGCTACTCGGCCCGCTACACCGGGGCGCTGGTGGCCGACTTCCACCGCATTTTGACCCAGGGCGGGGTGTTTCTCTACCCCGGCACTACCAAAAAGCCCGAGGGCAAACTGCGACTGCTCTATGAAACCGCGCCGCTGGCCTTTTTGATTGAACAGGCCGGTGGCCGCGCCAGCACCGGCACCGGCGACATTATGGGGGTGGTGCCCGGCGAAATTCACCAGCGCACCCCTTTCATCGTTGGCAGCAAGGAGGATGTGGCCCTGGTGGAGTCCTTCATTCAAGACCACAGCCGCCGTCAGAGCACCCTGCTAACCAGTTAGAGTTGGGGCAGGAGCGTTGGCGTTCGTGAAGCGTTTTGAAGGAAAGCCTCTCTCGATGAGAATCGCCTCTACCCGTTAAACCCCACTTAAACTGATGGGGTCAAGCTAAACCGGTAGCCTGGGCTACGGTCTGCACCACAGATTAGTTGCATTTAATACTGTTGCTCAGGGGTTAATTAAGACCGTCTATAGTCTCACCAGATTTGTAAAATCTGCTGTCAATATAGATTTCGATTTCGGTTATCTGTAGGTAGCTGCCGCGATCGCCAATTCAGTCAGTGCCAGCCTTGTCAGTGCGTCGTTACTAACGTTTACTCCCCACGCTTATGGTGTCCTTGCTTGAAAATCCCCTGCGCGCTGGTCTCCAACAGGATCGGATTCCTGAGCCGCAGATTTTGGTCATCTTTGGGGCCTCGGGCGACCTCACCCAGCGCAAAATTGTGCCCGCCATCTACCAGATGCGGCGCGAGCGGCGGCTGCCCCCCGAGCTGACCATCGTCGGCGTTGCCCGCCGCGAGTGGAGCCATGAGTTCTTTCGCGAGCACCTGCGCGAAGGGGTCGAAGAATTTGGCAACGGCCTCGGCCACGAGGCTATCTGGAATGACTTCGCCCGGGGTCTGTTTTACTGCCCCGGCGACATCGACAACCCGGCCTCCTATCAGGCGCTCAAAACCCTGCTGACCGAGATTGACGTGACCAGGGGCACTAAGGGCAACCGGGTATTTTATCTCTCGGTGGCCCCCCGGTTCTTTGGCGAGGCCACCCAGCAGCTCGGGGCCGCAGGCATGCTCGAAAACCCCGACAAACAACGGTTGATCATCGAGAAACCCTTCGGCAAAGATCTGTCTTCAGCGCGGGTGCTCAACCGGGTGGTGCAGGATGTCTGCGACGAACGCCAGATCTACCGCATCGACCACTACCTGGGCAAAGAAACCGTTCAAAACCTGATGGTGTTTCGCTTTGCCAACGCCATTTTTGAGCCCCTGTGGAACCGGCAGTTTGTCGATCACGTGCAGATTACCGTGGCCGAAACCGTTGGCCTGGAGGGTCGCGCGGGCTACTACGAAACCGCCGGGGCGCTGCGCGACATGGTGCAAAACCACCTGATGCAGCTGTTTTGCCTCACGGCGATGGAACCCCCCAACTCCCTCGACGCCGACGCCATTCGCAACGAGAAGACCAAGGTGCTGCAAGCCACCCGACTGGCCAATATCGACGACATTAGCCAGTCGGCGGTGCGCGGGCAATACTCCGGTGGCTGGATGAAGGGCCAATCGGTACCGGGCTACCGCGAGGAGGAGGGGGCCAACCCCAACTCGACGGTGCAGACCTTTAGCGCCATCAAGCTCGAGATCGACAACTGGCGCTGGAAGGGGGTGCCCTTCTACATGCGCACCGGCAAGCGGATGCCCAAGAAGGTGAGCGAGATTTCCATCCACTTTAAGGATGTGCCCCACCTGATGTTTCAGTCTGCCGCTCAGCAGATGAACCACAATGTGCTGGCCCTGCGGATTCAGCCCGATGAGGGCATCTCGATGCGGTTTGAGGTGAAGACACCGGGGAATTCGCTGCGGACGCGATCGGTGGATATGGACTTTCGCTACGATGCCGCCTTTGGCCAGGCCAACACCGACGCCTACGCCCGTTTGATCGTCGACTGCATGCTGGCCGACCAAACCTTATTCACCCGGGGCGACGAGGTTGAAGCCTCGTGGCGACTGCTGACCCCCCTGCTCGAAGCCTGGGACGCCCCCGCTGACCCGAAGGCCATTCCCCTGTACGAGGCGGGCACCTGGGGGCCGATGGAGGCCGAGTTTTTGCTGAATAAAGACGGTCGGCGCTGGCGACGCCTTTAAAAAAGTTTTGAATTTTAAGTGTTAAGTGTTGAGTTAGGGAGATTCCTAGAAAAGAAAATTTCCGCTTTATCCGGCGACTGTCACCACCGTAGGGTGGGCACTGCCCACCATTAGAGAAAGTTTTCTAGAAGTCGCCTCAGCCTCAATTTCCTTAACTCAAAACTCAAAACTAAGCACCCAAAACTAGAAACTCCCTAATTTCCCTTACCCCCAACCTTCCTATGACTACGACTCCCATCGTTGCCCTCCAAAAGCCCAAGGATATTTCCTTGGATGAGATTGAGTCAGAGCTGCACAGTATTTGGCATCAGCAAGACTCAGGCATGACCTCTCCCATGGCGACTCGGGCCACCACCTTCACCATGGTGATCTACGAGCCTGAGGAGGTGCAGCAGATCTTGGCCGTCTTGGGCTACTACACCGGTTTTATCGACAGCAGCCACGGTAGCCAGACCCGCGAGGCCATTCGCCAGGCTCAGATGGCCTACGATCTGCGGGTTACGGGTCGGGTTGACCCCCCCACCCTGGCTCGTCTGCGTCAGGAGTATGCTCAGCTGTCTGAAGCCCAAAAGCAGTACCCCAACCTCGACCAGCGGGGGTTTAGCCTCAGCGAGTCGATTTCGGCCCACAACCCCTGCCGCATCATCAGCCTTTGCCCCACCTTTGGGGAAGATACCGGAGTCACGGCCCAGGTGTCGGTGTACTGCCCGGTGCAAAAAAAAGGAACCGGTAACCTGGTCTGCTGTGAGTACATCAACCTGCGGGGCACCAAAGCCGCCTTGGGGCGAGTCAGCGACCTGATTGCCTCATTGATTTTGCCGGAGTTGCCGAAGTTTGTGTGGTGGAAGGCTACCCCCAGCCCCGAACAGCTGATCTTTCAAAACCTGGCGAAGTCGAGCAACTGCATCATTGTTGACTCGAGCTACTTTAGCGACGCTGAGGCCGAGCTGCAAAAAATGCAGGAGCTGATCGAAGCGAGTACCTACATTGCCGACCTCAACTGGCACCGTCTGGCCCCCTGGCAGGAGCTGACTGCCGCCGCCTTTGACCCCCCTGAGCGGCGCGAGTCACTGGTGGATATCGATCGCATCAGCATTGACTATGAGCAGGGCAACGCGGCCCAGGCGCTGCTGTACCTGGGCTGGTTTGCCAGCCGCCTGGGCTGGCAGCCGATTAATTACGTTGAAGAAGGCGGTATCTACAACATCAAGAAAATTTATTTCAAAGGCACCAACGGTTTAGACATCGAAGCGGAGCTGGCGGGCATTCCGGTGGCAGACTCGGGGGAAGTGGTGGGCGACTTGACCGGGCTACGGCTGGCCTCCACCGACAAAAACGCCAACTGCTGCACCATTCTCTGCTCTGAGACCACAGGCTGCATGCGGATGGAAGCCGGGGGCGGTGCCCAGGCCTGTCAGGTGGAGCAGGTCACGGCGCTCTCTGACCAAAAAGCCGACTTTATGCTGGGGCAGCAGCTCCAGCGCTGGGGCGAGGACGTGCTCTACGAAGAGAGCCTGGCCATGGTGGCGAAGATTATGGATCTGTTGTAAGTCCAGAACGGAGGTATGGGATGGCCGTCGCGCGATCGCAGCTATCTGGGCAACCCCAAGCAGCCGTTGGTGCTGGTCTACACCCTCAACGACCAGGGTCAGTATGCTACGGAGCGATTTCAGGGAAGCGATCGCATAAATTCAGTCACGTTTCCTGATTTAGCGCTGTCAATGGATGAGATTCTGCGATCGTAGAGACAGTTCAACCCGCACCCATGCCGATGCCGTCGTCCACCCTGCCCGGAGAAGTCCTCACCGTTGGCCCCACTCGCCTGCACCTGCTGCCCGATCGCGCTCTCTACCTACCCACCCAGCGCGCCCTGCTCCTATCCGACGTGCACCTGGGCAAAGCCGAGACCTTTCAGCACTACGGGTTGCCAGTGTCGAGCCAGGTAAATCAAGGCACGCTGGCGCGGCTGGAGGCGCTCTGGGCCCAGTGCCAGCCAGATTCGCTGTGGATTTTGGGAGATTTGTTCCACGGGCGTGAGGGCCTGGGCGATGGGGTGATCGACCAATGGCTAAAATTCTTGCATCGCACTCAGATTCGCGCCAACCTCATTCTCGGCAACCACGATCGCCGCCTAGAAGACACCCTCACCCAGCTCTCCGTGGAATGCTTTGTAGAAGCGGTGGAGGTCGGGGGCATCCTTTTTAGCCACGAGCCAGATCTAGACTCGACCCGGCTAAATATCTGCGGCCACATTCACCCCTGCTTTCGCTTGAGCATGGGGTGTGATCGCCTGCGTCTGCCCTGCTTTCACTGGCAGCCCCGGCAGAATCGGTTGACACTGCCCTCCTTTGGGGAGTTTACCGGCGGTTACGACATTGCGCTAGCAGCAGGGGAGACGGCCTACGTGGTGGCCGAAGGGGCGGTGGTGGGGTTTGGGAAGTGAATGGGAGTGATGGGGTGAGGGAGTGATGGGGCTGGTGTGGCCAATCTAAAATCCCCCATCTAAAATCTAAAATCCCCTGGGGCCAGGCGCTATGCTAGATTCCTGGGTTTCCTGAGGGGCATAGCTATGACAAAGACCAAAGTATGGATGGCAGTGGCGCTCTGTAGTGTTTTTGTCGCGGTGGCCGCGATCGCCGTCGCCCTCGGACGGCGCAATGATCCCACCGTAGTGATGCCCACTAATCCCGAGGAACAAACCGAGGAGCAGCCAGTGGTGGTAGACCCCACTGAGCCAGCCCCAAGCCCAGGAACAGGGACAACGCCAACCCCGAGCCCACGGGAACCTGGGGTTGGCGGCACGGGGCAGGCGGTCAACCCACCCCAGGCGGCGCAGCTGATTGCCAGTCAGCCTGGCTCTCAGATCAATTTGCGATCGCAGCCCACCACCACCTCTGATAGCCGGGGCTACGGCGTTGTGGGCGACCCGGTGATGCTGCTGCGATCGACTACGGCCAGCGACGGCACTTGGTACTTTGTCAAGTTTGACCAGTCTGGGGCCGAGGGCTGGATTCGCGGCGACTTCATCAACACCGAAGGGCGGGCCACCGCCCTGTCAGATCGGGCCAGCCAGAGCGACACCTGCGAGGGCGCAATGGAAGGTATGGCCGTCACCGCCTTCTACGACGCCAACGGCTTTCACCTGGTGCGCTTCGTCAATTTAGAGACCAAAAATACCTTCGACGCCACCCTCAGCCGCCAGGGCAGCAGCAACGACGGCCAGCCCCTCTACCAGGGCAGCGCCAGCCCACCGGCAGGTGGCAGCTACCCGGTGGCGCTCACCGATCTCTCCGGCGGCAACCCCCGCAGCGGGTCTCAGGTGAGCATCGACTACGCAGGAATTGGGGGAAGTGCGACCTGTGAGTAAGTGGGGAGTGGGGGAGTGATTGAGATAAATTCGTCACCCCATCACTCCATGACTCCTCCCCTGATTCAGCTAGGACGATCCATCCCTGGGAGGGGTACGCTGCCCTCAAATGACCCTCTACTCAATTCCCTTACCCGCAGGTTAAATGACTTCTGAAGCTTTACCCGCCGCTGTGGCGATCGTGCACGAGTGGCTCGTCAGCCGGGCAGGGTCAGAAAAAGTCGTCGAGCAAATGCTGGCGGTGTGCCCTGGGGCCGATGTCTTTAGCCTAGTACAGTTCTTAGAACCTGACGCCGTTTCGCTGATTCCGCCGGGGACGCGGGTGCAGACCTCGTTTCTGCAAAATCTGCCGGGGGCGCGACGGCATTTTCGTCAGTACCTGCCGCTGATGCCCCTGGCGGTGGAGCAGTTCGACCTCTCAGACTACGATTTAGTGCTCTCCAGCAACCATGCCGTGGCCAAGGGGGTGCTCACCCGCCCCCACCAGCTCCACGTCAGCTACGTGCACACCCCCATTCGCTACGCCTGGGATTTGCAGCACCAGTATCTCCAGCAGGCGGGGCTGACACGGGGCGCTAAAAGCGCCCTCACCCGGCTGATTTTGCACTACCTGCGCCTGTGGGATTTGGCTGCCGCCCACCGGGTCGACTGCTTTGTGGCCAACTCTCGCTACGTCGCCCGCCGCATTTGGAAAACCTACCGCCGCCCCGCCACGGTGATCTACCCGCCGGTGGCGATCGATCGCTTTTGCTGGCAGCAGCCCCGCGATGACTTCTATCTCACGGTGTCGCGCTGTGTGCCCTACAAGCGGGTCGATCTCACGGTGGAAGCCTTTAACCGCCTCGGGCTGCCCCTAGTGGTGATTGGCGACGGCCCAGCTTTGAGCGAGCTGCAGCGATCGGCCAAACCCAATATCACCTTTTTGCGGAACCCTGCTGACGCGGTAGTGTCAGATCATATGGCACGTTGCCGGGGGTTTATTTTTCCGGCAGAAGAAGACTTTGGCATCACCGTAGTCGAAGCCCATGCGGCGGGGGCACCGGTAATTGCCTACGGCCAGGGCGGCTGTGCCGAAACCGTACTCCCCGGCAAAACTGGGATACTGTTTGGCCAGCAAACCGTCGATCATCTGGTACAAGCCGTGCAGCATTTTGCCCAGCACGGAGTCGAGTTTGGGGCTGAAGCGATTCGTCACCATGCCGAAACCTTCTCTGAGACAAGATTTCGCCAGGAATTGACCACCTATCTAGCGCACACATGGCTGAAATTTCAGCAGGGCAATGAATTAGAGTAGTGTCGGTGTTTCAGGAGTGTTGGGGAAATTTATGTTTCCTCTTGAGCGTACGGTTCATCCAGTAATGCTGTCCTTGAGGATGTCAACCCGCTCCTTGCCGATGGTTGCCCTTCTCGGTGCGTCTGACCTACTGGCGTTGGCCCTGGCCGGTAGTGCTGGGGTTTATTTGCGATTGGTTTTCGACGGGCGGTATTTGCCCAGTCTCTACGGGCAGCTGTGGCCCATTTTGGGCGTGTTTTTGCTGGCCTACGCGGTGGCTGGGCTTTACCCAGCGGTGGGCCTGAGCCCCGTCGATGAGCTGCGGCGTATTTGTCTATCGACCACCTTTACCTATCTGGTGCTGGGGGCAGGGCTCTTTTTGACCCGCGAGGGCGAGACCTACTCGCGGGGGGTGTTTTTGCTGGCCTGGCTGCTGTCGTTGGTGACGGTGATGGCTGGGCGTTTACTGGTGAAGCAGCTGTTTGCTCGCCACCCCTGGTGGGGCTACCAGGTACTGATTTTGGGGGGTGGGCGCACTGGCGAGCTGGTGATTCAAACTTTGAAAAATCAGCCTAGCTTTGGCCTCAAGCCCGTGGCTATTTTGGATGACAGTCGGGTGCATGAAGGCAGTTTGTGCGGGGTGCCCATTGTCGGGCCTCTGTCAGCCGCGCCGCACCTGGCCCTCCGCCACGACATTCACTACGCCATCGTGGCTATGCCTGGTATGCAGCGAGAGCAACTGCTGCGGGTGCTGGAGCTGTATGGTCGCACCTTTCCCCATTTGTTGATGATTCCTGACCTGTTTGGGATCGCCAGCCTATGGGTCAGCTCGAAGGACCTGGGCGGCATTTTGGGCCTAGAAATTCGTCAACAGCTGCTGCTGCCGGGGCCGCGCCTGATCAAAACCCTGCTGGATTTGGTGCTGACCTTGGTAATAGGGCTCTGCCTGCTGCCAATACTGGTGGTAATTGCGGTATTTGTTAAGCTCGATTCGCCGGGGCCAGTGATTTATGGGCAGCTTCGTCTAGGGCAAAATAATACGACTTTTGTCGCCTGGAAATTTCGCTCTATGGTGCCCAATGCCGAGCAGGTATTGGAGCGCTACCTGACCGAAAACCCGTTTCTGCGGGAGCAGTGGGAGCGCGACCATAAGCTACGCTACGACCCGCGCACCACCCGCGTGGGCCATTTTCTGCGCCGCACCAGTTTAGATGAGCTGCCCCAACTGTGGAATGTGCTACGGGGTGAGATGAGCTTAGTTGGCCCACGCCCAATCGTAACTGATGAAATTGCTCGCTATGCCGACAAGTACAGCCTTTACACGAAGGTGCTGCCGGGCCTGACGGGTCTATGGCAGGTGTCGGGGCGCAACAATGTGTCCTACGAGGAGCGGGTCAATCTGGATGCCTACTACGTGAGAAACTGGTCAGTCTGGCTAGACATCTATATTTTGCTGAGAACAGTGTGGGTGGTTGTAATTGGCGATGGAGCTTACTAGGGTAAAAGGGTTTGGGGCCGGTAGTGTAGCCCAAGAACGGCTGGTCTTGACCAGCTTGGTGGCGTTGCCTTACGTTGTCTATGGGGCGATAGCAGGGCTAGTCTGGTTTTTGTTGGTAAATATTTACCAAGGCTGGCGGGCGATCGGGCAGTTGCTCTACACCCAAGGCTGGCTGTGGCTGTCACTGGGGCTTGGGATCAGCGTGGCGCTTTCTCTGGCCCCTGGTGAGTCGGCTCTACAGGCGCTTAATTTTGTGCCGTTTTTTGTGCTCTATGGGGCGATCGCCATCGCTGTACCTCAGTTTCGCCAGCCCTGGGCGACGCTGCACAACTGGGCTGTGGCGCTGCTGGTGGCGACTATACCTGTTAACCTGACGGCGATCGCTGAGTTTTATCTGCGATCGCCCAGCGGTCTGCTTCGCTGGGGCAGCTATCCTGGACTAGCCTGGCTCTACGAGCAAACTGACTACGGCCATCGCGCCAGCGCCATGTTTGGTCACCCCAATGCCTTGGCCAACTATATGGTGATTGTGTTTGGTCTGGGGTTAGGGCTCTGTGCCTACTACCTCAACCGCCCTGAACTGCGGGCTAAAAGCATCTGGATCTGCGGGGCAACAGCCCTGGTGCTGGTGGGCGTTTACTGCTCAGGCTCGCGCAACGGGCTGCTGATTGTCGGCCTGCAACTGCTGCTGTTTGGCGGCCTGCTGCGGCCCTACCGCTATATTTTTTGGGCGGGGCTAGGGGCGATCGCGCTGCTCACCGCCAGCGCGTTGATCTGGGGCATCGGAGGGCGCACCCTGCCCGAGGCCTTGGCCACCGTTTCGCTGCGCTTTAGCGTCTGGCGCTTGGCCCTCGAAATGATTCCGCACCACCCCTGGTTTGGCACGGGCCTGGGCACCTTTAAGCAACTCTACGACCCAGCCGACTTCCCGGTGGCTGGCGACTTCTTGCCCCACGCCCACAACCTGTGGCTCATGCTCGCCGCTGAGGCCGGTATCCCCGTCGCCCTCGGGTTTACGGGAATAGTGGGATGGATTTTGGGACGGGGCACCTTTACTCTGGCTACAGTTCCGCTCTCCCCTAACGCCATGGCCCTTTTCGCGGGCTACCTGACTGGTTTCGGTGGCACCGCAGCCTTTGCCATCTTTGACCTAGCCTTTTACGATGGCCGCATCAATATTTTGGGCTGGCTACTGCTGGGCTGCATTCAGGCCATGGCGTACCTACCGTTGAGCGCTAAATCAGCTTCACGAGCCGGAGACCAAGATACAGCCCAATAGCCGTACCCACCATGACCGATAAAAACAGCACGTAGGCGACTACACCACCCATAATTTCTCTCTCCACAACGGTTACGACTCTCTATTGAACCACGGCGAGGAAAAGACGGTCTACGCATGAGGATAGCTTATTGGGCCTGACGCGATCGCACCATCCTCACGTAGCGATCGCTAACGGTGTGATCCTGGGTATCTGCCGCATATTGAATTAGGGCTTCGCGCAGCTCTAAGGCAACCTCTAAGGGCAGCAGGCGGGCCAAAAGTAGATAGACACCCCGAAACCGAGGGTCTCCCAGGTGCTGCAAGCGCTTCTCCTGTGCATCTGGGCTAGATCCTAAAAATGGCTGTGCCAAAAAGAACTCCATGATTTTGTCGTGACGAAACGACCATTCTTTTTTAGCGGTGCCGTCCATGTCTTGCCACTGGCGGCTCAGCACCATGCGATGCCGCTCTTTTTCCATCACTAGCAGAGCCTGGAAAAAGGTGTCGCCCATCAAGCCATAGGTGTCGCTGAGACGCATCTGGTAAACAAAATCAGAAAATTGGTGCAGGGGAAAGGCTTGATTCCAAGCCTGCTGATAGTCCTCAGCCATTAGGTCGTACTGCTGCTGCTGTAGCTGAGCTAAATCAGGCACCATGCCAGACCCAAGGATCTGTGCCACTACCGACACATCCATCGGGTTCGACAAAATTCGACGGGCCGCCGTCAAATCTTCAGGCGACTGTCCCTCATCTAGGGCCGAGTCTAGAAAAGTTGTACACCGACTTTCGTAGCCTGCAATGCTTCCAGAGGGTCGGTCGAGGAGCGGGCACTGACCAATTAAAAACTGCTTTATTTGATCTTTGTGCAGTGGTTGCAGCACGTAAGTCTTAGCCGTGGCGGGCGGAGTCCACACCAATGGCTGGGTAGTCATAATGATGTTGCCCTTAAAGTAGCTTTCCACAAAAGCTGTGATGTTAGCCCTAACATCTGGGCGCACCTCGTTGAGGCCGTCAATGCAAATATCAAGTGCTCCACTGTAAATCAGGTGGCGCAAAAACTCCGCATCTTGAGCCTGACCGTGCAGTTTGGCCTGAATCGCCTCAATTACCCCGTGCTCGCACTTTTGGGCGGGCAGATAAACGGTGATGTGCCGAGCGCTACTGACCATGCGGCGTAGCAGCATAGTCTTGCCCAGCCCTGACTCTCCTTCTAAGATAATTTGGCCTCTAACTTTAGGAATAGCGGTGCTAATGGGGAGCCGATTGGCTGTATCTTTTAGAATTACTTCAGAGTCGGCAAAATAGGTTGATAGATCAAACGAGTCTAGCTTTGCATCGGCCAGCAAAGACTCTTTGAAGGGGGCAAAGAGCCGCTGTCGCAGAGGCGGTACTAGGGTTAACAGAGCCCCCACATACCAACATCCCAAAATGCCGCGAATATACTTATTCCAAAAAAAGACGGCCTGAATTTGAGCCGATCTGGGATAAATGAAAATTAATGTGCCCCACAGCAGCGGATGAATCAGCCAGTAGGCCCGGCGTCCAATTGTCCAACTTTGCAGGGAGCCAATCATGAGTAGCTGACGTTTTCTGTCCAGTTCTAGCAGGGTTTCATCAACGGCAGCTTGAGACTTGCCAATATCAGTTTCTTCAATCGGCTCAATTTGGCTCAGCGCCGCCTGAATGGTCAATATAGTAGCTTTGCTTTGATCAACATCTCGAAGTCGCTCTGCCTGCTGATATAGCTCATCCGATATATTGCTAAGGGTGATAGAAGCCTGCTCTAAAATTTCTGGTTCTTCTCTTGTCAGAGTAATCAAAATGGCATCAACAACCCCTTGATCTACGCGATCGAGATTGTCGATGGCTTGCAGTGTGTACTCAACAACACCTGCATCCTCACCAGGATTCTGAATGACCTCAATAAATTGATCAACAATAACCGTATCTATAACATCTTTGTGGCTGTCTGCGATTTCAGCTAGAGCAAAAGCCGACAGCGATCGCACCGACGCCTCATCCGAAGAAAGCACCGTACTTAACAATAAGGCAACTGTTTCAGGCTCACCTTGACTGTTTGTAGATAGCGCTTGGGCCACGGCTTCCCTCACGAAATCAGGCTGACCTGGCTGCTGAAATGTAGCGCGCAAAACGTTTACAGTTTCGCTATCGCTAGGAGCGATAGTCTCTAACGCATAGGCACACCTGGCTCGAAAATGTGCATCAGGATGATTTTGCAATAGAGTTCTGAGAGTGGGAACAGCCCCTTGTGCCTGTGAACCAAAATCAATGCCAATCAGATACAGCACGTAGGCTGCCTGGTAAGCGGCTTGGAAATCTGAACTCGCAAGTGCGGAATTTAGTACTGGTACAGCCGAAGGACCACATTTTGCTAAGGTGGCTAGCTCAGCATCCTCCATTTTAGGTAGCTGACCGATCTGATTAACTAGCTCATCTGGGGAACAAACTCTTCCATTCCCAGAAGCTGGCTTATTCACCGTATCGAGTGAAAAAAACACAAACGATAGCGTGAGTATTGACTTAGAAAAAATCTTGATAAGTAGTGCCGAAAAGCATTGCCAGCAGAACAGATTACTCATGAGCATTGCTTGCAAATTTTCGCAGTTGAATCCCAATATTTTTTCCTTTTTCCTCTGCAAGAAGGACATCCCTTAGCTTGATAAATTTCTTTTTTCTCAGGAAGTATACTGGTCGAAAGAGTTTCCGACTCGAAGCCGTTACGATCACGACTGAATATGCCACTGCTACTAATACGACCTGGAATACTAAGCTTAAATTGCAGGTCAGGTTTAAACTCAAGACAGTCAACTAGGTCAGGATATAGGATGAATATGCCATCAAAAAGCCAATTCAATAAATTATCCAACAAGGCTTTTTCATTGTCGTCCAGCAAGTCGCTGTCTGGGTCTACTCCAAGAAGCTTTTGCTTAACTTGCCAATCGCTATCCTCAACAACATGTGACTCAATTCGATAGGGATCAGGATTTTCTTCGGAGTCCGATACCTTTCTGGTGTAGCCAAACTTGACGCCTTTAACTAGGGCAGCAAGATGAGGATTCTTTTGTTGCAACAATTCCTTGGTGATGAGCAGTATGTCATTCAAGAAATGGCCGGAAACGGCAGAACCTTGGCTATCGAGTCGAGATTTTCTGAGAAATTCTACAACTTTGGCTTGATCGGATAGGGCAGTCTCTAGAGAAATCGGCCCTAAAGCTTCGATCGCAGGTTGACTCATTAGATTACCTTATGACTATTTGGACGTAGCGACTCGATTGTATTTCGGATAATTTTGAAAAGCAATATGTGTATCAAAATCAAAATTTTGTTGCCAACTCTAAGCAAAAGTTCTGTTGGGTTCAGGTCGAGGCTAAAGTCTCGCTTAAATATATTTTTCTCCTCTGTCTACAGTGTCTTCTTGCTTTCTCCCCATAGCCAAAGAGTAGCTTCACTTTCCGGCACTCAAATTCCAGTCGTTCGTGAGCATCTACGCCGCTTGCCGTGCCCCTCTTTATCTGGCTATCCCCTTCTGACCACTGAACCGCTACAGTTTTAAGGCACCCTCTTCTCTGCCTGGCTATGTCTATAAAATCTGTTATCCCTGTGCCGCTGCCGAGCAACCCCTACGATGTAGTGGTGGCCACGGGGGGCATTGACCATCTGGGCACTTGGCTGGGGGGCGGCGAGTCAACCCTGGTGAAGCCAGGGCAAAAGCTGCTGCTGGTGTCGAATCCGGCGATTTTTAAGCGGTATGGCGATCGCGCTTTAGCCTCGCTCACCCAGTCGGGCTACGCGGTCGAGACCTGTCTACTGCCCGCTGGGGAACGCTACAAAACCCTCAGCTCGCTGCAAAAGATCTACGATGCGGCCTTCGATTTTCACCTGGAGCGCAAGTCGGCAATGGTGGCCCTAGGCGGCGGTGTGGTGGGCGATATGACGGGCTTTGCCGCCGCCACCTGGCTGCGCGGGGTGAATGTGGTGCAGGTGCCCACCTCGCTGCTGGCCATGGTAGATGCCTCGATCGGGGGCAAGACTGGCGTCAACCACCCTCGCGGCAAGAATCTAATCGGGGCGTTCCACCAGCCGCGCCTGGTGCTGATCGACCCTACGGTGCTCAAAACCCTTCCCGTGCGCGAATTTCGGGCGGGAATGGCAGAGGTGATTAAGTACGGCGTGATTTGGGATAGGGATCTGTTTGAAACCCTGGAGGCCGCGCCCCGCCTCGATCAGTACCGCTACCTGGGGGACGAGCTGCTGCACACCATTTTGACGCGATCGTGCCAGGCAAAGGCCGATGTGGTCTCCCAAGACGAAAAAGAGGCGGGGCTGCGGGCGATTCTCAACTATGGGCACACCATTGGCCATGCGGTCGAAAGCTTGATGAACTATCGCGGGGTCAACCACGGGGAAGCGGTAGCGATCGGCATGGTGGCGGTCGGCAAAATCGCCACGGCCCTCAACTACTGGACAGCCGCTGAGGAGACGCGACAGCTAAAACTGATTGAGAAAGCGGGGCTACCTACCCAAATTCCTGCCCAGCTGGCCGCTGAGGACATTCTCTCGCTGCTGCAGGGTGACAAAAAAGTGGAGGATGGCCAGGTGCGCTTTGTCATGCCCGATGGCTTGGGCGCAGCCAAGGTGACGGGCGACATCACCCGCCAGCAAATTTTGGCGGCCCTAGAAAACTAGGAATTCGCCAAGCCCAAGATGACGGGTGGGAGTTCAAGGTTCAAGGTCTTAGGCGACTTCTGGAAAACTTTCTCCCTAATGGTGGGCAGTGCCCACCCTACAGTGGCCACAGTTGCCCGATAAAGCGGGGATCTTCTTTTCTAGAAATCTCCTTAGATTCCCGAACTGCTCTAAACCGCATACCTTAACCCTAAGCTGTCAGAGCTTGGCACAATTGGCTTGGCCAAGTACCAGTAACGCTATGGAAAACCCGGGTTCTTGCCCTCGACGGTCACAGTCGGTTGGTGGATACAGACTTCGGTAAAATGAGACATTACCCGTCAGCAACCCGCCATGCAAACCCAAGACCGTCCGATTTCTGTTCCTGCCCCTGGTTTGGCCTACCCCAGCCGCAGCGCCAGCGTCAGCCGCACCACGGGGGAAACCGATGTGCAGGTGAGCCTCAATTTAGACGGCACCGGGCAGTGTGAGGCCAAGACGGGCATTCCGTTTCTCGACCACATGCTGCACCAGATTTCCTCCCACGGGCTGATCGACCTGGAGGTGCGGGCCACGGGCGACATTGAGATCGACGATCACCACACCAATGAGGATGTGGGCATTACCCTGGGGATGGCGCTGCACCAGGCTCTGGGCGATCGCAAGGGCATTACCCGCTTTGGCCACTTCGTCGCGCCGCTAGACGAGTCGCTGGTGCAGGTGGCGCTAGATTTTTCGGGTCGGCCTCACCTCAGCTACGGGCTGGAAATTCCGACCCAGCGGGTGGGCACCTACGACACCCAGCTGGTGCGCGAATTTTTTGTCGCCGTGGTCAACCACAGCCAGATGACCCTGCACATTCGCCAGCTTGACGGCATCAACTCGCACCATATTATTGAAGCGACGTTTAAGGCCTTTGCGCGGGCTATGCGCATGGCCACCGAGGTAGACCCTCGCCGGGCGCACCTCATTCCCAGCTCTAAGGGTGTGATTTAGGTTCTTTGGGCCTGGCGGGTGGCTGAGTCCAAATTACCTCTGCCGTGCCGCCCCCGGCCAAGGGCAGGGTTGGTCTGCGGGTTTGCCCTTTGTCGACTTAAAGCCCATGCCCTGCACTTCTCGAATGGTATAGAGAGGACGACCTTTAACTTCTTCGTAAATGCGGCCTACGTACTCACCTAAAATGCCGATGGAGATGAGCTGCACACTGCCCAAAAAGAAAATGGCGACTGTGATCAGCGCATAGCCGATTAGTGGCGAGGTCGCGTAGGCAAAGCGCCAGTAGAGCACTAGCCCGATCATACCTAGAGCCAGCAGGGCCGACAGTAACCCCAAGTAGGTAGCTAACTTAAGCGGTACCCGCGACAGAGAGATGATACCGTCGATCGCCAGCAGAAATGATTTTAGCAGGGTGTACTTAGGCAGCCCGGCCAGCCGAGGCTCCCGGTGGTAGGTGATGGCGGTTTGAGGAAACCCTACCCAGGCTCTCAGACCGCGCAAGTAGCGGTTGCGCTCAGGCATGGTGTTGAGCACATCTACAACTTGGCGATCCATCAAACAAAAGTCCCCTGTGTCGGTGGGAATGGTGACATCAGCTAGGCGGTTGAGTATTCGATAGAAACTGTATGCAGTTACTCGCTTGAGCCAGGATTCTTTTTGGCGCGAAAGTCGTTGAGCGTAGACAACTCGGTAGCCCTGTCGCCAAGCCGCCGCTAGCTCAGGAATGAGCTCAGGTGGGTCTTGCAGATCGGCATCGAGCACAATCACCGCCTGTCCTTGGGCGTACTGTAAGCCCGCCGTAACGGCGACTTGATGGCCAAAGTTGCGGGCTAGCCCAATGTAGCCCACCCGCGGGTCTTGGCGATGTAGCTGCTGCATGATTGATAGGGAGCGATCGCGGCTGCCGTCATCGATCAAGATCAGCTCAAAGTCACCATCTAGAGCATCCATGACTCGATGAACTCGATGGTACATAGCTTCTAGGTTTTCAGCCTCATTAAAGACCGGCACCACAAGGGAATAGGTCGGAACCGTAGCCATAACACCCGCTATAGATTTGAGCTACCGAATACTATAAGCTGTCACCGACGGCATTAAAATCAGCCATGGCCAAACTCTCAAACCTGTTCAGCGAATCCACCCTATCTGCCGATTTGTCGTACTTTGACTATGAGTGCATTCTGGGACGGCAGGCGTTGGTTCCCTGGCTGCGTCAGCATCTCGATTTGACCGGTTTAAGGGTAGGTGATTTTGGCTGTCACCAGGGAGGCATTTTGCAGGTGCTGCGCGACGACTGTGCCATTGCCTCTGGCGTTGGGTTTGATTTAAACCACCAGGCGATCACCACCAGCCCCCTCGCCACCAGCCAAAATTTCTACCTTCAAGAGCAGGACATTTTAGCCCTCGATCCCAAGCACTATCCCTTCGATCTAGTGCTGTTTAGGGACTCTCTAGAGCACATTCCCCACTACCTTGAGGCCCTGGCCAAAGCTCAGGCATGCCTAGCCACTGGGGGATACATATTCGTGTCGTTTCCACCCTACTACTCGCCCTTTGGAGGACACCAGCAATACGCAAAAAATGGATTTAAGCTGTGCCCCTACGTTCATTACCTGCCGGATGAGCTATTTTTTCGCCTCGTTCAGTGCGAAGACAACGCCTACATGAGTGCGGCAGAATCTACAGGGGATTTGCGCAGCATTCGCCAAACGCAATTAACCCTAGGCAAACTCGAAAAAGCTGCCCGCCGACTCAATTTAGAGGTAGCCGCACGGGAACTGTTTTTGTTACGTCCTGCCTTTAAAGTGCGCTACGGACTACCTGTTATATCAGCCTCTTTTCTGGAAAATCTGCCGCTGGTGCGAGAGGTAGTTGTGATGGGGGCTTACTATCTACTGCGCCAGCGATAAGGTGAAGGCCCAACTGCTCAACGCTGGCTAAAGAGATAGACATCGTCTTGAGTGAAGGTCAGCTTGAAGGCTGGGTCGTTTTGTAGGCGACCCAGCAGGTATTGGATAAGCTCTGGGGAGCTTTGATAGGCGGGGTGGCGCAGGTTGAGCAGTATGTACCTATACTGGCTGAGGTCGTCGCTGCGCTGGGCTTCGGTGGTGTATTGAATCTGCACGCGGTGGCTGAGATGGGAAACCACGTTGTGGGGCGCCAAGACGCTGCTGCTGTCGTCAATTTGGGCGATCGCCTGACGTGTTGCCGACCAGGTATCTACTGACGACAAATATTCACCCCAAAAGTAGGGATAGCGGGCCAGGGCCGCAAAGGCAATCAGACACCACAGCACGATCCAGCGCCGCTGTCTGAGCAACCCAGCCCCTGCTGCCTGGGCTGCAATCACCGCCAGTAACAAAAACGGCAGAATGGGCAGCGAGTATTGAAAAACGATGTTTTTGAGCACGACGGAATCGGCCAGCAGGTTTAGCCCCAAGATCGACGAGCAAGCCACTAGCGGGGTCAAATGCCGCCACGACAGACCCCAAATCAACGGCACCAGCAGCAGCACCAAATATTCTAAATTGGCCAGAGTAAACAGCTGATGCACCAGCAGGTCGGGGCGCAGCACCACGTTACGCATGACCTCGCCAATAGAGCTGCCCAGACTGCCGTAGTGGCCTAGGGCGTGGTACCCATCGGGCTTAAAGGTGGGGATTAGCACTCGCGTCACCACCCCGAACCAGATACTACCAATCGCCATAGCATAGAGCCCATACCAACGGCGATGCTCGAAGATGATTAGCCACAGCCCCATCGTAACTAGCAGCAGCGACAGGGAAGCTCGACAGCCCAAGATAAGCGTAGTGGCGATCGCAAACCCTGCCCACTGTTGGCTCCTCGCTGCCAGCACCGCAGCAAAAATCAACGGTACGGCCATCACCTCGGGGTGAAAGTCAAACAGGTTGACGTTAAAAACTAGTGGGTAGAGCAGGTAGGCGATGCCCACCGTCCAGCCCTGGTGTGGGGTGAGTCCGGCTTGGCGGCAGAGCGCTTGTAGGGGCCAAAGGGCGATCGCCAGGGATATAGCCTGAATTGCCAGCAGCCAGTGCACATCGGCATACACCCAATAGAGCAACGCCAGCCCGTAATAAATCCACTCAGCGTGGCCGCCTAAAAAGTGGTAGCCCCAAAATGACACAACCGGCGGATAGCCTCGACTGAGCAGAAAAAGAATTTGGTCGTGGTAGCCCAGATCGAGGGCACCTGACTGAAACAGCCCGTGGCGCAGACTGCTGAGCAAAAACAACAGGATGGTGTAACCACCAATGACCAAGCCAAGGGGGCTGAGGGTTTTGGGAAACCGCAGGGCCTGAGAGTTTGGTAGAAAGGCGTTCATGCTCATCGCTTCAGGGGGATTGTTAATGATTAGGCGATCGCAATTTCCGCCCAAGCTTGTGCCGCTGCTCGAACATTGGTAGGCACCAGTTGGGTGGCTCGACGACATTAACTCGCACTATATTATTGATTACTGAAGCCACATTCAATGCATCGCGCGGGTATGGGCATGGCTACCGAGGTAGACTTCCGCTGAGTGCACCTGATTCTCAATTCTAAAAGGGCGAGCTAGGCAAACTATTTATCCTCCCTAAGCAGACTATTGCTAGCCACAAGACCCGCATCTCGACAGAGCGTAAATGCCTAGAGTGCCGTCTAGACTATGCCTTCAACTCTATAGAAGGACAGCTACGATGGCTAAAGGCAATTCTGATTTGGGTGAGCAGGCCCTGAGTAAAGCGTTTGAGGTAGGGCTATCTACCCAACTCGATGCCGCAGACAATTTAGATGCCGAGATTCGCACCAACCCGATCGCCCTGATGCAGGGCGAACTAGAGTCGGCGGAGATGCAAGGGCGTGGTCTGGTGATCAAAAATGACCTGCGTACCGAGCAGCTTTCGGTCAAAACCGATGGCATCGCCATCGACCCCCTCAAAGCGGCTATGGGCAACATTGAGCTGACGCGCCCTACCAACGCCAGCGCTGCGGTCGAGCTCACCGAGGCCGATATTGAGCGGGCCTGCGATTCTGAATACATTCAGCAAAAACTCCAGTCGCTGGATGTCACCCTGGATGGCCGTCCAGTGCGGGTTAGCGCTGAGCAAATTGACTTTTCTCTGCCGGGGAATGGGCAGGTGGCGATCGCCGCTAGCGTCGTGCTCGATGAAACCGGCGAACGGCAGCAGGTGGCCTTTCGCGCCACCCCAGCCATGGGGCCTCGGGGCCATGAGGTGGTGCTAAATGATGTGCAAGTCGAGCCAGAAAACACCTCAGAACCCCTCACCCAGAGCCTGCTGGCGGCCGCCACCGACCTACTTGATCTGCACAATTTCACCCTCAGCGGCATGACGCTCCAGCTGCAAAGCCTGGATGTTCAGCCGGGGAAGATTGCGCTACAGATGCAGGCCCGTGTGGAGCAATTCCCTGGGAAGCAGTAGGTGTGTGAAAAGCAATTTGCTATAGGTTCAATCACCGGCTGATCTCCCCTGCCTCCAACCCTGCGGGAAGCCGCAAGCGTTCATAAACTAAGGAATCTTGCCCCTTGAAACGGGGGCAGAGGGGGAACTTCACTTTTGCTACCAGAAACGGAACTTTTCAAACGTCCTTTGATACAGGCCCGTTTGCGATCGCTCCCCTAGAGCAGTCACTCCTACCCGATGGGTTAGGGTGGCTGCTTTAGCGCGAGCCGGCCCCAAATGCCGTGGCCGCAATCTGTGGCGGAACCAGCATCGCAATCTTGGCGCAGGCCTCCGCGTCCGACAGGGCATCGTGGTGGTTGAGGGGAATGCCCAGGTAGTCACACACATTGGGCAGCTTGGTGGGGCGAATATTCCAGGCCTGGCGGGCTAGTTTCACCGTGCAGACAAAATCGGGTACGGGCGGCGCAATGCCGTAGGCCTTGCAGCAGGCGTTGAGCACGCTGCGATCGAAGGACGCATTGTGGGCCACAAAAAAGTCGGCCCCCGTCAGCATCGCGGCGATGTCGGGCCACAGCTCGGCAAAGTCGGGTTCATTGGCCACCTGCCGCCAGGTAATGCCGTGGATATGGCTGAACTCAAACAGCCGCCGAGGGGGCCGAATCAGGTAGTGAACTTTGTTTACCACCTGACCCTGCTCGACCCGCACCAGGCCAATGGCGCAGGCGCTGTCGCGGTAGCGATCGGCGGTCTCAAAATCGAGGGCTACAAAGGTTGTCATGGCAAAATTTTACAGGCAGGGGCGGCAAAGCGATCGCAGCACAGCAACCCCACAACTGCGCTTAGGGCAGGCAAAAGAACGAAAATAGAAGAACGAAAAATAGAAAAAATGGAGAGTGTTCAGATTTTTGTGTAAGCCTGTGACGGTTTAGATTTTAAAGCGTTCTGGGAATAGGATAGCAAAATGTGAAAGTGC
>QBLT01000399.1 GCA_003249105.1 Leptolyngbya sp. | reverse complement strand
CACTTAACCAGCCCGCTCAACCCAGCCAACGATCCGTTTAGGCCTAGAGGTCAATGGTGGGCGGTGCCCACCCTACCGCCCCTAAGATTGCCAATTTACCATCGCCATGCGTCGCACCCCCCTCGCCCTCCTCAATCTGATTCACGATCGCAAAAAGTTTCTCACCTCCATGGCCGGGGTGGCCTTTGCGGTGCTGCTGATGTTTCTCTTTACCGGCTTCAAAAACGCCCTCTACGATAGCCAAACCCAGCTGCTCGAAAAGCTCAACGGCGAAATCGTGATCATCAACCGGCTGAAGGAGAACATGTTTGTGCCCCGCTCCTTTGCCCGCCGCCGCCTCTACCAGGCCCAGGCTTTTGACGGGGTGGAGGGGGCCTACGCCATCTACCTAAGCGACGCCCGCTGGAAAAACCCCGACACCCGCAAGACTCGCCCAGTGCGGGTGATCGCCTACAACCCCTCTGATCCAGTGCTGCCTATGCCCGAGGTGCTGGCGCGCCAGCAGGAGCTGCGGCTGCCCAATACCGCCATGATCGACGAGCGATCGCGCGATGAAGTTGGCCCCCGCGAAACCGGAGTGATTACTGAACTGGCTGACCGCGAGATTCGCATTGTGGGCACCTTTAGCCTGGGCACCGATTTTGCCTCGGGCAACGGCAACTTGATCATGAGTGACCAAAACTTTCTGCGCTTCTTTGCCAACCGTGGCCCTGAGGAAGAGGAGCGCAGCTTTGCCACCGCCGACATTGGCCTGCTGCGGGTGACCCCTGGTAGCGACATTGAGACGTTGGTGCAGGCCCTCAGTGAGGGGCTACCCCAGGACGTATTGGTCTTGCCAATGGAGGGGCCGGAAGGGTTCATCGCCCGCGAACGCACCTACTGGGAAGTCAATACCACCATTGGCTTTGTATTTTCGCTGCTAACGGCGATGGGCTTTGTGGTGGGCATCATTCTGGTCTACCAAATTCTCTATACCGATGTGGCCGATCACTGGTCGGAGTACGCCACCCTCAAGGCAATTGGCTACGACAACGCCTACCTGTTTGGGGTCGTGATTCAGGAGGCCATTATTTTGTCGGTGCTGGGGTTTATTCCTGGTCTATTGATCAGTGCACTGTTCTACAACCTGGGCGCCACTGTCACCGGGTTGCTGTTTCAGATGACGCTAAGCCGAATCGCTAACATTTACATAATGACTTTTGTAATGTGCTTGATTTCTGGCGCTGTGGCCGTGCGTAAGGTGCAGCGTACTGACCCCGCAGAGGTATTTGGTCTATGAGTGCTACGCCGTTGTCTACGTCATTCCCAGTGCCTGAGACCACCACCAGCTCGGTGCGGGTGCGCAATCTTGACTATTTCTTTGGCCGGGGCGATCTGCGCAAGCAGGTGCTCTTTGATATCAGCCTCGATCTGTATCCCGGCCAGATTGTGATTATGACTGGGCCTTCGGGTTCGGGCAAAACCACCCTGCTAACGTTAATTGGGGCGCTGCGGTCGGCCACCCAGGGCAGCCTACAGGTGCTGGGCAAAGAGCTGGTGGGCCTGGGCAATCGCCAGCTGGTCGAGATTCGCCGCAACATTGGCTTTATCTTTCAAGCCCACAACCTGTTTGAGTCGCTGACGGCGGCCCAAAATGTGGAAATGGCGGTAGAACTCACCGGCAACTTTCGCGGCAAGCGGCGGCTGGCAGTGGATATTCTCAGCCAGGTGGGGCTGGCGGAACGGGCTGACTATAAGCCAGCGGCTCTGAGCGGGGGGCAAAAGCAGCGGGTGGCGATCGCCCGCGCCCTGGTCAATCAGCCCAAGCTAATTTTGGCCGACGAGCCCACCGCCGCCCTCGACAAAAAATCGGGCCGCGACGTAGTGACGCTGATGCAGCACCTGGCCAGAGAGAAGGGCTGCACCATTCTCATGGTCACCCACGACAACCGCATCCTCGATGTGGCCGATCGCATCATCAACCTCGTGGATGGTCGGCTGGAGTCAGACGAAAGCCCCCAGCAGTTCGTCGATTCCCACACCCCCAAGTCCCTCGATCAAAAAATGTTCATTATGTAGGGGACTGGCGGAGAGCGATCTGCTTTATCCAGAGGGCAGGGTGGGCGGTGCCCACCCTACGAAACCTAAAACTCAAAACTCAAAATTCAAAACTTTATGGCCATCTCCTTTGTCAGCAACGTCCAGGCGCTCACCTACACCAAGGTCGCCGACTACTTGCAGACCGCTGCCCTGTTCAAAGACAGCCTGCGAGCCTACCCCGATCAGCCGCAGTTTGACATTCTCTATGGCTCTACTCTGGTTGAGATTGAGGTGCTGCCCTGGGAAGTACACCCCTGGGAAAAGGCCGATTTAGCAACGGTGCGGGCCACCAGCTGTGTCACCGTCGGCAGCACCATCGACAACGAACTGATGCACTTTTTGCTCGCTGAAAACCGCCGCATGCGCTTTGGGGCCTTTCAGCTCGACGAGGCTGACCAGGTGCTCTTCTCGGAAAGTGTCCTGGGGGGCGAAAATATGGATCTCATGGAACTACAGACCTGCATTCTCTCGGTGGTGACCATCGCCGACACCTACGACGACATCATTGCCCAGCGCTTTGGGGGGCGTCGCGCCATTGACCGACTCGCGATCGCCCCCTAGCGCTAGGGGCAGCCAAGTGCCCTTGATATAGGGAACCTTGGCGCATGTTGTTGCCTAGCGCCGGCCTGCTTTGCGATGAGGGTGCATGGCTTCCGCTGTGGTTTAATCCTATGCAATAAGTGGGTGAGCCTAATTAAACGTAGCCCTGAATCGCTAGAAACCTTGCTGCGCCGTGGTCAGCATGCTGATTACTTAGGTCTACCTACTTAGGAGTGCGATCGCCAGTTAAAATCTCAATACTTATCCCATATCTGACTAATAAAAAAGTAATTAGTCACCGCAACAAAGCTGGTCTATTGCGAATGGGGCAAAAGTTTGTAG
>QBLT01000398.1 GCA_003249105.1 Leptolyngbya sp. | reverse complement strand
GCCCCCATCCGCCACCGCTATAGACTCAGCGAGTAGTGGTAAAACTCCATATCTTTCACGTAGCCCCGCCCCTCGTACAGGGCCTGGGCCGAAGTGTTGGTGACCTGGGTTTCTAGCACCACTCGGATTGCGCCGCCGTCACGGGCAAAGGTCTCTGCCGCTTCTATTAACCCTCTGGCAATGCCCTGGCCCCGATAGATCTCAGCCACGAACAAGTCATTCAAAATCCAGAGCGGTTTCATCGCCACCGACGAAAAGCTGGGGTAAAGCTGGGTAAAGCCTGCCAATTCATTTCCGGCCTGCGCTACCAAAATCGTCGAATCGCCCTTTTCTAGACGCGCCTGCACAAACTGTCGTGCCCCCGCCAAGCCAGAAGGCTGCTGGTAAAACACCCGGTAGCCATCAAACAACGTTGTCAGATTCTCCAGGTGGGTTAAGTTTGCGACCACAATTTCCATACTTATTTTCTCCAGTGAATGCCCTGGCCTACCCGCTTGCTTTAGGAATCGCAGCGGCGGCTGGGCGGTGATGACTCCATCCTAGGTGCGATCGCGGCAGACTACTTCCCCCAGGTCGCCCATCCAGTTGGGTGAACCAACGGGTGCGCTATCTCCCTCCACCTGCAGGATGTGCCAGGTCTAACAGATGGCGATAATCAAACCAGATTTAGTGGCTTGTTATGCATCCATAGTCTCAAGAGGAAAGACTTGTGGCTGAGATCAAATCTATGTCCGAAAAGGTCAGGCTGTTTGGCCTGCTGTGGCTGCTAGGTATGCCCGGTGTGCTGGCGCTGCTGGTGCTACCAATACCCCTGGAAGCCCCGGCTCCAACCGCTGTGCTTAAGGGGCTGATCCTCATTCAGCCGACGATTTTGCTGTCTGTCACGGTGCTGCTGGGGGTGCAACTGGCCCATCGGGTGGGGCTGTCGGCTCCGGTGGCAGAGGCGCTGGTGCAGGGGCGATCGTGGCGTCAGGCGATTGCCCCTCAGCTCCTGCCCGGTCTAATGGGAGGATTGGTTAGCGGTGGGGCATTGATGGCAATCGCGGCCCTGGCCGAACCCTGGGTGCCTCCGGCCTACCTAGCCGCCGAGGCACCCCCCGCCCTGGTGCGCTTTCTCTACGGCGGCATCACCGAAGAAATCTTGATTCGCTGGGGCCTGATGACCCTGCTGCTGTGGCTGGGCTGGCGGTTTGGCCAGGGGCGACAAGGAACACCTGCGATGGGCTGGGTGGCCGTCGCGATCGGCCTGTCGGCGCTGCTGTTTGGGTTGGCCCATCTGCCCTATGCGATCGCCCTGGAGCTGCCTCTGACGCCGCTGCTGGTGGGCTATCTGCTGCTGCAAAATGGTCTATTTGCCCTAGTGGCGGGATATCTTTATTGGCGACAGGGTCTGGAGAGCGCGATGGTTGCCCATCTAGTCCTGCACCTGCTGCTGAGTTTTTAGCCAACGTTTTGAAATGCCCCAACGACGACAAAGTCTAGGACTTCCAAACCTAGATAGTTCTCAGCCACTCCGCTGCTTGCTGGGTCGCTCGCAAATGCACGACCTTCAGGTGAGTAAATTCGGGCTGCTGAAAGAGAGCCGGATAGCGACGACGATTGCGCCGGTAAGTTTTAAGCATCCAGACCAGAATTGAGTCCTGGCTGAGGAATGACAGGCGAAAGGTTTCGCGGTTGCCGCTCCAGAGCGGCTCTTGGCATAGCGATCGCCGCAGGGTGCGCCCGAAAAGCCGCTTGAAGACCACCCAAAAAGGATAGTCCAGAAAAATCACCGTATCCGCCCGGTTCCACACAATATCCCGCACGATGCTGTAGTTGCCATCTGTGACCCAGCAATCGTCCGCCAAAGCGGTCGCCACCCGTTCGCGAAACACCTCAGGGGCCGCAGGCGTCCAGTGGGGTTCCCAATGCAGGGCGTCTAGCTCAATGTGGGCCACATGCAGGGACTGGGCGACTTGCCGCGCTAGGGTAGTTTTACCTGAACCGCTGGTACCTATGACCACAATCCGCTGACCTGGTTGCGTCATTGAGCCCGTTCCGACGCCATGCTCTCATCAATCGACCAAACCGCGACGGACAGCGGCGACGGCTGCCTGCACGCGATCGCTCACCACCAGCTTATTCATAATCCCCTTCACGTAGGTCTTCACCGTGTTAGGGCTGAGGTAGAGCTGCTCACCAATTTCGGTATTGCTCAGACCTTCAACAATCAGCTGCAATACCTCCAGCTCTCGGCCCGACAGCGGCCCATCGCCATGATTTTCAGCCTTGGGCCGCACCGTGGCCAGGTTTTGCACTACCGCTTGAGCAATCTTCGGATCCAGATAGGCCGCCCCAGAGGCCGCTACCCGAATGGCGTTGGCCAAGGCATCGACCTCGGTACCCTTGATGCAGTAGGCATCGGCCCCGCTAGAGAGCGCGGCAATCACCTCTGTATCGTCGGTGTGGGAGGTCAGCATCACCACCCGCAGGCCAGGGGTGGCGGCCTTAATCGCCTGGGTGGCTGCAATCCCATCCATTCCTGGCATGCCCACATCCATCAGCACCACATCGGGACAGAGCGCCGCCGCCTGCTCAACGCCCTGTCGTCCATCGCTGGCCTCGCCCACAATCGTTAAGTCGGGCTGGCTGCCCAGGGCTGCCCTCAGCCCCAGCCGCATCATCGGGTCATCGTCTACGATCAGCAGCTTGATTGAACTCGCAGAGGCAGATGCCATAACGGTTGCAGAAAAGTCAGTTTCAATCTTAGTCGCGAAGAGGGTTGATGATTCTGCCAGAGGTCTAAGAGGTGGGCAACCCTGCCAAAACCGGGAACATAGAGAGCCGTCTCCCCTGGCTTGATTAGTTGACTCGATCACTATCCGCTTGCTCTCATCTGCGGTGTAGTCATCCAGCAACAGTGAGTGGCTTCCGTTAAGAGTGTTCCAAGCAAATAATCATCCATTAGTCTAGAGAGACCTATCTTGTTTTCGAGCTCAGATCATGGATGTTGCCCCT
>QBLT01000397.1 GCA_003249105.1 Leptolyngbya sp. | reverse complement strand
GGGTGATGGGGTTACGGGGGACAAAGGCTATCCCCTTCCTCATCTCCCTCACCTTCTCCACCCATCCCCTCCACTTCCCCATTTCCTAGGTATGATTCTGGCCAGAGAGTCTCAGAATTCGGTTCTATATGGCACAGATTTTTATCTCGGCGGGCCACGGCGGCTTTGAGAATGGGGTGGTAGACCCCGGTGCTGTGCTGCCCAACACCACCGAAGCGGCGGAGATGATTCAGATTCGCGATTTGGTGGTGGCTGAGCTCAGGTCGCGCCAGCTCGCGGTGCTGTCTGTGCCCGACGACCTCAGCGCCGCCGCCACCCTGGCCTGGATTAACGCCCGCTGTCGCCCTGAGGATGTGGCCCTCGAAATTCATGCGGGGGTCTACAGTGACCCGGCGGTAAGAGGGTCGGCGGTGTTTTATATTGCCAAAAACGACACGCGCCGCACCCACGCTGAAATTGTGCTGCTGGCCCTGCTGCGCCGCATTCCCCAGGTGCCCAGCCGGGGCGTCAAGCCCGACACCGAATCGCCGACGGGCATGCTGCCCTTTTGCCGCAGCCTGGGCTGCCCTTCGCTGCTGATGGAAGTAGGCTACCTGAGCAATCCCCAGGATTTGGCCGTAATTCAGCGGCAGCGCCGCGATGTGGCCCTGGGCATTGCCGACGGGCTGGCCTCCTGGAGCCGGGCGGTGGGCAGCGGCACCCCCACTGCGCCGGGGGAAAACCTGCCCGAAATTCGCATCAACCTCAACGGCGGCATTTATCCAGAGACCGGCATCATCGTCAACGGCAATGCCTACGTGCCCATCGACATTGCCGACTTGCTAGGGATAGATGCGACCAGCTCCCCCAACATCACCCGCATTCGCTACGCCAATGTGGTCTATATCAAGGCCGTAGACCTGCAAAACTACAACGTGACGGTGACCTGGGATGCGGCTAGCCGCACGATTCGGCTGCGATCGCGCACGGGTGCCCAGTTCTGCCCTGGCTCGATGGATCGCATCATGGGCATCGGCAGCACGTCGGATACACAGCTGACCCTGTTTTTGCAGAGTGTCAATCAGGGTGCGGTCAATACCTACCGCGACCTGCCCAAGCTCTACCGCGAAGAGGCGGCGATCGAGGGGGTCAACCACGACATCGCCTTTTGTCAAATGCTGGTCGAAACCAACTCCCTCAACTTTGGCGGCACCATCAACCCGGCCCAAAACAACTTTGGCGGCATCGGCTCCCCCTCGGGCGGGCCAGAGGGGTCGTCGTTCCCCAGCGCGCGGGTGGGAGTGCGGGCGCAGATTCAGCATCTCAAGGCCTACGCCAGCCTCGACCCCCTGGTGCAGCGCCAGGTCGATCCGCGCTTTCTGTTTGTGGTGCGGGGCATTGCTCCCCTAGTAGACCAGCTCAGCGGGCGCTGGAGCGCCGACCCCGAGTATGGCCGCAAAATCATGGCCTTTCTGCGAAGGCTCTACGAGCCGATCGTGCCGCCCTAGACGACCACTTTAACCGCTGTCCCTGGTCGGGCAACCTGCGGCTGCCAATGGCGTCATAGGGATGTATTGAATCCTGCATTGGATCCTAATGCGCCGGGCTAAGCCATCGGTGATACCGTGAAAAGCGCTGTCCGGTACTCGCATAAGTTCTCTTACCTTCTGCCTCAACCGATGACTCAACTTCGCCAATCCCTCGTTTTTGGGCTGCTGCTCAGCCGCGCCCTCGGCTTTCTCAAGCACGGTCTCAGCCTGTCGGTAGTGTGGTGGTTGGCCACGCTGCCGGCGCAGGCGGTGGTTGAAATGCGGGTGGCCGTGGGCGATCGCCTCAATCAGGCGGTGGTGGGCAGCTCCACCCCAGCGGTGGTCAAAAATGGGGCCGGTCAGGGGGTGGGCCAAATTCCCCAGGGGCGATCGGTCACGGTCACTCCCCAGGGGGGCGGGCTGAAGCTGGCCGACTGGCAAGGTCAGGCCTTTTGGGTGGAGCCGACTGGCGGTGGCTATGTATTTATCAATGACAAGTGGTATCGGGGGCGAGTGCTGGTGGTGCCCATGGAGGGCAAAGTGACCGCCGTCAACTGGGTGGATCTCGAAGCCTATCTCTACGGCGTGGTTGGTGGCGAAATGCCCGCCAGCTGGCCCCAGGAGGCGCTCAAGGCCCAGGCGGTAGCGGCCCGCTCCTACGCGCTCTATCGGCGCGATCGCACCCAGGGCGACCTGTTCGACGTGGGGGGCACCACGGCTCACCAGGTATACCAGGGGCTAGCCGCTGAGACACCCTCGGTACAGGCTGCGGTCAACACCACCCAGGGACAGGTACTTACCTACGGCGGTCGGGTGATCGAGGCCGTGTTCCACTCCTCCTCCGGCGGCTACACCGAAAACTCTGAGGATATTTGGCAGCGCGCAACTCCCTACCTGCGGGCCGTGGCCGACTACGACCAAGAGGCCCCCGTGTTTCAGTGGTCTGAGACCTTTTCGACCCAGCAGGTTGAGCAGCGCATCACCGGCATCGGCCGCCTGACGGGGGTCGTCACCGAGCGGGCCACGCCCCACGGGCGCATCGTGTCGATTCGGCTTCAGGGCACCCAGGGTAGCCGCACTCTGACGGGTACCGAGCTACGCCAGGCCTTAGGCCTTCGCAGCTCGCTCTGTTCCCTCACCCTAGCCGGCGACACCCTGCGAGTGGACGGACGCGGCTATGGCCACGGCCTGGGCATGAGCCAGTGGGGTGCGCGGGGGCTGGCCGCCCGAGGCCAAAACTACCAGCAAATTTTGGCCCACTACTACCAGGGCACGGCTCTCTCTAATCTGCGAGTGGCCACCACCAAGCAAGATGGGCCGCTGCTGCTCAATCCAAAAATGCTTCAGCCTAGTCTGGCTCGATAAACCCAGTCAGCAATTATAAATTCAAAAATAGTTAGGAACGTGGATTAAATAACCTGAACTTCTGGGACGGCGGTGTAGTTCCATTGAGGCAAGAGGTCATCAAAGACAATTGTCATCGTGGCTTTGAAGTCTTCAGCTACTTTTCGCCCCGTTTGATAGGGCTTGTCGAGAATGGTCGTAAACACCTTCAGTCCAGTCCGA
>QBLT01000396.1 GCA_003249105.1 Leptolyngbya sp. | reverse complement strand
CCACCGTTGAGGTGCCGCCCGTTACCCCCGGCAAGCATCAGGTGGTGATTATTGGGGGCGGCTTTGGCGGTCTCTACGCCGCCCAGCAGCTCGGTCGTGCCGACGTGGAAGTCACCCTGATCGACAAGCGCAACTTCCACCTATTTCAGCCGCTGCTGTACCAGGTGGCCACGGGCGGCCTCTCCCCCGGCGACATCGCCTCTCCCCTGCGCGGCATCCTCAGCGCCCAAAAGAATACGCGGGTGCTGATGGGGGAAGTCACCAATGTCGACCCCGGCCCGCAGGTGGTCAGCCTCGCCGATGGTCGCGTTGTCCCCTACGACAGCCTGATTGTGGCCACGGGCATGAGCCACTTTTACTTTGGCCGCGACGACTGGGCCGAGGTGGCCCCCGGTCTCAAAACCGTAGAAGACGCCTTAGAAATGCGGCGGCGCATCTTTGCCGCCTTTGAGAAAGCCGAGAACACCGCCGACCCCGAACTCAGACAAACCCTGCTTACCTTTGTGATTGTGGGCGGTGGCCCCACCGGGGTAGAGCTGGCCGGAGCGCTGGCAGAGCTGGCCTTCCACACCCTGCCCAACGACTTTCGCCACATCGACACCACCGATAGCCGCATTCTGCTGGTCGAGGGCATGGATCGGGTGCTGCCACCCTTCCCGACTGAGCTGTCGGCCCGCGCCAACACCGACCTCGAGAAAATGGGCGTTGAGGTACTAACCCAGTCTCTGGTGACCGACATTTCGGGTCACCAGATCACCCTCAAGCAGGGGGATGAGGTCACCACCCTGCAAGCGGGCACCGTGCTCTGGGCGGCTGGCGTGCGCGACCCTGGCATGGGCGGCATTTTGGCTGAAAGCACTGGGGCAGAGCGCGATCGCTCAGGCCGAGTCATCGTCAACAACGATCTCAGCCTGCCCACCCACCCCAATATCTTTGTAGTGGGCGACCTGGCTCACTTTGCCCATCAGGGCGAGCGACCACTGCCCGGAGTCGCCCCCGTCGCCATGCAGGAAGGCAAATACGTAGCCAAGCTCATTCAAAAGCAGCTCAAAAACGACACCCTGCCCCCGTTTGAATACAAAGACACCGGCAGCCTGGCGGTGATTGGTCGTCATGCCGCCGTTGTAAACCTACCCTGGGCCAAGCTCACCGGATTCTTTGCCTGGTTTGTGTGGCTGTTTGTGCACATCTTTTACCTGATTGAGTTTGACAACAAGCTCATGGTGATGACCCAGTGGGTGGCCAACTACCTCACCCGCAAGCAAGGGTCACGCTTAATCACCGAGAAAGTGTTTGAAAAAGGTGAAGCTCGCGCCCCAGCCACCCCTGGCTAGGGACGCGGAGCTAGCAAGTTAGGTAAAAAAGCACCGGACAGTTTGTCTGGTGCTTTTTTGTATCGCCGGCTCTGAAGAATCAGGTGAGGCGGGGCGATCGCCTTATAGCCGCTTTACAGACGAGCGGGTAGTATCAAAAGCCAGCCTGTGCGGTCATTCCCATTCGCATCACTATGCCCATCGATCCTCAAACCCTGCCCGACTACGAGCGCGATCTGCTGGCTGCCCTAGCCTACTTTCTGGGGCGCGATCCAGAAGCCCAGGCGCGGGCCTGCCTGTGCATGTATCTGCGCCAGGCCGAACCGCGCATTATGGCCCAGCTGCGTTACTACGCCCATCGCCTGTCGGCGCAAACCGGTGAGCCAATAGACGCCTATGCCCTATTGGCAATGATTGCCGAGTCCCCCGATGCTGTTAGCGCTCTGTTGCCAAACCTAGGCCAGGTGCATGACCCCGATCGCCCCGACGTGTTCAGCTAGCTTTTTGGCGGGTTAAGTTTCGCAATCTATGCTGAATTCCGCAGGTTGCCTGTGTATAGATCCTATCAAGGCAACTCAGTGGAATTTATGATGACGTCTTTTTGGTTATCGGGGCTTAGACTACAATCCGGCACAAGCTGGGGACGTTTTGCGCGACTCATAGGGGCAGCACTGGTAGGCAGTAGCCTGCTGGCTATACCGGGGCAGCGGGCCCAGGGCCAGTCGATCTCAGCCGCCACCGTGACCGAAATTTTAGACAGTAACCAGGTCTACATTCAAAACCGCGCAGCCCAGGTCAACAGCGTAGCCCAGCAGCGCCAGCAGGTCAGAACCAGGGATGCCCGAGCCTCCCTGCGGTTCAACAGCGGGGCGGTGGCGCGCCTGGCCCACAACTCTAGTTTGGTGGTGGGGCAATGTGCCCAGCTCAACCGGGGCACGCTGCTGGTTAACGGCAACCTTAACGGCTGCTCGACCTCCGTCGTCGCTGGAGTGCGAGGCACAATTTATACCATCGAAGTCACCGAAATTGGGGAAACCATTGTTCAGGTGTTTGAGGGAGAAGTTGTCGTGGCGCGCCACGCTAACCCCGAGCCCGTTGATCCAACGGCAGAAAACTTTAACCCGCTTGATCCATCCCTAGACCCGACGGTGCCCACCACCGACCCGGTGGTTCCCTTTGTTAACCCTATAGAACCGACGCCTCCGACTGAGCCGTCGCCCCCAGAGCCGCCCCCCGTAGAGCCACCTAACCCCACACCACCCAATCCGACCGGATCAACGACGCCGACTGGACCTCTCGGTTTTCTCACTGCGCCCAAGCAAAGCGACGCTTCAGCGGTCGATGGCGAAGATACTAAACCGGCTGACGAAACCCAGTCAGAAACCGTAGACTTTACGCCAGCGGATTCGCTTACCCTAGCAGAGGGGCAGCAAGTCATCGTGGATGCCGAGGAGGACGAGGCGGTGATTTCTCCTCTGAGTCCAGAAGATTTCATTGATCTGCTAGAAGGTCCGCTGATTGACGGGTTTGCGGTTGAGATACCGGGCATGGCTAACCTGCGCCGCTCCTTCGAGCAGCTGTTTCCGGGGGTGCCATTGCCCTACTACTGGGTACCCTCGATTCCCAGCCCGCCGATTCGGTTTCCCTTTCCCTTCTAGCGGTAAGCTGCCAGCATAGGGAGCAGGTGGATGGTGGAGGAACTGTAGGGGAGGGGCTGTGCTAGAGCCACTTATTCAGCGTCGGCGTCTTAGAGGATATTTGAAAAGTATCAATTAATACCCGTGTAGAGGAAAGGGCTTCCTAA
>QBLT01000395.1 GCA_003249105.1 Leptolyngbya sp. | reverse complement strand
GTGCACCACATTGCGGGCTGCTGTAACCCGCTGCCCGGCGAGCCAATTATGGGCAGCGTCTCCCTGGGCAGCCGGGGGATCGCCATCCACCGCCAGGGCTGTCCAAATTTGGCCGATATTCCGGGCGATCGCATCATCCCTGTCAGCTGGAACCCGGTTGACCAAAGCGGATCCCGCCACACCTACCCAGTGGAAGTGCGGATTGAGGTGATCGACCGCGTGGGGGTGCTCAAAGACATTCTCTCCCACCTGTCAGACTTGCAAATCAACGTCCACAAGGCCCAGGTCAAAACCTTCCCCGGCCAAACCGCCGAAATCGATCTGGGGCTCGACGTCAAAGACCACGCCCACCTCGAGCAAACCTTTGGACAAATTCGCAAGATGACCGACGTGCTCAAAATTCGCCGGATGAGTCAGGTCGCCTAAGGTTGTTGCTCAACAGAATATTCTGTTGATGCGCCGTAGGATAATGTGGGTTTGCACGACGGTAGGCGCACCATGGAGCAGGCAACCCCCCACCCAATTCAGCGAGTCGGTGTCATAGGCGGCGGACAGCTCGCCTGGATGATGGGGCCAGCAGCGCAGAAGCTGAGCCTAGAGCTGGTGGTGCAGACGCCTCAGGATACCGATCCTGCTGTGGCGATCGCTCAATCCACCATCTTGGCCCCCGTCGCCGATGTCGCCGCCACCGCCGCCCTCGCCGCCCAGTGCGACGTGATTACCTTTGAGAACGAGTTTATCGACTGCGAAGGGCTTCAAGCTCTGGCGAAAGAGGGCACGATCTTTCGCCCCGGCCTGGACGTACTGGCGTTGGTGCTCGACAAGCGCCATCAGCGCGAGTTTTTTGCGCGCATTGGCCTGCCCAACCCCCGCTACGACTTCTTAGACGGCGACGAAAGCGACGCTGAACTCGCTGCTAAGGCTGAGGCGATCGGCTATCCGCTAGTGATGAAAACCCGCCGCCTGGGCTACGACGGCTACGGCACCTCAGTGATTAAAGATGCGGCCCAGCTCAGCGACACCTGGGACAAGCTCGACCACGCCCCCGTGCTGCTTGAAGAATTTGTGCCCTTTCAGCAGGAGCTAGCGATCATGGTGGCCCGTTCTGCCCAGGGCGATATTGCCGTTTACCCCACCGTAGAAACCCAGCAGGTTGATCAAATCTGCCGCCGCGTCTTTGCCCCGGCCAGGGTTAGAGACGGGGTCGCCAGCCGCCTAGAGGGCATTGCCCGCACCCTGGTCGAAGCGCTTGATCTGGTGGGCATTGTCGGCATCGAGTGCTTTCTCACCTCTGACGACCGGTTGCTAATCAACGAAATTGCCCCCCGCACTCACAACTCGGGCCACTACACCCTAGACGCCTGTGCGACCTCCCAGTTTGAGCAGCAGCTGCGGGCGGTGGGCGATCGCCCCCTGGGCCCCACCGCGCTCAACTGTCCCCAGGCCGTGATGGTCAACCTGCTGGGGCTAGACGAATCTGAAGCCAGCCACCACCAGAAGCTTGCGACCCTGAAGCAATGGCCTGAAGCTACCCTCTACTGGTACAACAAAGCCATTCGCCCCGGACGCAAGCTGGGGCACATCACCCTGCGGCTCGATGCCGGTGCAGAGGTCAGGGATGCCGCCGCCGCGATCGAGGCCATCTGGTACGGCGAGTTGAATCAATAAAGACGCTTTAAGGTTTGAATTCATGTCTTGCATCCAAAACTCAAAACTGAGCATTCAAAACTTAAAACTCAAAACTGACTCACCTCCCCTATGCCCTACACCCTAGACCAGCTCAACGCCATGACCAAGGCCGACTTTGTCGCCGTCGTTGGCCCCGCCTTTGAAGACACCCCTGCGATCGCCGCCCAGGTGTGGGCTCAGCGTCCCTTCACATCGGTGGCAGACTTACACCAGCGCATGGTAGCGATCGCCCAAGCCCTATCGGCGGCAGACAAGCTAGCTCTGATCAAGGCTCACCCTGACCTAGGTACGCGGGTGGCCATGGCAGAGGCCTCTGTGGCAGAACAGAGCAAAGCCGGTCTAAATACCCTTAACGCCGAGGAGTACGAACTATTTCAGCGCCTCAACCTAGACTACAAAAATAAGTTTGGTTTTCCATTTATCTTGGCGGTTGCAGGCCATACAAAAGGGTCTATTTTGGAAAATTTTGGCCAGCGATTACGCAATTCTACGGATGAAGAAATCGCGACAGCCCTGTTAGAAATCGAAACAATTGCGCGATCGCGCCTAGAGGCTTGGACTCAGAGCAGTTCCAGCCCTAGCATGCTATAGCTCTCAGTACAGGGACAAAAGATGTAGCGCTTGATTGAATTCAGAGCGTTGTAGGAAGAGATTGCAGAAGGTGCGACACAGAAAGTGACCTTACCTCGAAAAAGTGGAGATTCTCGAAGAGTCGATAACGAAGGAGAATGTTCAGATGAGTCAAAAACCGCGAAGGACATTTACAGACGAATAAAAAGCAGAGGCTGTTCGCATTGTGGGCCAATCGGGTAAACCGGTCAGCTAGGTTGCTCAAGAAATGGGCTTGACCGAAAGTGCGCTGCGTAAATGGGTGAAACAAGCCCAAATTGATCGCTCTAGTGACACCGAAGGGGCATTGACCTCTGCTGAGCGTCAAGAATTAACTGTGCTGCGTCGAGACCTAAAACGGGTACGGATGGAGCGCGATTTCTTCAAAAAAGCCGCGACCTTCTGCTGCGCACGAGCTTCGCTCTATGCTCGGGAAAGCTCAGGTTCTATGAGCTAAGCCAGAGGGAGAAGGTCAATTTTCCCATTGCCCTGATGTGCCGAGTTCTGAAGCAGTTCAGGAGGGACTATTACACCTGGTGCAACTGTCTCGCGTCCCGTAGAACCCAGGAAAATGCGATCTTGTCTGACCAGATTCAGCAGATTTATGACACCAGTCGCCAAAGCTATGGTTCCCTTAGGATTCAAGCGACAATCTTATTGCATTGCCCGCCAGCGAGACAACGGAGACCTTCAGCGATGCACTGAGCGATCTGATTCGACGGGGAGCCCGGCAAATCATCGCCCAGGCAGTCGAAGCGGAATTGCAAAACTTTCTAGCAGAGTATGAGTAACCTTCTGAGCTAAACTCGTCCTTGCTCGATACGGAGTCACAGGCTCCTGGCGATTTTTCGAGTTTTA
>QBLT01000394.1 GCA_003249105.1 Leptolyngbya sp. | reverse complement strand
GGGGAAGATTTAGAGGGGAATGTGGAGGGTGAAGCGGGTGCCTTGGTCGGGTTGCGACTGGACGGTGACTTGGCCGCCCATGGCTTCGATTAGCGATCGCACCAGAGTCAGCCCCAGGCCGGTGCCGCCGCTGGAGCGCGATCGGGCTTCGTCTATTCGGTAGAACGGGTCAAAGATATCGTCATGGTATTGAATGGGTATGCCTGGCCCATAGTCTTGCACCTGTACCGTGGCCCACTGGCCTTGGCGCGTCAGAGAAAGCTCGATTGGCTGATGGGGGCTGCCGTAGCGGAGGGCGTTGTCTAGTAGTTCTACCAGAGCGGTGCGCAGCTTTTGGCGATCGACCTTGGCCACCACTGCGATCGAGGTTGTCACTTTAATCGATACTTGGGATGTCTCAGCCTGGCCCTGGGTGGTTAGGGCAACGGCTTCGCGGATGATGTCGCTGAGATCGGCTGGCTCTAATGTGAGCACCCCCAGCCCGTTGCTCAAGCGCGCCAGGTCAAGAATTTCACTGAGCAAATGGGTAGTGCGACCGGCTTCGGCGGCGGCGATCTCTAGCCCCTCGCGCTGGGCGACAGTGAGGTTGTGCCCGCGTCGCAGGGTGCTCTCTAGGTAACCCTGCACTAGCGACAGCGGCGTGCGCAGCTCGTGGGAAACATCGTTGACCAGGCGCTTTTGCTGCTCCCATGCCTTAGCCAATCGGGCCAGCATCAAGTTGTAGGTGCGCACCAGCTCTTGCAGCTCGGTGGGGGCGGCCTCTAGATTGAGGGGCTGGTCGAGGGTTTCGGCGGTCACCTGGCTGGCCAGGCGGTTGAGCTGGCGAATGGGGCTAAGGGTGCGGCGAATGTAGAGGGCAAAGGCGGTGGTCAGCAGGCTTATGAGCGCCAGGCTGGTGAGCAGCAGCATGCGCACCAGACGCTGCACCCCCTGGTAGGCGGCGGTGATGTCGTCGGCTAGGTAGAGGGTAGCAGGGGGCAGCCCAGCCACCTCAAGGGAGCTGGAGCACACCACTAGCTGCCATCCCTGTATCGAGACGATTTTTGTGCCCTCAGCAATCGTCATCCCCATCAGCGCCTCGCTGACCCCAGAGGTTTGCCACGACCCCATGGTGAGGGTTTCTGACTGCACCAGGCGATCGCCCTCCAGGGTTTCAACCCAAATGGCCAAGTCGCCGGTAGCGCGGTGGTCAACGACCTGATCTAACGCCTCTTGGGCAGGCATGATTTTGCTGTAGTAGCGTACGTCTGCTTGCAGGCGATCGGCGATCAGCGCCGTGCCCTGGCGATAGCTGTCGAGCATAATCCGCTGCATGCGCCAGCTCATCCATCCAGCTAGGGACCCAACTCCCACCAGCGAGGTTAGCACCACCCCAGCAGTGAGGCGAGTTTGTAGCGACCCCAGATCAAGCTTTCGTCCGCTCAGCAGGTGGCGAAACGGAGTGATGGGTTGGAGCCAAAAATACGCCATAGAGTAATGGGCCGACAGGGAAAGCCGAGAACCAGCGGCTGATTCAAGATCTGCCCTCGACTTTAACAGCCCATTCTGAGAACTGGCTGATACGCAACCTCAGTAAGTCTTACACAATTCTCAGGGCGATCTCAGGGGGCCGGGCTTGAATGGGGGAACTAGCCCAGGCGGTCGGTTTCATCCCCAGGTCGCCCGAAGTTCCCTCATCTCCCTTAAGATCATGTATCTCAGATCTAATTCGCGCCCGCTGTCAGCTAGAGTGCTTCGCTTTATGTTCTGCTTAGGTGTTGCGTTAGTGGGTACCCCGATAGCCCCCGTTCTGGCCCAAACCCTGGCCCAGGGCCCAGGGGCGGATCTATCATTTTTTGCGTCGCTTCAGCAGCAGCTGGTGCAGGCCCTCGCCTGGATTGATGGTCTGGGGGCGATCGCACCCCTCGCTTTCATCCTGCTCTACATCGCGATTACCGTTGCCTTTGTGCCCGCCTCGATCGTCACCCTGGGGGCGGGCGTGGTGTTTGGCGTGATCAAAGGCTCAGCCCTGGTGTTTGTGGGGGCCATGCTGGGGGCCACGGCAGCGTTTTTGGTGGGGCGCTACGGGGCACGGGCCTGGGTGGCCAGCAAAATCGCCAACAACCCACGCTTTCAGGCCGTTGACGATGCGATCGCCAGGGATGGCCGCAAGATTATTTTTCTGCTGCGGCTATCGCCGGTGTTTCCCTTCAACCTGCTCAACTATTCCCTGGGGCTGAGCCAAATTTCTCTCAAAGACTATGTGGTGGGTACGGTGGGCATTTTGCCCGGCACTATCATGTACGTCTATCTAGGGTCGCTAGTGGGCAACCTCGCTACCCTGGGAACCGACAGCAGCCAACCCCCCGAAGCCGCCACGGTGCAGTGGATCCTTCGCATTGTGGGTTTGGTGGCTACGGTAGTGGTGACTCTCTACGTCACCCGCATCGCTCGTCGGGCGCTTACCGAGGCTCTTCCCGAAGACTCAGTTGCTCCAGAGAACCTTTAGTTAGCCCATCATGCGCTGGTTTGCCATCGGGCTATTGCTGGCCCTAGCTGTGGCGGGGCTAGGACCCTATCGAGAATTGCTGGTCGATCCCCAAGCCCTAGTGGCTGGTCTCAACGGCCTCGGCCCCTGGCGCGTGGTGGCTTTCTTAGCCGTTCACATGCTGGCGGCGGCTCTGGCTCTGCCAGGGGCGGTGGTGGCGATCGCTGGCGGAGCCGTCTTTGGCACTCTCTGGGGTACGCTGTGGTCGGTGCTCGGTGCCACGCTGGGGGCCACCGTTGCCTTTGGGCTAGCCCGCCTCTGGGGATTGCCCTCCAGTCGCCGCTACCAGCGCCCCTTGGCCTGGCTCAACCGGCGTTTGCAGGCCCAGGCCTTTTGGTGTGTACTCACCCTGCGCCTTGCCCCGATATCTCCCTTTAGCCTGATGAACCTGCTGCTGGGACTGACCTCAGTGCGGTTTGTGCCCTATCTGGGGGGCACCATGCTCGGCATTGTGCCTGGCACTTTGGCCTACAGCTGGCTCGGTGCCGCTGGCAGCACCGCCCTCAGCAGCGGCGCAGTGCTGCCCCTAGCTGGAGCGTTGAGTCTGCTGGCCTTGCTATCGGCATTACCGATCGTGTTAGGGCGCCCCAAAGCCAATTGCCCTACGGACTGACCTTACCTCCTCATCTACCC
>QBLT01000393.1 GCA_003249105.1 Leptolyngbya sp. | reverse complement strand
CCGCCAATGAACCTGCCCGCTTGCAGCTTTTGGGCAATCACTTCAGGGCTGAAAGCAGCAACCAAGCTCACCTTCTCGGGTTCGGGAACCGAGCCCAGCACGACGGCCCCGGCCCCTAGCTTTTGCAGCAGGCGCTCGGCGGCGGTTTTAAGAGCCTCAGCGCTGACGCCCTCCAGTTCGGCCACAATCACTTTGAGGGCACCCACGGCTTCGGCCCGGTCGAGCAACTGGTCAGACTTCAGCACCGCCAGTTCAGATTTCAGCGCCTCCAGTTCTTTCTGGGCGGTCTTGAGGTCGGTTTGCAGGGTGGTGACGCGATCGCTCAGTTCCTCGGGCTTGGCTTTGAATCGATCGCTCAGATCGCGCACCACCGCGTCGCGCACGTTCAGGTACTCCAGCACGGCGGGGCCAGCGACGGCCTCAATGCGGCGAGTGCCCGAGGCCACCCCCGCCTCGGAGATGATTTTGAACAGGCCAATTTCGGCGGTGTTGCTGACGTGGGTGCCGCCGCACAGCTCCATCGACACGCCGGGGAAGTCAATCACCCGCACCTCAGCGCTGTACTTTTCGCCAAACATGGCGATCGCGCCCTTGGCCTTGGCCTCTTCCAGTGCCATCACGGTGATCTCTCCCTGGTGGCCCTCGGCGATCCAGCTATTCACCTGTTCTTCGACCTGCTGCACTTCGTCAGCGGTGAGGGCGCGGGGGCAGTTGAAGTCAAACCGCAGGCGATCGAAGGCGACGAGGGAACCGGCCTGGGAAATATCGGGATCGACCAGCTTTTTCAGCGCCGCTTGCAGCAGGTGGGTGGCGGTGTGGTTGGCCTGGGCGCGGCGGCGACAGGCGCGATCGATCTGGGCGGTCACCTGATTCCCAACCTGGAGAGAACCCCGCTCGACCCGACCAAAGTGAACGAAGAAATCGCCGTCTTTTTTGACATCGTGAACGCGGATCAGCAGGTCATCGCCGGATAGGTAGCCGCGATCGCCCACCTGACCGCCCGACTCGGCGTAGAACGGGGTTTGGTTGAGTACCACTTGGGCTTCCTGCCCTGCCTCAATCTGCTCCACCGATTTACCGCCGACTAACAGCGCTTCAACTTTGCTGGCGCTGGTGATGTCTTTGTAGCCCAAAAACTCAGTGGAGTGAATGTGCTCAGCTAAGGAATCGAGGCTGCCCTGCACCGTCAGGTCGATGGTTTCGTGGGCGTCCTTAGAACGCTGGCGCTGTTCTTCCATCGCCGTTTCAAACCCGGCCACATCCACCGATAGCCCCTGCTCCTCGGCAATTTCCTGGGTTAGCTCTAGGGGAAAGCCGTAGGTGTCATAGAGCACGAAGGCATCGGTACCGGCAATTTGCTTGGTTTCAGACTCCCTTTCCCGGTTGAGTAGGTCAGTCAGCAGCTTTTCGCCCCGCTCCAGGGTTTCGAGAAAGCGGGCTTCTTCGCGATCGAGCTCGGCTTTAATCACCGTCTCGCGCTGCCGAGTGTTGGGGAACGGTTCCTCGGCTAGCAAAATCGCCGCCTCGGCCACCTTGCTCATGAACGCGCCCTCAATGCCAATCAGTCGCCCGTGGCGCACCACCCGACGAATTAGCCGCCGCAAAATGTAGCCCCGCCCCACGTTTGAGGCGGTAATGCCATCGGCAATCATGTGAACCACGGCCCGCACGTGGTCGCCAATTACCTTAAGGGAGACCTTGGTTTTCTCGTCAGATTTCCCGTAGTCCAACCCGGCCAGCTCCGCTGCCGCGTCGATGATGGGGAGGATCAGGTCGGTTTCGTAGTTGTTGGGCACCTGTTGCAGAATCTGGGCCATGCGCTCTAGGCCCAGGCCGGTGTCAATGTTCTGGTTTTGCAGGGGGGTGAGGTTGCCCTCAGCATCCCGGTTGTACTGCATAAACACCAGGTTGTAGAACTCGATGAAGCGCGAGTCGTCCTCTAGGTCAATCTTGTCGTCGCCCAGCTCGGGGTGAAAGTCGTAGTAGATTTCAGAGCAGGGGCCGCAGGGGCCGGTGGGGCCAGAGGTCCAAAAGTTGTCGGCCTCATCCATGCGCTGAATGCGGTGGGCCGGAATGCCAATCTGGTCGCGCCAGATGGCAAAGGCGTCGTCGTCTTCGCGAAAGACGCTCACCACCAAGCGATCGGCGGGCAGTTTGAACACGACCGTGGAAAGCTCCCAGGCCCAGGCGATCGCCTGCTCCTTAAAGTAATCGCCAAAGCTAAAATTCCCTAGCATCTCAAAGAAGGTGTGGTGCCGCGCCGTGCGACCCACGTTCTCAATGTCGTTGGTGCGAATGCATTTTTGCGAGGTGGTAGCGCGATCGACATCCGCTGGACGCTGGCCGAGAAAGATTGGCTTGAAGGGCAGCATGCCAGCGATGGTCAGCAGCACCGTGGGGTCTTCGGGCACCAGGGATGCGCTCGGTTTAATGGCGTGCCCCCGCGCCGCGTAAAACTCCAGAAACGTCTGGCGAATTTGCGCGCCACTCATTGTGGTGTAAATCGAGGTGGGGGACTTTGCCATGGAACGGGGGAAAGGGTAGGTGAGTAGGTGGGTGGATGGGTAAGTGGGTGGTCAACCGTAGGGTGCATCCGCGAAGCGATGCACCATCTAGAAGATCTTTGCCAGAGCAGGCGTTCAGGGCAGGATAAACTTTCGACCTCTAGGGTGAATATTCAACCTTACCTGAATTTCTATTTTGACCGATGATTGCAGATTGCGAAGTCAACTCAGCCGATTTCTCGGCAAGCTAAAGCGATTGCCCTAGAGGCACAACGTAAGATAACCGAGACTTCGGGACAAGCTTTTCAAAGAGGAGGGGCGATGGGGTCAAGGATAGTCAGGTTGGGCAGGTTGAACGGCATAGATGATGATATTGCTATCAAGCAGCATCAGTCTCGCCCAGGTAGGGGCTTGTCTTGGCGCATCTCCCGCTGCCAGCTAACCGGGTCAACGCCATGAAAAGCATTAATTTGAGCCAGCTTTTCGAGGGCGGTAGCCATCGCTGCTCCCTGAGATTGACCGGGAGAGTTTGACCTGAGAGTTACATATACTTCGGTATCGGCGGGCAGATCAGGGGGAGAATCTAGCCAAATTAACGTTGAGCCTTGCAGGATGGCCCGATAGGTTAGAGGATATTTGAAAACACGGAGGCGGGGTATCGAAAGCGTCAAGCTAACCTGCGTAGCATGACCCGAGTCATGGCGATGTAGATGAGCGCTTCGGAGGACT
>QBLT01000392.1 GCA_003249105.1 Leptolyngbya sp. | reverse complement strand
TACGTCGCCCTGGCCTTTATCCTGGTCAATCTCTGGGTTTACCTGTTGTGGCATGCGGTCAGTGCAACCCGACGAGGCGGGCGACGGGTCTTTCAAGCGCGCTTCCCATTCAAAACCATGCTCTCCTTCATCCGCCTGGCGGTTGAACGACATTTTCCCCTCATCCAGGCTGTATTTCTACCTATGGCAGCATGAGTTTTCGATCTACTGAGCTTCGCTTGGGGCGGTCGATGATCGGTCAATAGCTGTCGGAGTTGCTTATTAATGGGAAACTTCCGCTTCAGTTGCGTTTTGAGCCCATCCTTCAGCACTCGCCCCCGCACAGAATCCACCACGGCCTGATCAAAAATAATGTCATCGGTGGTGATGTGCTTCCATTGCAGACCCGCTGCTTCTGAGGGGCGGCACCCGGTGCAGAACAAGAACCGAACTACGGGCGAGTAGTAGGCGTAGTACCGATTGTTTTCAAAGCCACTGATAATGGCTTGACGTTCTTCACGGGTAAACGGATCGATATCCGTCCTGTCATCCGAAGTCTTGGGAATCTTGATGTCTCCGGAAAGCCCTTCAAAGGGGTTTTGATCGATCAAGTCATTGCGCTTGGCCCAGCGACAGCAGGATGACAACGCCTGAATAAACCGTTTCGCGGGATCAGGATTGAGTTGGGTCATAGCCCAGTCAAAAATCTTCTGAGCATCCTTGAGCTGTTTGTGGGGACATCGCCCTAGGTGAGAGGTGTTGACGCAGTACCCATTTCGCCAAGTGCCGGGAGCAACTACTGGCTCCTTGACCTCACAGAATTTCTCCCAAAGATCAGGAATAGATGGGGTTGTCGGCTTAGCCTTCACTGGCTCGGCGGGCGCAGTCTTATATTTTGCCAGGGTGGTGTCAAAGTTGCCGGAGAGGATGTCTAGCTGAATTTGGCTAGCCCTTTGCTGAGCTACCATTCGGCCTGTGGGAGTATCGGGAAGCCCCACTGAAAGATAATGACGCTCACCGCCATAGCGAAATCGCAGTTGCAAACGGTCATGGGAAGCAATGACCTTCACAGTTCCTTTAGAAGCCTTGCCAGAAGGCGTTTTCGGCGTTTCGGGCGAATGCATAACAGTACACCTGCTCTTAAACCCAATTTACACCCAAAGTTGCCTAAAAACGCCCAAGTGAAGGGTATGTTTACACCCAAAACTCGAGCAGCTTAGGTCGTCCTGAGGAGGCTAATTCACTCTGAAACCCTTGTCAATCAATCATTCTAGCGTTTAAGCCGATGGCGGGATTTGAACCCGCGACCGCTCGATTACGAATCGAGTGCTCTACCACTGAGCCACATCGGCAATGGATATTCATAGTTAGCTAGTATAACAGTGTCGGGCGATCGCACGATCGAGTCATTTCCCCAGGGCAGCGGATTTAGGCAAAGCAGCGCGGCCCTGGGCTAGTTCGACACCTCAGTCTTTCTCAATGTACTTACGAACGCTGTTGAGATCGATGTAGCGATCGGTAGCGTTGCGCAGTTCGCGGGCAATCATGCCTTCCGTGGAGACAACGGTTATGTGGGTGTTTTTAGAGCGCAGCAGCTCAATAGCCCGCTCAAAGTCACCGTCGCCGCTAAAAAGAACAACCTCATCGTACTGATCAACGGTATTGAACATGTCGATGGCAATCTCGATATCGAGATTGGCCTTCTGGGAATACCGCCCAGAGGTATCGTCGTAATACTCCTTAAGGATTTTGGTTCGCACAGTGTAGCCAAGGCTGATTAGTGCATCTCGAAAACCGCGCTGATCCTGAGGATCTTTTAACCCTGTATACCAAAATGCGTTGACTAGGGTAGCTCCACCGTCAAGGCTAAGAAAATATTCGAGCACCCGCTTAGGATCAAAAAACCAGCCATTTTTTTGCTGGGCGTAGAACATATTATTGCCGTCTACGAAAATCGACAGACGCTTCAAACCGTATCTATTTGCCATAAAAATTAATAGTAATCAACTTAACAGGTCATGTATTTTATAAGCCGAGCAGACGTTGGTTTTGGTTAACCCAGTAGATGAAACAACCAAGCGAGCACATGAGCTGACTTAGGCAAGACCATGCCCAGCCAAGGTGTTCATTGCAGAATCTAAGAGTGTAATCGCTTCTATCAAAAAAATCTAGAGATTAGTTAAGATAGAAAAGTCTACCGAATAGGAAGGATGCGTTAATCTGCACCGAAACCCCGTAAAGTCTTGGGGGTTCACCAACAGCGACTTAAATGAATTCAACAGCTTAGGCTACACTGCAACCCTGTCTTTGAAGCCTTGTAATAAATTTGCTGTCTGCACCTGAGGTAAACGCACTTTATCAAAATAGTGATGTATTCTTGGAAAAAATAAGGCCAAAATTTACCTTTTCGTGACGGTTGTCCTGAAGAACAACTGCCTAACCGAACTAGCTACACCCGCGAAATTACTGTGACCTAGTCTTAATAACTACACTCAATACCATAGAGAACTAAGCCTAAAATTTAACCTTACTCTTTTTAAGTATAGTATACTGCCAAGCCCAATTCTGGAGGCAGATATCCCGCTTACAGGGGCGTGTCGCTAGTGCGGGCCTTGAGCGTAGTCTGAAGCTCGGTGGGCAAATCCTCAAAGAAGCTATGGCCAGTAGCTATTTCAATGCGCTGGACTGAGGTTTGGTAGCGGCGCCAGTCAGGGCTGACCTGGTTGCTGTTGGGCAGATCGACGGCAATGATTTGACTGTCGCTGCCAATGCTTAAGCCGCCATCGGGGAGACGATCGTACACCACAATGATTTTCCATAGGCGGGAGGGTGCGGCAATGGGACGATCGCCGATGGTGCCCTGGTTGCCGTAGGCCCCAGCAAACACGTGCAGGCTGTGGTCGTACTGGTAGACCAGCGATCGCCCGTATTCTTCCAGTTCTCGCCAGGGGCCACGGTTGTTGTCGGGGGCCTGGGGAATGATGTTGGTCATCAAAAAGGTGGCGGCGTTGTCGCCCACGCTGCCGGTGCGATCGCCCGAGGGCACCACATGGCCGCGATCGTAGCCGCTGCCTCGATAGTCGTTGGGGGTGACCTGGTAAAACCCAGCGGGCAGAGCTCCGTCGGGGCGAAAGTTGTCCTGGCGATCGGTGGAGCCCAGCCAGGCGGCATCGACCTCCCAACTAGCCCAGTTGAGCCCGTTGCGATCGCGGCTGTAGCTGAGCACATACTGACGGCGCTGGATCAGATAATTGTTGGGGTTGGTGGTCGCTGCCTGGCTGGGGTTGCCCAGGGCCAGGTGGGGGT
>QBLT01000391.1 GCA_003249105.1 Leptolyngbya sp. | reverse complement strand
CAGCCTGGTTGTAGGGGCCGACGGGGGCAGGGGCGGTGGGGGTGTTGATGATGGTGCGCTGCATTGGAAGTAGGGGGTAAATGGGTGGGTGAAGAATGCAAAATTCAAAGTTCAAAATTAGGGACTAACTTTGCATTTTGCATTTTGAACTGAATTAGCTGCATTAGGGACTAACTTTGCATTTTGCATTTTGAACTGAATTAGCTGCCAAATCGGGGCCGCTGGCCGTAAAACCGATACTGCCAATAATCTCGCAAAATGCGATCGTGATCAAAGCAAAGATTTTGCGGCACCTCCCAGGGGGTAACGATCGCGGCGGTTTTAGCGTCGTCACCAGCGACGGGGTCGGCTGTGGCCGTGGCCAGAAACACGATACTGAGGGTGTGCTGGCGGGAGTCGCGATCGGGGTCAGAGTAGACCGCGAACTGTTCGATCAGGGTGATAGTGAGGCCGGTTTCTTCCTGGGCTTCGCGGCGGGCGGCGGTTTCAACGCTTTCGCCATAGTCGACAAAGCCGCCGGGCAGTGCCCAGCCCAGGGGCTCGTGGTGGCGCTCAATCAGCACGATGGGGCGGTGGGGATGGTGCAGCAGCTCGATAACGATGTCAACGGTCGGGGTGGGGTTGCGGTAGGTACTCATGGGGGAAGACTGAGAGGGAAATTTTTTGGAACAAAAATAACTCTTAGGGAAGCCGACTCGCCCCCGTAGGCCATGTTAAAGTCAACGGGAATTTTAAGCTGAGCCAACTATGCCCTTTCCCAGAGCCAGCGGCATTTTGCTGCATCCTACGTCGCTGCCCGGTCGGTTTGGGGTTGGCGACCTTGGGCCTGAAGCCTACCGATTTGTAGATTTTTTGGCGTCGACTCGCCAACGGCTTTGGCAGGTGCTGCCCCTGGGGCCAACCGGCCACGGCAACTCGCCCTACCTCTGTTACTCGGCGATGGCGGGCAACCCGCTGTTGATCAGCCTAGAAGAGCTGTGTGAGCATTCTTTACTCTACCCTGATGAACTGCACGAGCTAGAGCACTTCTCGCCTCACCAGGTCGATTTTGATCAGGTGTTTCCGATCAAAATGCGGCTGTTAGAACGAGCGGCTACTCGATTTAATGACGTAGCCTCTGAGGAAGACCGGGCTGCCCTGGCTCAGTTTAGTGAAGAGTGCCACTTTTGGGTGGATGAGTTTGCCTTTTTCATGGCGCTCAAAAATGCCCACGGCGGCGCGGGCTGGACGGAATGGCCCAGCGACATTGCCCGCCGCGAACCTGAAGCGATGGCCGAGTGGCGAGAGAAGCTAGCCAGCGATATTTTTTGCCACAAGTTTTTGCAGTTTGAGTTCCACCGTCAGTGGCAGGCGCTGCGGCAGTACGCCCGCGATCGCCAGATTCAGATCATCGGCGACATTCCTATCTACGTGGCCCACGACAGCGTCGATGTGTGGGCCTATCCCGAAAACTTTATGCTCGACGAAGAGACCCTGGCTCCGGCCCAGATGGCCGGGGTGCCGCCCGACTACTTTAGCGAGACGGGGCAGCTCTGGGGCAACCCCACCTACAACTGGGAGGCGCTGCAAAAGAGCGGCTTTAACTGGTGGATTCAGCGCATCAACGCGCTGCTGGGCTACGTCGACATCATTCGGGTCGATCACTTCCGGGGGCTACAGGCCTACTGGAGCGTGCCCGCCGGTGAAACCACCGCTATCAATGGCGAGTGGGTCGAGGCTCCAGGGACGGAGCTGTTTGAAGCGGTGCGCCAAACCTTTGGCAAACTACCCGTCATGGCCGAGGATTTGGGAATGATCACCCCGGAGGTCGAGGCCCTGCGGGACGAGTTTGAGTTTCCGGGAATGAAAATTTTGCACTTCGCCTTTGGCGGCGACAGCGACAACCCCTACTTACCTTTCAACTATGTCGAAAACAGCGTGGTCTACACCGGCACCCACGACAACGACACTACGGTGGGCTGGTTCGAAAAAATGCCCGATCACGAGCGCGAGCGCCTCCAGCAATACCTCGGCTGCATCAGCCCTGAGGGCATTCACTGGTCGCTGATTCGCCTGGCGCTGCTGTCGGTCTCTAACCAGGCGATTATTCCGCTGCAAGATGTGCTGGGCTACGGCAGCGACTGCCGCATGAACACCCCCGGCCTGTCTGACGGCAACTGGGGCTGGCGCTATGAGGCTAAGGTGTTGACGGATGAAGTTAGCGATCGCCTGCGATCGCTAACGGAGCTCTCTAACCGAGCCGCAGCCTCAATGGAGTAGCGGCAAGCGCAGGGGAGGGGAAGAAAACTGTTAAATAGAGCTGTGGCAAATAAGGAGCTTTCTAGAAAAGAAATTACCCTGAAATTGGGCAATTCAAGGTTGAAGCCTCGGCTTTTCAACGCAGCGAAGAGGGTTTCAATGCCCCACCGCAAGCGGTAGTCGGCGAGTGCGGTCTCGGGGCGATGGTTGGTTGCAAGAATCAGAAGCTCGCCATCCTCAAGCCGGGTGGCGACGACGTAGACCCGACGGCCCCACATCCAACGTTTGCCCGAGAGAACCCGCTGCTCACCGACCGTCAGGTTGGCAAAGACTCGTTCACCCGGTTGGCGGTGCTTGCCTGAATGAGAACTGATACGGTCACTGTGGCGTAACCGAAGCCGGAAAGGCAGGGCCTTAGGCGACAGCAAGAAACTACACCACTCCTTGCCCACCAATTCTCGGTCCCTCGTCAGGCAGTGAATCTGGGCGTGAGGGAAGACTCGCCCGAAGCGGTCCAGTAGGTCTATGAGCTCGTCACTGTTGCTGTTGCCGCGCTTGTCGAGCATCGTCCACATCACCGGAAAGGCCACCCCCTCATAAACAATCCTAAGCATCAAGATATTGATATTGACGGTGCCAAAGCACCAGTTGGTGCGGTCTAGACTCAACGTCCAGGGCTCATGTATCTGACTCCAACTCACCACCGCTCGCACGATGTCATCGAAGTTAATCGCAAAGCCACGAAAGAAGCGGGTCAGACGCTTAGGCACTGGTTTGTTAAAGTAGGAGAGCTTGAAAGCCTCTGGAATTGAGCAATTCAGCCATTGAAATGGGGTGAGTCGTGAAGCCCATCGCCATCGCCGGGGTGGTCTTGGCACCTAACCCCCAGTGAGGGCGCACCCAGTTATGGATCAGGCGCTGGACATCCAAACTTCGCTGCAATCCGGCGGTCGTCTTGGCATAGAGGTTCTGTCGTCTGCGGTAGGCGCTACAGCGTCGCCTGATCGCTGCGTTTTGAGCCTCGTTATGATTCGCATGCACCTCAGCGGTTGGGCTAATGGCGGTAAAA
>QBLT01000390.1 GCA_003249105.1 Leptolyngbya sp. | reverse complement strand
GTGCGGCTATTCAACGCCATAGCCACCACTGAACTGGGCGCTCGCAGGCGCGCCATGGGGGTGCCGGTACGCTCATTAAACTGCTTGCCGCAATCTCGGCACCGATATCGCTGCATCAGCGTTCCATTGGGGCGGGGTTCACGCCCGTTTTTCACAACCTGCTGGCTCTGGCAGTGAGGACAGCCCATAGCTTTGGGGTAATTGCACTACAGCTATTTTACCTATCATCGCTTACCAGACCAGTGCCTGGTACAGATGTTGCCTGATTTGAGTGAGGCATCATTAGAGGTATCCTTAGCTCAGCCCGATCGCCCAACTTCAACCACCCGATCGGAGGCTATCCCCGCTGCTTCCCCAGGAGTCAAACCTGTGGCACTTCCTGCCACTCCGCCATCCAATTCCTTCGATTTAAAGCGCGCGCCCAAACCGCTGGATGAATGGGTGGGGCGGGGAGAACTGCTGCAAAATCTGGATCAGGATTGGGACAGTGCCGATCGCTGCATTACCGGACTCATTGGCTTTGGCGGTGAGGGCAAAAGCTCCCTCGCCCGGCACTGGGTCGATCGTGTGATGCAGTCGGGTTCACCCCAACCCGATGGCGTGTTTTGGTGGGGCTTTTACGAAAACCTGGATGTCGAGCAATTTTTTGAGGCGCTGCTGCGCTATCTAGAACCCACCCTTGACCTGAGCCAGTACCCTTCCAGCAGCGCCAAGGTTTCCTACTTGCAAACCACCCTGCATCGCAATCGTCACCGCTATCTGCTGGTGCTGGATGGGTTGGAGGTTTTACAACACCCCCAGGGGGATGACTATGGCTTATTTACCAGCGTTGATTTGAAGAACTGGCTGCGCGACTTTGCCGAAGCCACCCATGGCTCCTTTTGCCTGATTACCACCCGCGCCCCCCTGCTCGACCTGATCGACTACCGCACCTACACCCACCGAGAAGTGGAACGCCTCAGCACAAACGAAGGGGTGGAACTGTTGCAAAAACTGGGCGTAAACGGGAGCGAACCTGAACTGCGGCAGGTGGTGCAGCAGTGGGGCGGCTATGCCCTGGTGTTGAGTTTGCTCGGTTCTTACCTGGTCGATCACTGCAACGGGGATATTCAGCAATTACCCGCGGATCTGGCCCCCACCGCAACGGAGGCCAAGTATGACCGGGTGAGCCGAGTGCTGCGCCGCTATGATGAAGCGCTGACCCTGACCGAGCGGGAATTCCTGGAAGGGTTCAGTGCTTTTCGGTTGCCCGTGCCAAAAACGGCGTTAACGCTACTTCTCCCTGATTTGGCAGCAGACGAAGCAACCGCCCTAAACATTGTGGAATGCCTCGTTAAATACCGCATCCTGCGCTACAACCCGGATACCGCCACCTACACCACCCACCCCCTGATCCGCGATCATTATCTGCAACGGCTGAAGCAGCATCCAGATCGAGCCGTCGCCCTGCATCGCTAGATTGCCGACTTTTATCTCGCCACTGCCGGAGACACCCCAGAATTTCCGACCCTGGCTGACCTCACCCCCCTGATTGAAGCGGTGCATCATTGCTGTCAGGCAGGAGATTTTGATAAAGGCTATCGAATCTACAGGAATCAAATTGATCAGGGCAGCCGATGGGTAATTACAAATGTTTTGGGAGCTTATGGAACACAACTAAATCTAATACAAGACTTTTTCCCAGAGGGCGACACCACCCAAACCCCTCAGGTAAGTAGTCCAGACCACCAAGGCTTCATTCTCAACGATATCGGACTCTGCCTGACGAGCCTGGGACGGCTGGCAGAAGCCCCCCCGTTTTACGAGCGCTATGTTGCAAGCAATATTCAAGCAGAAGACTGGCGCAACACCAGTACCAGTTACCGGAACCTGGCAGACCTCTATGCCTCTCTCGGCGATCTCTCCGCCAGTGCCGCCGCCGCCGAGTCTGCCCTCACCTACGCCCGCCGCGTCGATAATGAGCAGCAGAAAAAGATAAATGAGTGCTTTTCTCTAGAATACCAGGGGTGGGCCGCCCATCTGCAAGGCAACCTCGACGCTGCCAAGACTGCCTTTCAGCAGGCCGAGCACTTGGAGCAGCAGATTGACCCTGATAAGCAATACCTCTACAGTCTGCGAGGCATCCGACACGCCGAGCACCTGCGCCGCTGGGGAGACAGCGACTACGCCCGCCGCATCACCGAGGCAAACCAGGTCATCTGTGAACGAAATCGCTGGCAAGAAGACCTCAGCCTTTGTTATCGCCTGCTGGGCGAACTGGCTGCTGCCCATAACCCGCAGGCGGCCCAGGAACACTACACCGCAGCCCTGCGCCTAGCCCGCAGCATCTCTAGAAAGAACGTCCTGATCGAAGCCCTGCTGGCCCGAGGGCGGTGGGCGGCACGACGGGGAGAGGGGGCCGCAGCGGCCAGCGACCTGGAAGAGGCATTAAGCTATGCCGTGGAGGGGGGCTATCGCATTTATGAGGCCGATATCCGGGTGGCCCTGGCCTGGATGCACCGGGCACAGGGTAACTTTGGTGCCGCCCAACGGGAGGCAGAGCGGGCGCAACGCATGAGCCAGGCCATGGGCTACTACTGGGGCCAGCAAGATGCCGCCGAGGTGCTGACGGAGTTGGCGGCGGTTGTAGGGGCTTAGAAAGCCTCTACGACAAATAAGACAAGTTCAGAATTATTGACTCTGTACCCTACCCCTATCTGGAAGAAAGAGCCCTGGGAGGATGGCTCGACCAGCTGGGTCAGCATTGGCGCTTGTGAAGAGAATTAGTGCGCCACCTGTGTTAGCAGAACGCAATAGCCCCTATGGTTCTCGGTCGAGCAGGGTTTGAATATCTTGGGCACCGTAGAGTACCCTGACAATTTCGATGCTACCGGCTTGGCGGCGGTAAAAGAAATTAGATATCGCTTGAAACCTTTGACATGCCACTTTCGCAAGCTTTTCAGCCGTTCTTTGGTACTGGGGTAAGCACTTCCCATGCTGGGTGTACTGGCTAGAGCAGCAAAAGTTTGACGAGCGGCGTCAAAGAACTATAGGGCTTTGTCATAGTTGTTCTCTGCCAGATACTCAAAGTGCTCCCTTAGATCCAGACGGGCTGGCTCTGAGACAACAATCTTAAGCATCACGCTGATTCCGATGGCTCTCGATCAGGTCGAGCCGTTCTTGCTCCCACCAGTCGTCGGTGGCTTCGTATCCTTCTCCTCGATCTAAGAGGATATTTGAAAAGTATTAATTAATACCCGTATAGAGGAAAAGGCTTCCTAAGTATTAGGCTCGGCACTGGTCTGGTAAGCGATGATAGGTAAAATAGCTGTAGTGCAATTACCCCAA
>QBLT01000038.1 GCA_003249105.1 Leptolyngbya sp. | reverse complement strand
GTATTGGGGGTCTGGCTCAGGGGTGGGGCGGCCCCGGCGGCGAGGCGCACATCCAGCGGCGCGTCGTGGGTGAGGTAGATGTGGCCGACGGGCTGGCCGTTGTAGGTGCGGCGGGCCATCTGCCAGCCGGGGTTGAGCTGAATTTTGAGAAAGCCGTTGGTGCGGCCGTTGGTGCGGCCAATTTCGATGGGCGGGGCGCTGCGATCGCGCGTTGGTCGGGCAAACAGCACCAGATCATTCTGCCGGGGGGAAACCTCTAGGCGGTAGTGCACCCCCAGGTCTTGACCATTAACGCGCACCGAGTAGCCGTTGCCGTCGGTGCTGCGATCGCAGGCTCCGGTAAAGTCAAAGTTCAGCAGCAGCGGGTCAATGGTTACTAGCCCGCCCTGCTGCACCTGCTCTTGCCAGCACTGGCGCTGGTTGGGCACCTGGGTCAAAATCATCAGGCTGTAGAACGCCCCATTGCGCACCGGGCTGGCGATCGCCACCACCTGGCTGGGGTCAATGGGCTGCTGGTCAAACTGCTGGGCGCGAGCCATGGGGGCCGCAGCCAGCCCCGTAAACACCACAGCAGCAGTGGTCAAAACCGTTTTTAGCGAGCGAGACAGCAGGGCCATAGCAGTGGGTGCAGCGGTGTGGGGAGTAGAGGTGGAGTCAAACGTGGGCAAGACTCCTAATGCTACCCACGATTGTCGCGATCGCAAGCCCTTCCTGCGCGTTTGTGGTGTCGCAGTTTACCAATTGGCCCTGCCTAAAATAAAACCGGCCCAGAAATACTGAGCCGGTTAGGCAGGGCTAGAGCGCCCCTGTGGTTCTGGTTTTCAAGAATTCTCTAGCGTCCCAGTTCCCGAAACGTTTCGTAGGCCCGCTCGGGGTGGTAGATATGGCAACGGCTCGTAATTGTCCGCATCAGTTCCCAGGAAAACTTGGTTTCCTTCATCAGCGGGGCCCAATTTTCCTTCAGCGCCGCGTAGGCAGGTCGCAGGTTGTAGGACGGAATTCCGACCGAAACATGGTGGGGAACATGGACGTTGATGTCGTGGCACAGCACCTCAATCCACTTGGGATAATCGCAGTGCAGGGTGCCTGAGAGCTGAGACTCAACCTCATTCCAGGTGTCGCCGTAGCGAAACTGAATTTCAGGGATGGTGTGGTGCACCAGGGTAAAGGTACTCATCCAGAAGTGGTAGCCCAGCCAGGGCATCAGCCAAAATTTCACCACACCCCAGGGGCCGGTGAAGTAAAACAAAGCAGGAAAAAACACCAGCGCGAAGATTGCCACCGCTGCGATCGAGCGCTTGACCTTGCCGTGGTCGCGGGGTTCAAAATTGCGCAGGTCAAAGTGCAGCGCGCCCCAGTGGGCTACCGACGCCAGCCACCACAGCCAGCCCCGCATAGCCTGGTACACCGCTTGTAAGAAGCCGCCTGCACCAGAGTATTCTTCCTTACTCCACGGTGCCCAGGCGTTGTCGATCTCCATATCGTTGGTATGGCGGTGGTGAATATCGTGCAGCAGCCGCCAGCTGTGGAAGGGGTAAATTAGCGGCAGAAACATGATGTGCCCCAGCCAGTTGTTGACCCAGCGTCGGTTGGCAAAGGAGCGGTGGCCGCAGTCGTGACCCACCACAAAAAAGCCGGTGAGGGCGGTGCCGGTCAAAAACCAGGCAAACGGCAGCAAAAACCAGGGGGAAAAGGCGATCGCTATATAGCCTAGGGTTACGGCTCCTACACTGAGTGCTACGGCAGTCCAGGCTTTGCGCGGGTCTTTTTGAAAATAAGCTTTAGGAATAGTTTGAATAACCTGCTTTAGGGTCAGGTCGCTGTAAGGGTTGACATCCGCAGCTCTGGCGGAAGGCTCAAAAATTGCAGTCAAGGAATAGTCTCCACAGAAGTTAAGGTGCGCACATCAGAGCTGGACTATTTTGCCCAAAAAAAATCTGTTCACCCCGTAGGGAACTGAACAGAGCCTAAGCTTGATTGCAAAATCGAGATATTAACAAGCCGAAACTTCAATAGCTCTGATAACCGCCGCAAACAGCTTAATGGGGCAAAGATTGGCCCATGAGAATGCTTATAATTCCTTAACATTTATACCATATCTCGCCTCTCTTAACCGAGTGCGCTTGAGGCGTATTGGCAAAATTTCGACCCAAAGGGCGTTGCATTCTATGAACCAATCTGCTGAAAGCCCAACCCCTAGGCGACAATAGAACTAGCCTTAGCGGCAAGCGACATCTGAGCTGTCGGCGTCTTTAGGGGCATGGGTTTGCAAAGCGCGATCGCCGTTAGCCTCGTTTTCGAGCCTTGCCGAGCCGGCCCAGATGAGTGACCCAAGCGCCAGGATACCTACCCCATCCTGAGCCCAACCCGGTTAGCAAACTGCGGCGCGTCTCACCCTCTAGCGCGAGCCTTAAGGCTTCTATAGCCCAATTGTGGAGGCTGTCTGCTAATGGATATTCAAGAGTTTTTGCACGAATACAACCGGGGCGATCGCAACTTTTCAGGTCTTCGTCTCCACGGGGTTGACCTGCGCAGTGCGAGCCTCAGCAGCATCGACCTCAGCGGGGCCGACCTCAGCGGTGCTGACCTCAGCGGCGCTGACCTCTCGCGGGCCAACCTGGAGCGGGCCAACTTGACCGATGCCGACCTGGTGGGGGCCGACCTCAGCGGGGCCAATCTCAAGCACATCAACTTAATTGGCGCTGATCTCTCGCGGGCCAGCCTGGTGGGGGTCGACCTCAGCTATGCCGACCTGCGCACCGCCGACCTCGAACAGGCCGACCTCCAGGGGGCGGTTTTGTGTGAAGTAGCCCTCAGCGGGGCCAATCTCACCTACACCAACCTGGCTAATGCCTGGATCGAAAATATCGATCTCACCCCAGCCGAACTAGATCATACCAGTGGCCGCTGGGTCGGGTCAGAGGTTGCTGACAATGCCGCGACTACGAGCTCTCGATGGATCTCGTGGGGCCTCCACTAGCAGCCTGCCGCTTCCCCAGGTTCTCCCAAGCGCCCTAGCAACAACCTCCAGCATCCTGCATAAGGAGAGATGCCGGAGGTCATTGGGCTACACAGCTTGAAACAATCGTCTAGCGACGGCGGCGAGTAAACCCTAGCCAGGCCAGCGCACCACCGATCGAAATCACCAGCGGCATGAACGCAGCGGCGGCGCGGTAGTGCACGTCTTCGGTTGAGTCGAGGCTAATGCCGTCGTAGATAATGCCTTTGTCGCCCACGGGCACCGTCCAGTAGTCGGCGTGGCTCTGGGTGTCGTCTTCAATCGAGACTTCCCAATCGCCCGGAATCGACTCGTCGGGCAAAAAGGAGAACCGGCCCTCGCGATCGGTGGTAGTCGTCATCCAGGGCTCATCGCGGTTGTTGGGGGCGTAGATGTTAACCGTTGCCCCCACAAAGGGTTCGCCCGAGCTAAATAGCGACTGAAACTCTAGCTGATTGTCGAGGGTGTAAAAGGTTTCGACCTGGTGTGCATCGGCCTGGGCCGGAAACCCCACCAGCGCTAAACACATTACCAGAGCAACAAGCAACCGTTTCATAGCACAAGCAATCCGTAATTCGTGTGGCCTTTATTGTAGCGAGACTTATGAAGAGCTGAGGGTTAAACGCCCAAGTTAGGCGCGCCTAGGAGCCAGGGAGTTAATTCACGCTATGGACTTACTCACCGAGCTAGAGCACTATCTAGACGACCAGCATCGCCTGAAGGAATGGCCTTCAAAGCGCAACCGAGGTCGCTTTCAGCAGCTGGCCCTAGAGTATTTGGCCACTAAGTTTGAGCCAGGCACCCGCTACACCGAGCGAGAAGTTAATGTTCTACTCAACCAGCACCACACCTTTGGCGACCCTGCCCTGCTGCGTCGCGAACTGTTTGAGCGGGAGCTGGTCGATCGCCTGCCCAACGGCTCTGCCTACTGGCTCAAACAGAACGACCCTGCGTAGGGCACGATCCACGGCTCCACCCCGCACCTCACAACCAACCTTGGATGGGGTAAGGTAGAGCGCTTCTGGAACGGATACTCGTTCCGAGTCGGGTTAAGCCCACCGCAACCTGCTGTTTAACCGCTGCATCTTGGAGTATCGCTAACCATGACGGCGATCGCGCCAGAGCTAGCTGCCAGGCAAGTTACCAACAGCTAGCTCTGGTGCGCTGGTAGTGAGTAAGGCGATCGCCCCAGGATCAAGACTTTCGTTCTCCTAGGTCTCGGGCAGCACCGCCTTTTTAATCACGCCGTGGACGCCCCAGTTGCCATCGACAATTTGGGTGACGCCAAAGTCGGTCGCTACAGACATCAGGCTAATCGCTTCATCTTCGCCCATGCCCTGGGTGGTCATGAGAAAGTGGCGCATTTTGCGAAAGGCATCGCGCATGGCCTTGTCGATGGACGACTGGCCAAAGATATCTTTTTGGGCCGTATCGCCCAGTTCTTCGAGGTAGTTGGCATAGCTAAAGCCGTGAACGACGTACTCTTCGTCGTTCTCAAGCAGCGGGTAATAGAGGTCTTCGAGGATGGTGCCCGCCAGGTCGCTCTGCTTGTGCACCGTGACCTGAATTTTGCCGGTGAGGGAGGTTTCGATCGCCGTGCCCGCCAGCTCAGAGTCGCCCTGGGCCGCGTGGGGGTCGCCCAGGGACAGCAGCGCCCCTTCGACGGCAATGGGGTAGTACATGGTGGCCCCTGCGCCAATGCGCCAGTTGTCGATGTTGCCGCCAAAGTAGCTGGGGGGCACCGAGTCGACAAAGTCGGCCTCGCGGGGGGCCAGGCCAATCAGGCCAAAGTGGGGACGAATCGGCACCTTGACGCCCTCTAGCACCTCATAGTTTTTGTCGATGGTGGCGGGGTCAACGGGCACGCCAGGGTAGTCAATGGTCTCGTGGACGACGCCAAAGGGGTCGGTTTGGGGCATCCAGCGGAAGTTGTAGAGGGCCGTGGCGTAGTCTTCGGTTTCGGTGGCGTCTAGCTCATAGATGGTGATCACTTCGCGGGGTTTGGGGTCTTCGATCATGTCGTTGTAGTGGAAGCCCCACCAGGCGGCGGCGTTGCTGCCGAAGGTGCGCCCCTGGTATTCGGGATTGCCGCTGGGGCGCGGTGCCACGTCGAGAATTTTGACTTCGAGCACGTCGCCGGGTTCGGCCCCGTTGACGTAGATCGGCCCGGTGAGCACGTGTACGCCCGCCCCTTCGCCTGCGCCCGTGGTGTAGACTTCGGGGTCAACGGAGCCTGCGCCCCGGCGATCGACGCCTTTGCCCTCGGAGGTCCAGGCGAAGACGCTCTCGGCACCGGGGTCGCCCATGACCATGAGGGAGGCATCGTCGTTGGCGTGGTGGGTGAGGGTCTCGACGGTGACAATGTCGCCGGAGTTGATGGTGAGCTTAGGCTCTAGAGATTGACTAAAATAGCCCCAGTGCACGGTGTCGGCATTGGCGGCGAGGTAGTGCTCTTGGGGGGTCTGGGCGATCGCGCGGTTGATCAGCAGTCCACCAAAGCCCAGGGCCACGGCTAGGCCCAGCCCCAGCAGGCCAAAACGCCATTGTCTAATCATTCAAAAACTCCTTAAATTCTGACCAGGAACGACTTAATCGACGTGGCTATGATGCTACGGGGGGGGATAGACAGGGGTTGTAGTCTAAGCAACATTCCAAAGTAAAGAATTGAGGCGGTGGGCGGCATCGAGGGGCGATCGCAGAGTTGGTCACCCCCCTGATGCGGCTTATGCAGATTGCTACAAAATGGCGGCGGGGAAGGGCAAAGCGTTCGATCAACCTAAATACAGTTGATCAAGGGAGACAGTAAACGGTTGACTAATGCATGTACTGCCACTAACTCGTAGGAATGCCGCAGATGGTTAAACGAATGAGGTCAGCGGCTCTATACCGCAGACGTCTACTGCACTGGTTGGTTGAGGCCGACCGGTCAGGCAAAAGCAGCCATGCGGTGAGACATCCCTGGTGGCAGGTGATGTGTCTGACCGGGGTTGATTACTTCTCCACCCTGGGCTACCAGCCCGGTATTGCGGCCCTGGCCGCCGGGGCGCTGTCGCCCATTGCGACGCTGATTCTTGTTTTGCTGACCCTGTTTGGGGCGCTGCCGATCTATCGTCGAGTGGCTGCCATGAGCCCCCATGGCGAGGGGTCGATCGCCATGCTCGAACATTTGCTGCCGTGGTGGCAGGGCAAGTTTTTTGTGCTCTGCCTGCTGGGGTTTGTGGCGACTGACTTTATTATCACCATTACCCTTTCCGCTGCCGACGCCACGGCCCACATTGTCGAAAACCCATTTGTCCACGATTTGCTGCATGGGTACGAAGTGCCGCTGACCCTCGGCTTGATCACCTTCCTGGCAGCCGTCTTCTTGAAGGGGTTTCGGGAAGCCATTGGCATAGCGGTTTTTCTAGTCGCGGTCTACCTACTGCTCAACCTGGTGACCATTGCGGTGGGCGGCTACCAAATTTTCATTCATCCCACCGCCATTGCCGACTGGTGGAACTTGCTATTTGCCAATCACGGTAATCCACTGCTGCTCATTGCCTTTGCGGCGCTGGTGTTTCCTAAGCTGGCGCTGGGGCTGTCTGGGTTTGAAACGGGGGTCGCGGTGATGCCGCTGGTGCAGGGCGATCGCAGCGACACCGAAGCGTTGCCAACGGGCCGCATTCACAACACCCACAAGCTGCTGACCACCGCTGCGGTGATCATGAGCTTCTTCCTCATCACCAGCAGTTTGGTCACAACGCTGCTGATTCCACCGCCAGCATTTGAGTCGGGAGGCGCGGCCAACGGACGAGCGCTGGCCTATCTGGCCCACGAGTACCTGGGGGATGGGTTTGGCACTCTGTACGATCTGAGCACAATCTCAATTTTGTGGTTTGCCGGGGCCTCGGCCATGGCTGGGTTGCTCAGCATTGTGCCCCGCTATCTGCCCCGCTACGGCATGGCCCCCAGATGGACCCTGGCCGCCCGCCCGCTGGTGCTGATTTTTACATTAATTGCCTTTGCGGTCACGATTATTTTTCGCGCCAGCGTTGAGGCCCAGGGTGGAGCCTACGCCACGGGGGTGCTGGTGCTGATGAGCTCAGCATCGTTGGCGGTGACGCTGGCAGCTCGCCAGGCAGGCGCGCGGCGTGGCATTGTCGTGTTTGGCACCATTACCCTGGTGTTTTTCTACACCACCATTGTCAACATTTTTGAGCGCCCCGACGGGGTCAAAATTGCCGCCTTCTTTATTGGCACCATCATTTTCACCTCGCTGATTTCCCGCGTGTGGCGCTCCACCGAACTGCGGGTTGAGCAGCTGGCAATGGACCCCACCGCCCAGCGTTTCATTTTAGAAGAAAGCGCCCATACGATTCGCATCATTGCCAACCGCAAGCAGGCCGGGGATGAACAGGAATATTCCCTCAAGGAAACCGAGGTGAGAGAAGACAATCACATTCCCTCGACCGATCCAATTCTGTTTTTAGAAATTGAGGTCTCGGATGCCTCAGACTTTATGGAGACGGTGCAAGTGGAAGGGGTGCAGGTGGGCATCTACCGCATTTTGAGAGCCCGGGGGTCGGCGGTGCCCAACACCATTGCCGCTATTTTGCTCCAGATCCGCAATGAGACCGGCAAGTTGCCCCACGCCTACTTTGGCTGGATTGAGGGCAACCCAATTCAATACCTGCTGCGCTTCATTTTGTTTGGCGAAGGCGATATTGCCGTAGTTACCCGCGAGGTACTGCGCAAAGCCGAGAAATCACCCAGGCGACGTCCGGTCATTCACGTGGGAGGGTAGGTGTCTCCCGGTAGAAAAACCATGGCCATGGGGCGTTTGCTCAGGAAAAATGGTTGTTTGCCCGGTGCAATTACTTTTGAGGAACGGCCTAGGCTAAGAGAATTTGATTGATTTGTTCTAGAAATCGCCAGGTAATCAGCAGTTGAGCAAAGTGGGTTGCAGACACCTTTTCATAATTTTCTGACGGCATGGCGTCATGTATGGGGATACCCGTAACACCCACGATATATTGCTCTAGCTCACCAATCGTCTGGGGGGACAAATTGCCGTCAATTTGAATGGCGATCGCCGTGCGACCCCAGGAGCGAAAGGGCGCTGCGGCCAGCAAAAAGGGGGGACGATTCAAATCTAGCATGGCCGCCAAATCAAACGGTAAAGATAGCCCAGCTAATGGATAGGGAGTCGGTTCTAGAATTAAATTGACTTTGTAGCCCGGCGAGACTTGGGGATCAACTAAGCGAGCCGGAATCAAGGTTTCTAACTGGCTCTGAGTGATCTGAATGACCACATGGGCATCGATCTTTTGAGCATCGATCCAGCGGATGAAGGCCGCTTCCCGTTGCAGCATTTCCTGCTCTAGGGATTCGGCTTTATGACCTCGTTTTTTGACATCGCGCTCCCATTTCCAGGCCCACTTCACGTCCCGCTCTGGGTCAACATACAGGCTAAAGTCTAAGAACGGTAGAAATTGGGGGTAGAGAACGTGCAGTCCCTCTACAACAATGATCGGCGTGGGGGAAAAGAGCTTGGGCGGGTCAAATTGGCCGGTGCCGTGGTTGTAGAGCGGCAGGTTGATGCTGTTGCCCTGCTTGAGCTCCGCTAGATGGCAGAGCAGCAAATCGAGCTGGTTGGCCGCCGGATCAAGGGGCAGCCGTCCACTTTTCTGCCGTTGTGCTCGGTCTTCTTTGTGGTAGCCGTCGGTGCAAATGGTAGACACCAAATCGCTGCCGATCAAGCGCCGAATGCCGTTGCTGAAGGTAGTTTTGCCGCTGCCGCTATCGCCAGAGACACCAACGATGATCGGGGCCTGCAATTGATTCAGGCGATCGCGAATTGTTGCAGCACTCACAGCAGGCGTCCCGTTTTGCAAAGTGAAGATTCGGTTTACCTCAGGAATTTGGGCTAGTGCTGGCCGGTAGCTGGGGCACTACCACCGGAGCGTCGTTTAACCGCTCAACCTGATAGAACAGCACGCTCGATCGCGACGCACAGCAGAGAGCATCCTCGGGGGCGTAGCGATTGAACGAGGCGCTCAGGTAGCCCTCCCGGTAGAGGTCGGCAGTGATCAGGCTGCCGTCGGTGCGGGCATCCATGGGGATGGGCGACAGCGTGCCCGAGAAGGTGCCATCGGTGAAAACAAACACCTGGTACGCCAGCGGGCGACACATGCCGTCGGCGTTGGCCATGCCGGTCACCACCGTGGTATCGCCAAAGATTTGGGCTGCTCCGGTCAAGGTCCAACCGGCCGCTTCGACCAGGGCATCTTCGTAGAGGGCTGCTGGGCGAACACTGTCTAGGCAGTTGGGCAGGTTGCCGCCCCCCTCAACCACAGGCGCTGGGGGAAGGGCCGCGTTGGGCGAGTTCCAGTTGGTATCGCTGTCGAGCCAGACCCCGCTGGGATCCGACTGGGCGATCGCCCCCGGAGCGAGCAGCATTGCACCCACCATCAGCGAACTCGAAGCTAAAGAGGCAAAAAATCCCATGGCTAATCACCCTCACCCAGAAGACTGATTGTCTGTAATCTGGCTTGGGGTTGCAACCGCTGTTGATGTTTCTTAGCTCAAAGCGTTGCAGCGTTTGAACGTTGCAACGCTTTGCATCAGACGCCTATAGCTATAACCTATCTATTTCTAGGATCGAGGGGCATACATCATCACCAAAACGCCCAGCAGCACCACCCAGCCCCCCAGAAGATCGAAGCGATCGGGTTTCACCTGATCCACAAACCATCCCCAAGCAATGGAAAGGACGATAAAGATGCCGCCGTAGGCCGCGTAGGCCCGGCCAAAATGGGTAGGTTGCAGGGTGGGCACTGCCCCGTAGATGCCCAGAATGGCCACCCCAAGCACCGCCAACCAGGGGCTCTTGCCCTCGCGCAGGGCCAACCACACCAAGTAGCCCCCGCCGATTTCGCACAGGCCCGCGAGGATAAAAAATAATAGAGATTTCACCATCATGGCTAGCGCTGCCCAGGCGGGTCGGCGACAGCCTACACTGGAGCGATCGCACGTTTTTTGAAAACAACCTTCAGCCCCGATCGCGGCCTCAGCGTTGGAATCGGCGTCATCTCTAGATTTTGATTGGGCACCAGCTCCCAGGTGTAGTGGCGCAGCAGGTGGGCCGCCACCAGCTTGATTTCGAGCTGAGCGAAGGCTAGGCCCAGACAGATGCGGGGGCCGCCGCCAAAGCCCACCAGGCTAAACTCAGCGCGCTTGTTCTCGGCCCGCTCGGGGCTAAAGCGATCGGGGTCAAAGCGGTCGGGGTCGGTGTAAATGGTGCGATCGCGGTGGGCAGCATCGATTCTATACAGCGCCATCCACCCGGCGGGCACGCGGTAGCCGTTGAACTCAAAGTCTTTGACCACGCCGCGAAAGCCCCCGGCTACGGGTGGGTACAGCCGCTCCACCTCTTTGACAATCTGGTCGAGGTAGGGCATCTGCCGAATCTGCTCTAGGGTGACGGTAGTGCTTGCCTCCATTAGCCGCGCCTGCTCCTGTCGCGCCCGCTGCCACACCTTGGGGTGCTGCGCCAGCGACATCACCAGCGAGGTCAGCAGCGAGGTCGTCGTTTCGTGCCCCGCAAACAGCATCAGCAGCGCCTGGGCCTTGAGTTCTTTGAGGCTGAGGCGGTTGCCCTCCTCGTCTTCGCTCTGCACCAGCAGGCCCAGGGCGTCGTGGGTGGGGCTGGCCTGGCGTTCTTTGATCACCTGCTCAATGTGGTTGAGCAACTGATCCCGTGCGCTAACGGCTCTGCCGAAGGGAGTCCACCCCCAGCGAATCGGCGGGGCAAACAACCCGTTAGTTAACTCAGTAAACCATTTCGACAGTTGGGCGGTTTCGCTACCGGGTTCGCTACCCAACAGTAGGGTGCTAGCAATATCAAAGGTGAGCTGCTTAAGCTCATCAAACCAGGTGAACTGGCCCAGGTCTTCCCACCGCTGGGCATAACGCTCGGTGAGGCTCTGCATGGTGTCTACGTACTCAGCCAGGGCCGGGCCATGGAAGGCGGGCATGAGCAGCTTGCGGTTGCGGCGGTGCTCTTCACCCTCCTGCAAAAACAGCGACTCGCCCAAAAGTTGTTTAAATGTGCCGGGCCACCCCTCCCGCCAGGAAAAGCTGTCCATATTGGTGGAGAGCACAAACTGGTTGGCCTCGGCCCCCATCAGCACGACCGTGGGACGGCCCAGCAGGCGCGTTTTGAACACAGCGCCATACTTTGCCTGGCGCTTGCGGGCAAACTCACGTTCAAACAAAAAATTGAGGGTTTCGCCCACAACCGGCAGGCCAAAACTTCCGGGGGGCAGCGGAGCGGGGGTAGAAGCAACCATAGGAAACGGTGGAACGCAGTGGTCGAAGACCGATCGCCAAGACTGAGATCAACCCCAGTCCCCAGCACCATTGCATTCTAGAGTAGCGCGGAGCCGCGATCGCATGCCTTAGGCAGTCCGGCTTTTACCCCCGATAGAGCGCTGTGCTGCCCTTAGCTAGCAGGCGTTATTTTGTGCCCAGCAGCAGTAATCAGTTGCTTAAAGGTCTCTTCTGAAGCAGCGGAGTCAATCGTGACGGTTTTAGCCTGGGGATTGATGTCAATACTGGCCTCAGGTTCAGAAGTCAAAATCAGATCTTTTAGCTCCTGCGCCGATTTTTGATCGCCCAGGGTCGAAACTTGGAAGGTCAATGCCATGCTGATTTCTCCACGTCTACGACCCCACTCTAGGGGGCACGCAGCAGTGCTGCCGTCTGTAGAAGGGCTTATTCTTAGCAGGAAGGGGCGATCGCATTCTTTCCTCTACCCCCGCTCAGAACCATGCTGCTGATCGGCATCAGACTCTTGCACACGGCGGTGGTGGTGGTGATGGTCACCGCCATTCTCTTTTTGCTGTACTGCGGTCTGGCTAACGATCTGTCACGGTGGACGGCGATCGCCTTCGCCATTGTTTCGGTAGAAGTGGTGATCTACGTGGGCAACGGCTTCCGCTGCCCACTGCGAACGCTGGCTGAAGACCTCACCCCTGCCGGGCAACTGGTGCAGGATATTTATCTCCCTCCCTGGTTAGCGGCTCGGGTAGTGGGCCTCTCAACCCCGCTGCTGGGGGTGGACTGCCTACTGCTGTTAGTCCGCCTGCTCCTGAACTAGCGCTGGCCCCTGCGCCTAGCAGATGGCTAGGAAAGAAGATACCAGCTGCAATCCAGCGACTGTAGCTGTCGTAGGGTGGGCACTGCCCACCACTGGGAGAACCGTTTTCCAGAAGCCTCCTTAGGACAGAAGTTATGCAGACCGTCCTAACAGAACTGGACTTGGTCTAGCGCTGGCCTAGCTCAGCACCGGGGGCAATTCTTCGCCCTTGTAGCTGCGGGTGGGCACCGGAAAGCCGCAGGCGGTGCCGTCTTGGTGAACCACTTCGTCGTCCCAGGGCAGGCGGTAGCGCTCTTTCACCATGTCTTTCATGTAGGTGTAGGGGCAGTCTTGGGCACCGCCTTTGACCGCCACATAGCCGCGATGGCCAAACTGGTAGATGTTGTTCTCCACCCCCCAGTGAATGCGGGCCTCGCGCACCAGGTCGGGCCGCACCTCGGCGGTGATGATCTCGTCGGGGCGGTGACTGCCCATGACGATGGGCGTGCCGTCAAAGTTAACGATCATGCCCTCGCCCATGGAGTCGAAGCTACCGTCGCTGCCGCACATGCACACCGACGCCGTCACCATCAGGTTGCAAAAGGCGTTGGCCTGGTTGGTGATCTGCCACGAGTGGCGAATGGGGGCGGTATAGCCCGCCGTGCGAATCATGATCTCGGCCCCTTTGTAGGCACACTCGCGGGCCATCTCAGGGAACATGCCGTCGTGGCAGATGATTAGCGCCAGCTTGCTGCCGTTGGGGCCATCACAGACGGGAATGCCGACGTTCCCCGGCTCCCAAGGCTCCACAGGAATCCAGGGGTGCAGCTTGCGGTAGTAGAGCTTGATCGCGCCCTGGTTGTCGATAATGATGCCGCTGTTGTAGGGGTTGCCCTCGGGGTTGTACTCCATGATCGAGAAGCAGCCCCAGATGTCGTTGTCGATGCAGGCCTGGCGAAAGGCTGCCACCTCGGGGCCATCGAGGCTGCACATGATGGCCGGGTTGGTATCCATCGACAGCCCGTGGAGCGAATATTCGGGGAACACCACCAGATCCATCGCGGGCAGGTTGCGGCGGGCTTTGGCAACCATCTCGCAAATGCGCTGGGTCTGGGCGGCGAGGTCGTCGGAGGTGACAACGTTGGGCAGTTGCAGCTGCACCATGCCCAGCACTAAGCCGTTGGGAGATTTATTTAGGCCACCAAGTCCACTCATGATTCTCTCTCTGGAACAACCTGACTCGAAAGTCGTGTAGCACTATAGGGCGATCGCGACATAGTGGCGGTGTTGAAAATTACCCATTGCCAGCTGCCTTGGCCACAGAGAGATATTAACCCCAGCCGTAGATAACCAATCAGCATTACCAGGAATGGAGCAGTGCCCAGTTCCAATGCAACACATGTTGCATTGGAAATTTACTTTTGTTACTCTCAGGGCTAAGGGGAGGCTGCCTTGAGCTGGATTGTGTTCACCTACTCGTTGCCGTCCAAGGCGTCGTCTAGTCCACGGGTGACGCTGTGGCGGCGATTGCGACGCATTGGTGCGATCGCCCTCAGCGGAGTGCAGATTTTGCCCGATCGAGAATCCTGCCTCGAATCGTTTCAGTGGCTGGCTCAGGAGGTGCGGCAGGTCAAGGGAGAGGCGCTGATCATGCGGGTGGAGCAGTTTGAAGGGATGAGTTCACAAAGCCTGATCAACAGATTCCATGAGGTGCGCCGAGAAGACTATACCGAGCTGGAGGCCAAGGTGACGGAATTAGAGATGGCGTTAACAGCTTTGGATGAGGCGGGCGACCGCGCCCCGATTCGCGACGCCTTGGAAAAGCTCTACAAGCACCATGCCGACCTTCGCCAGATCGATTTTTTTGATTGCCCTGAACAGAAAACCGTCGCAGCTCGCCTCAAGCAACTGACCCACGCGCTCTTGCCCCCCAGCCCCGCTGTCACCATTGCTCCCCAGGCGATCGCAAACTATCGCCAAGCCCACTGGGTGACCCGTCCCCGTCCCCACGTCGATCGCCTGGCTTGCATCTGGCTGATTCGACGATTTATTCAACCCGAAGCCATAATTCGCTACGGTAAAACCGCCAAGGCCAATGAAATTCCCTTTGATATGCACCAGGGTGAATTTCAGCATCAGGGCAACTTGTGTACCTTTGAGGTGATGGCGAAAGCCTTCAATTTGGACGATGCCAGAGTGCAAACCATTGGGGAAATCGTCCATGAAATTGATCTGCGGGATGGGATATATTTACATCCGCAAATTGTGGGTATTGAGACGTTGCTGCGCGGTTGGCTGGTGGCAGGTTTTTCAGATTCTGCCCTCGAAACCCACGGGATCGCTTTGTTTGAGGGGCTCTATTCCGCTTTAGATAGAGAGGGGGCCGCAACAGACCCTTGATCTACCTATTTTTTGTAATTTCGCTCTACTCAAAACCCACAAGCAACAGCTCCTATGTCCCTAGATCTCGATAAACCATCGTATTCGTTAACCCAGCTGACGCAGTACTTTCTAAAACTGGGGGCGCTCGGTTTTGGCGGGCCGATCGCCCTGGTCGGCTATATGCACCGAGATCTGGTCGAAGAGCGTCAGTGGATTTCTGAAACCGGCTATCAAGAGGGGTTGACGCTGGCTCAGGTCGCGCCCGGCCCCCTGGCCGCACAGTTAGGGGTTTACATGGGCTATGTTCACTACGGCATTTTAGGGTCAGCACTGGCTGGCATAGCCTTTGTGCTGCCCTCATTTTTGATGGTGGTAGCCCTGGGCTGGGCCTACACCCTCTACGGTGGCCTGAGCTGGATGCAGGCGGTGTTTTATGGCGTTGGTGCAGCGGTGATTGGCATTATTGCCATCAGCGCCTATAAACTAACGCGCAAAACCGTCGGTACCGACTGGCTGTTGTGGGGAATTTATTTAGTCAACGCAGCCGTCACCATCATCACCCAGTCAGAACGGGTAGAGCTGATTTTAGGCGCAGGTTTTCTGGTCTGGTGGCTGAAATCGCCGCCCAAAAACTGGTTAAAGAGCAATCGGGTTAATAGCATTCTAGGGCTACCTTTAATTTCTCTACTGGCCACCATTCCAGTCACCACTCCAGCGCTGCTGGGGCAGATTTTTCTGTTTTTTGCTACGGCCGGTTCGTTTGTCTTTGGCAGCGGCCTCGCGATCATTCCATTTTTGTATGGTGGGGTGGTCAAAGACTTTCAATGGCTGGATGCACAACAGTTTCTTGATGCGGTGGCCGTGGCCATGATTACGCCAGGGCCAGTCGTGATCACTACAGGATTCATCGGTTTTTTGGTGGCTGGATTTCCAGGGGCTTGTGTGGCGGCGATCGCCATGTTTATTCCCTGCTACCTACTGACGATCATTCCGGCTCCCTACTTCAAAAAGCATGGTAAACACCCGGCCATTGCTGCCTTTGTCAACGGGGTGACGGTAGCGGCAACGGGTGCGATCGCAGGCGCTGTTGTGGTGTTGGGGCGGCAAACGCTCCGCGACATCCCCACAATTGCGATCGCCCTGGTCACCCTAGTGGCGCTGTTGAAATTTGGCAAAAAACTGCCCGAACCGCTGATTGTGGCGATCGCGGCACTACTTGGTCTTTTGATCTATCCCCTAGCTGTTTTGCCCGGATAAGGCGGGAACACCAGGTTCAAGGCTCTACCCGTTTAGCCGACCAGCCACTGCCAACCCCAGAAGGTGGCCATGCCACCCGCAATGGTCAGCAGCAGGTTTTTGCGCCAAATCGCAAGAATGACACAGGCGATCGCCCCCACCAGCCGCGCATTTTGCCACCCCAGCCACAGCGTTTCGCCATCGGGCAGCACCACCGCAGGGACGACGATCGCCGTCAGCACCACCGGGGGCACATAGCCCAGCGCCCGTACCAGGGTCGGCGATAGCTGAATGCGCCCGCTAAAGGCCAGCAGCACGTAGCGAATTGAGAACGTTACCAGGGCCATGGCAGCAACGAGGAGCCAGTCATTCATAGGGAGTTCTTAATTTTGAATTTTGAACTTTGAATTGGCCGGGCGTTATTCTTGGGCCTCGGGTCTGGGGATGAGCCGGGTTTCGAGCCAGTAGCCGGTGGTAACGCCTGCGATCGCCGCCACCATCAATCCCAACTTATGCGGCAGCCCGTTGGCCAAAACGGCGACAATTCCCGCAATCAGGATGGCTCCTACCATAGGTCGGGTCGTCATATAGGGCACGATCATGCCGATGAAGGTCGCTACCATGGCAAAGTCTAGCCCCCAGGCCGCCGCGTTGGGGATCAGCTGCCCCACCGTCAGCCCCAGCCAGGTGCAGAGAATCCAGTTGCCGTACATGGCGACCGCTGCGCCCAGGTAGTACCAGTGCTTGTGGGGGCTGGGGTCGGACTGACTGTAGCGGCGAATGGCTACGGCAAAGGCTTCATCCGTCAAAAAGAAGCCAATCACCACCTTCCACCGCTGGGAGGCCCCCTGCACGTAGGGCAGCAGGCTGGCGGCGTAGAGCATGTGGCGCAGGTTGACGACTACCGTGGTGAGCACAATCAGGGGCAGGGTGCTGCCCGCCGCCAACAGGCCCAGGGCGATAAACTGCGACGACCCCGCAAACACAAAAGCCGACATGCCCAGGGTGGCCCCAAACGAGAGGCCGCTGCCCTGGGCCAGGGTGCCAAAAATAATCCCAAAGGGGATGGCTCCGACAATCAATGGAATAATGTCTCGCGCCCCCGCGATCGCCTCTTGGCGGGGCGATCGCATCTCTAAATCTGACGCTGTAGCCAAAAGAAATCTCCGCAAAGCAGGATGACTCTTTCCATTTTGAGTTAGAAGGTAGAAGAGGTATCACGGCTTTTGACTATGGCAGACGCTCCCCAGCAAATTTGTATCCTCGGCGGTGGCTTTGGCGGCCTCTACACCGCCCTGCGCCTCAGCCAGCTGCCGTGGGAGGGCACCCCACCGACGATTACACTGGTCGATCACCGCGATCGCTTCCTCTTTTTGCCGCTGCTCTACGAGCTGGTTACCGACGAGCTGCAAACCTGGGAAGTGGCCCCGCCCTACACCGAGCTGCTGGCCGGTACGGCGGTGCAGTTTCGCCAGGCAGAAGTCACCGGCATCGACCTCGACCAGCACCGCGTCAGCCTCAGCGATGGAGTGACGCTCACCTACGATCGCCTAGTTCTGGCCCTGGGCGGCACCACCCCCATGCACATGGCTCCCGGCGTAGCCGAGCACGCCCACGCCTTCCGCACCCTGCAAGATGCCTACCACTTAAAGGAACGGCTGCGCCTGCTTGAGTCCTCCAAGGCTGAGAAAATTCGCGTGGCGGTGGTGGGCGGCGGCTACAGCGGTGTCGAGCTGGCCTGCAAAGTGGCAGAACACCTGGGGGAACGGGGCCGGGTGCGCCTGGTCGAAAGCACCGACACGATTCTTCGCACCTCCCCTGAATACAACCGTGAGGTAGCCCAAAAGGCGCTCTCTGACCTGGGGGTGTGGATCGATCTCGAAACCACCGTAGACAACGTCACCGCCGACACCATCAGCCTCACCTTCCGCGAGCAAACCGACATTTTGCCAGTCGATCTGGTGCTGTGGACGGTGGGTACCCAGGTCAACTCCGTCATTGCCGACCTACCCCTAAAGCACAACGAGCGCCAGCAGGTAGTGGTGCAGCCCACCCTAGAGGCCGTCGATGCCCCCGGCGTCTATGCCCTGGGCGACGTGGCCGACTGCCGCGACGCCGATGGTCAGCAGGTGCCCACCACCGCCCAGGTCGCCCTACAACAGGCCGACTTTGTCGGGTGGAATATCTGGGCCACAATCAGCGATCGCCCTCAGCTGCCCTTCCGCTACCGCCACATGGGTGAAATGCTCACCCTGGGCACCAGCCGCGCCACCCTTACGGGGCTAGGCATTCAGCTAGACGGCGAGCTGGCCCACGTGGCGCGTCGTCTAGCCTACCTTTACCGCATGCCCACCTTCTCCCACCAGGTGCGCGTCGGGCTGAACTGGATGACCAAGCCCTTACGGGATGCGCTAGCGGCGAAGTAAGCGGCAGTGGCAAAACCCTGCTTCTTACCGGTTTGGGGCCAGCGGCCGTTGCCCTACCGGGTTGCCTGGGGCAACTCTGCGATGTTGACCTCAGCCTGGGTATTCGAGAAAATCACGTATTGATTGCGCCCGGCTTGTTTGGCGGCATAGAGCGCCTGGTCGGCCAAGGCCAGGGCGGCGGTGGCCTTAGTAGCCTGCTGAGGCACCGTCACATAGATGCCGAAACTCAGGGTGAGTCGGTAGTTGGGGGCATCGGCGATCGGCAGAGTGGCGATCGCCCCCTGCATCTGCTCAACCACCTCAATGGCCCCTGCCAGCTCCGTATTCGGCAAGAGCACCACAAACTCTTCGCCACCGTAGCGCGCCACCAGATCGGCGGGGCGTTTTAGACAGCACTTGAGGGCCTGAGCCACCGCCACCAGGCAGGTGTCGCCGCTGGGGTGCCCATAGGTGTCGTTAAACTGCTTGAAGTAGTCGATATCGCACAAAACCAGCGCTAGGGGCTGCTTTTGCCGCTGAAGGCGTCGCCATTCTCGCGTGAGCTGCCGATCAAAGCAGCGTCGGTTGGCAATTTGCGTCAGCCCATCGGTGTTTGAGATGCGCTCAAGCTCCTGGTTAGCGGCGCTCAAGCGCTGGTGCAGTTCGGCATGCTGAATTGAGATTTCGAGCTGCTGCACAATCAGAGTCAAGGTTTCGACCTCTTGCTGAACCCAAGCGCGGGCACAGGGATCGTTTTGCACCACCAGGCCGCCCCACAGGTGGCCCTGCTGGTGAATCGGGAAGCACAGCTCTTGGGGAACGTTGGCCCAGCAGGTGGATGCCCCGTCTTGCAGGGGAAGCGGGGCCGCTTCGAGCAGGCAAATCTGCTGCTCGGTGAGCGGGGGCATCTCTGGGGAATGGGGCTCTAGACAGGGGTAGCCTACCCCGTGAACGCAGAGTTCTGAGGTCAGACTGTCGCCGGAGAGCGCCAGCAGTTTGCAGCCCTGGGGATCGCAGGAGCGATACACCATCACCCGCCGCGCCGCCAGCAGTTGCTGAATTGCCTTGACGGTGTTGTTGAGAATGTCTTGCAGATGGATAGAGGCATGAATGTCTTGGACAATCTGGCGAGAAATCGCCTCCCATTGGGCCTGAAATTGGGCCCGCTTGCGCAGCTGGCTCAGCTCTAAATGGGTGCGAATGCGGGCTAGCAGCTCGATCGCGTTAAAGGGCTTGGTGACGTAGTCAACCGCGCCGCACTCAAAGGCCTGGGCCAAATGCTCAATTTCGTGGCTGGCCGTCAGAAAAATAATGGGGATATGCGCCGTCGTTGGGTTCTGCTGGAGCCGATCGCACACGTCGATGCCGCTCATTTCTGGCATCATCAGATCGAGCAAAATCAAGTCGGGTTTGACATCGTTCAGCCGGTCTAGCACCTGCTGCCCGCGGGTGGCAAAGGTGGTGCGATAGCCCGCCGCATCGAGCACTTTCTGCAAAACTTTGAGGTTGGCAGGCACGTCGTCAACGGCCATGATTAAGCACTGAGCAGGCTCAAACGCCGGGGGTTTAGTCATCGGCAGGGGCCTCACCAACAGCCGCAACCGGCTGATTCAGCGTCTCTAGCAGAGCGGCAAACGCATTTACGGTGTGGGGCAACTGTTCCCAATCAAACTGCTCTAGCTGCATCGTCAGGGTGCTCAGGTAGTCAGCCAGGGGTGGGTAGGGGTACAGTGCGATCGCCCCTTGCAGCTGTTTGACAAAGGTTTCGAGCGATCGCGTCTCCAGGGTTTGCCGCAGCGGTTGCCAGCAGTCAACGGCGATCGTCTGGAGCTGAGTGTGCAACGCCAGCAGCCGTTCTGGGGTCAGGCTAGCCGGAGCCACTGCACCGGGGTCAGCCGCTGCCCCGGCGCTAGAGAGTCGCTCTAACGCGGGGGGCAAGCCACTAACTACGCGCTGCATCAACTCTAAGAGCTGCTGGCGCTTGACCGGCTTGTGCAGCAGGCCGTCGTACAGGTCGCTAGCAAGAATGGTTTCGCCCTCGTAGCTGAGCGAAGCCGTGATCAAAATAATCGGAATCGAGCGGGTTGGCTCATGCTGCTTTAGGGCCAGAGCCGCCGCCTGGCCATCCATCAGGGGCATGCGCAGATCGAGCAAAATCAGGTCGGGCAGGTGGGTCTGCGCCATCTGCACCCCCTCCAATCCGTTCTCGGCAAACAACAGGCGATGGTGGGTGTTGCGAAAGTAGCCCGCGATCAAATCTTGGTTTGAGCGGGCGTCGTCTACCACCAAAATTTTGAGCGGGGCCCACTGGTTTAAGTCGGTTTCGGCCGCGATCGCCGTCGGCTGCGGGCTGCCCTCAGGGGCGATCGCCACCCGGTCAAACTCACAGATAAACGTACTGCCCTGCCCCAGCTGACTCTCGACGGCAATGGTGCCGCCCATCAGCTGGGTGAGCCGATAGGTGATCGCCAGCCCCAGCCCGGTGCCGCCAAACTTGCGATCGCTCTGGCCGTAGCTCTGGGTAAAGGCATTAAAGATTCGCTGCTGGTCGGCCTCGGCAATGCCAATGCCCGTATCGGCCACAAAGATCTTGAGATTGACCGCGGGCTCGCCCGGCCCCGTCGGCAGCGCCGTACAGGCTACCTCGATATCAATATGGCCCTGCTCGGTAAATTTCAGCGCATTGCCAACTAAATTAAACAAAATTTGCCGCAGCCGCACCTCGTCAAGCCACAGCGCCTTGGGCAGTCCCGTGCCCAAAATCATCCGCAGCCGAATGCCTTTCTGCGCCGCCTTCTGCTGAAAAATATGCTGAATGTCCTGGATCAACAGCGTAATATCCGTCGGCTCCAGCTTGATATCCATTTGGCCTGCCTCGATTTTAGACAGGTCAAGAATGTCGTTGATCAGGGACATCAGAGTCTTGCCGCTGGAAGAAATCGCCTCTAGGTAGTCCAGCGCCACCGGGTTTTGGATGATGGTTTGCAGCAGATCGGTAAACCCCAGCACGGCATTCATCGGCGTGCGAATCTCATGGCTCATATTGGCCAAAAACTCGCTCTTGGCTCGGTTGGCCACCTCGGCGAGCGCTGCCGCCTTCTCTAGGGCTACATTCGAAAAGTTCAGCACCGCCAGCATCAGGGTGCCGCGCAAGTCAGCGGCCGCTTCGAGCTGCGGGGGCGACCAGGCCACCGATCGCCCCCGCACCAGCTCCTTCCATAGGTCAAAGGAATGGCGGGGGCAGAGCATCGGTTCCCCGGCCTCATCAAGGGTGACGCTGGCGCTCAACTCGCCCGCCCAGTTCACCATTTCGATCTGCTCAGGGCGAAACAGCAAAATATGGTGCGACACGGGCCGGGGCTGCTGCAAAAAGATCGAGATCGCCAGTACGCCGGCCGGTTTCACCGACCACTGTTCACTAGGGGGGTACACCTGCGCCAGCGTCTGGGTGGCAAACACCTGGTCTTCGCCCTGCTCGGCCAGCCAGTCAATCAGGGCTTTGACCTCGGCCTCAGCCGGGGTAGCCCCCACCAGAGCGTAGTCCTGATCTAAGGCCAGAGCCGCCCCCTCAGCCTCAAACATATCCAACAGCAGGTTGGTGTTGTTGGTGAGGGTTTTGAGCATCGCGTCTTCGGTTTCGTCGATGGCGATGCCGAGCTGCCCCAGCAGGGTTTTGTTTTGAGTTTGGTAATAGCGACGCTCTTGCTCTTGATGACGCATCAGCTCTAGGCTGGCCACCTTGACCAGCATAGTAAACGCCATACGGGTAATTTTGGGCACCGCCTTGGGCCGGTAGTGATGGCAAGCCACCAACCCCCACAACCGCTGATCGTCGGTGAGTGAGAAGGTCATGGAGGTGCTGACGCCCATGCGGTGTAAATAGTCAATGTGGGGTAGCGATACCCCTCGCAGTTCAGCGGCTCCCAAGTCTAAAGGGCTGTGGGTGAGGGGGTTCTCCTCCGGCACCAGCGGCACGGGAACATAGTCGAGATCGGGAATAAACCGGAGCGGGTTTTCGTAGAACAGCGATCGCGCCTCCTGGGGAATATCGGTGGCTGGGTAGTGTAACCCCAGATAGCTCTCATGGGGGCTGCGGTTGACTTCTGCCACCACTACCCCGCTCTGGTCGGGCTGAAAACGATACACCATCACCCGGTCAAACCCGGTCAACCGCTGAATCTCGCGGGCAAAACTATCGACCAGCGACTGCAAATCTGTAGCGGTGCCAAAGGCAGCGATCGCCGTGTTGATTTGGCAGCACAGCTCCTCCGACGTAGGTTCACTGGCGCTCTGCGGCTCTAGCTCCATCAGCAGAGACGCTTGCTGCCAGTGCAGGCTGACCGCAAAGGACTGCTCGGTTGTCGGATGGGTCAGGGTGAGGTAGGCCGACGCCTGGGTTTGGTCAAGGCAGTGGCGCAGCAGCTCCACTTCGGCGGCCGCAAACACCACGGTCAAGGGCTGCCCCAGTAGCGCAGCGGCGGGCTGGTGCAGCAGCGCCTCCACATTGGCGCTCACCTGCAAAATCGTTAGCTCCGGGTAGCTCAGCGAGAGCAACAGGCCGTGGGGCTGAATGTTTTGAATAAAGCGAATCGGATAGGGATTGCCGACCTCTAGGGCAAGCAAATCGTCGTTATTGAGCGATCGCGGGGAGGTTTGGTCAAGAGTTTCAGCCATGCCAATCGATCTGAGGGAGTGCTCACAGCCAACAGCCGTTAGCGTTTACATCAAGTCCAGCTGAGAGTTGCTAATACCCTACCAACAGAAACTCGTTATACCGTCATCATGCCCGCAACCAAGGCTCCTTGGAGCTAAATCACCCCCACCCAAAATAATTCGAATTGTTCGATCACAGCGTTGCCCAGGGCGGCTTTGGGCTCCAATGGCCTGCCCAGCCCCCAACAGCAAGACCACCCCAGCCTGACGCCTGGGGTGGTCTTGATATAAATCATTGAGCTTCTAAAAAGGGGCTTAAACGCCAGGCAGTTCACCGTTGGCCAGCCAGTAGGCGCAATCTTCGCCCAGCTGGGCCTGGGCCACAGACTCATACCAGTCAATATCTTCAGCCGTGAGAATGTCGCGCCAGCGGCCATTGGTGCCCTTGTTGATAAAGGTTTTGGCCCCACCTGCAAAGATCTGACCGCCCAGGGGCGTGACCTGCTCAGCATGGCGTTTCATATAGTCAAAGGTGCAGTGCTCCACAATGCTGTCCCACTGGGCGGCATCAATGGGAATGTCAAGGAATTCGGCAATGCGGCGCATTTGACCAGGCAGATCGGCCTTGAGCTGGGCGTAGTGCACCATCAGCACGTTGGGCAAATGGCGCACCTGCCACCACGATCGCATGTTGTCCCACAGCGACCAGAAGGGGTAGCCGTCGCCCTGCAACCAGTCCTGGAAGTACTGCCGAATGGAGCTAGTGGGCGGCTCAATGGGCGGCCCCACCAGCCCAGGGGTGTTGTTCAACAGGTCATAGAACAGGTCATTGGCGTTGGCGTGGTGGTTGTAGAGACTCCAGAGCACGTCGCGACCGTCGCGGCCAATGTAGATATATTTTGCTTTGGGAGAAAAAACTAGCGCATCCACCGGCAAATGGGTCTTGAGAAACCGGCGGTGGGTTTGGGCTTCTACCGCCGCCATTTTCTCCGGGGCAGGCGGCACCCGCAGATCCATCCAGGGCGACATCTCGCCCACGCTCAGCCCCTCTTGGCCGTTAAAAATCAGCTGAGAAACAATCTGCTGCATCCAGGTGGTGCCCGATTTGCCGTAGGTGGCAATCACAATGTCGTCGTCGCGAAACTGAAAGTCGTTCCAGATGGTGGAGTCGAAGTGGTGGCTGTGCAGCTCGTGGGTCTTAACTGGCCAGTTTGCCCAGGCTCGATTGGGGTCTGCCACAGGGGTTTGAGCGGGCTTGCTAATCGCTTGGGTCATCACGGGTCTCCTAAAGAAAGCGGTGAATGTAGTGGGTGTTACACAGCTCAAATAGCTACAAGGGGCTGGGCGGGCTTTCCAGACAGAGAGTTAATTTCTTTGAGTCAACGCCCGTAGCATTCCCAGCGGTAATACTATTCCGTAAAACTGGGCTGCGTTATGGATACGCTCTCAGACGATCCCCCCAACCCCCCTAAAAAAGGGGGGCAACTAGTCAGCTTTTTTACAGATCCTCATTTCTTAAAGAGGCTGCGAATTAAAGAGGCTGCGAAGCGGGTTGGCGATCGCCCTACAACTGCCCGTCCTGTTCTGAGGGCTGGAACTCGGTCAGCGCCACGGTATAGGTTTGGGTGGCTTCGTTGTAGGTGATGCGGTAGCGGCTGGGGTAAAGTCCTGGCTTGGCGTAGCTCTGGGGCAGGGCAAAGGCCCCTTCAAAGTCCTGCTGGCTGGTGAGAAAATCGAAGGACACCATGGGTTCGATAAAGGCGATCGCTCCCTCATAAAACCCGTAGATCAGCGTGTGGTCAAAGCCGTGGGGGTGGCCCTGAAACTCTGCCGCCGTGGGGTCGGCCCAGTGGGAACCCATGCGGGGCTCGGCACTGTCGGGGGCCATCACGTAGCCCGCCGGAATGTACTCTGGGGCGGGAGTTTTGTAGGCTTTCTCCAGGTCTGCGCCCTGGGCGGTAATGGCCTCGCGCTCTGCCGGGCTGATGGTGTAGGCGTGAATATCGAAGTGGGCATCGCCGTAGATCGGCTCGGGGGGATGGCCGTGGGGCCGCCAGTCGAGGGCAATGTGGTCGATCGCCGTCGATTCAGCCTGAAAGGGCAGCGGCAAGAGCAGTTCGGTGCCATCCTGGGGCAGACCGGTCAGGGCCGCCGCCGTGAAGATCACCCCCACCTCTTGGGGGTAATTTTGGCTGTCTAGGGCCACATAGGGGCGCACGGTGCCGTTGCCCAGGGCCTGGGGTTCGCCTTCGATCACCGCAGGCTGGGTGGTGTCGTCTTCAGAGGCCGAGGCCATACTCGCGATCGGCTGGGGGTCGCGTTCCAGGGTTAGGCTTGAAACTTGGGAGTAGCCATTGACGGAGAGCAGCACTAAAGCAGCGCCAGTGCTGTAGAGCAGAGTGTGAAAGGGACGCATGGGGGCTCCTTGGGTAGGGG
>QBLT01000389.1 GCA_003249105.1 Leptolyngbya sp. | reverse complement strand
GGCTACGCCTACGCGTAGCGTCTCCAGAGGAGAAATTTTGAATTGGCTCGGCCATCGCCAAATATCGTCGCAGGCGAACAACCTCACCAAAGACGATGACGCAGGGGGAGAGGGTTTCACCCCGCGTTACCTGGCGAATGGTGAGCAGGGTGCCTTCCCACACCTGCTGCTGACTGTGACCGCCCCAGCGAATGATCGCCACGGGCATGTCGCCTCGGCAGCCGTTTTGGCGCAGCCGGTGGACAATTTCTTCGAGGTGGCGGCTGCCCATGAGCAGCACCAGGGTGTGCAGGCGAGCTAGGGTAGGCCAGTCGAGCAGGTCAGGATCGTGGGCGGTAAAGACGCCAAACCCGTGGCTCCACACCGGGTCAGTAAGGGGAATGCCCGCCAGCAGCGGGGCTGCCAGGGCCGACGAAACCCCAGGCACAACTTCTACCGGGCAGCCCGCCTCGCGCAGGGCCTGCACTTCGGCGGCGGTACGGCCAAAGATAAAGGGGTCGCCGCTTTTGAGGCGCACCACCTGCCGCCCTTCTAGAGCCAGCCTGACCAAGAGCTGATTGATGTCGGTTTGGGTCGTGCTGGGCTGGCCGCCGCGTTTGCCAACATTGATGCGATCGCACTCCCTCGGCAATAACCCCAACAGCCCCTCATCCACCAAAGCGTCGTACACCAGGCACTCGGCCCGCTGCAACAGGTCGCGCCCCCGCAGGGTGAGGTAGTCGGTGTCTCCCGGCCCGGCCCCCACGATATAAACTGTCCCTGGCTGAGTCATGATAAAACGCTACACCGACACGCCCCCTAAAGGGTGGCAGATGACTATTTAGATACGATTCCTACCCAGTTTACGCAGGAAGTCGCCACCAGCGTGAATCACTTTTGCATGAAGAACTAGAGAGTCAACTTCATCCAATTGCTAGGTTCTGTAACGTTTTTTCTGAGCAGGAGTATGCTTTAGCGCTTAGCAATTAATAGAACTAGCCCGGCTCTCCCTGCTTTGCATGTGTGGGGAAAAGCCGGACTAATTGTTGGTAGAGGAACTAAGCTCGACTGCTTTGGGGCCATTGGTATCTTAGAGACGGAATTATCCTTCTAATGCTTCTCGCACAGTGTCGGTGTCTTTACCAATATCCCAGGTATTTTTCAAAATTTCCCGAAACGTGGTGGCCTGGTACAGCATAGCTTCTTTGAGCTGCACCAGTAGAGTTTGAGCATCTTCTGGGGAGAGCGACTGAACTTGCTTCTCAAAAACCCGCAGTTCAAACTGTTGCTCTAGGGGCAATTCTTGACGAATATCCATAATGATGTCCCTTCTAATATGACTTCATGTTTATAAATGTAACACTTTATTAAAGGTTGTGTGGATATCTCTATCTTACGTGGTAGGCAGCTTGGCTGTCGTCTCTTTCCCCAAACTCTTCGACGACGAACGTTGCCTCTAGGCGACGCTAGACCTAAGGATTTCTGGCGTTGAGTCGTTCTAAAGATGCACGTTAAGCACTGTCAAGTCTTTGTCCGTAAGTGACATGCCCTTTAGCCAGCTTTTTAGAATGAGTTTTATGCAATTAAGTAAGGCAGCGCAGCAATTTAATGCCAGCCAACACCCCTACCCAAGAAGCTGATCGGCTTGAGGCGCTCAGGCAATATAAGGTTTTGGATACGCCTGCTGAGCGTTCCTACGATGACATTACCTCTCTTGCCGCTTTTATCTGCGATGTACCGATCGCGCTAATCAGCCTAGTCGATGCCGAGCGGCAGTGGTTTAAGTCTAAGGTGGGTCTGGTGGCGCAAGAAACCCGTCGAGATGTTTCCTTTTGCGCCCATGCCATCTTGAGCCCGGCCATCATGATTGTGAATGATACCTATGGTGACGAACGGTTTGTCAACAATCCGCTGGTGACTGGCGAGCCAGGTATTCGATTCTACGCAGGGGTGCCTCTGGTTTCGCCTGGTGGTCAGCCGCTAGGAACGCTGTGTGTAATAGACCGAAAACCTAGGACTTTAAACGCTTACCAAATTCAAGCGTTAGAAGCTCTGGCGCGTCAGGTGGTGATGCAGCTAGAGCTACAGCGGGTGTCGGCGCAACTGGCTGAGACGCTAGAAAAAATGGAGCTGATGGCTGGATTGGTGCCCATTTGCTCCTACTGCAAGGGCATTCGCAATGATCAGGGCTACTGGTCAACCGTGGAGTCGTTTATTCAGCAGCATTCGGATGTTGGGTTTACCCATGGGGTATGCGACCACTGTATGAAACGACATTTTCCAGAGGTCGCAGAAATTTTGCTCCCCAATCTGGAGTCAAACGACATCACCCCCGAGGAGTAGACGTAGCGCTCGGCCAGTGCCTCTACTCGGCCCACTGGCGCAGCAGGTTGGCGGTGGTTTTGGCCAGCAGATCAAACTCTGGGGTCTTGCCGGTTTGGGCAAATAGGCTGCGCTTCACGGTCTCAAGGTCAAAGAGAATTTCGCGACGGGCGGCATCGCGCACCAGGCTCTGCACCCAGCCCACGGCCACCGTGCGATCGCCCCCCACGACCGGCTCCACCCGGTGCAGCGTTGTGGATGGGTAGACAATGGCGCTGCCCGCCGCCAGCTTGTAGGGTTGCTCGCTGTCAGCCCCCTCAATCACCAGTTCGCCGCCATCGTAATCGTCTGGCCCGCTCAAAAACACCGTAAACGACAGATCTGAGCGGTAAAAATTAGCGCCCCCCATCAAGGCATTATCCGTGTGCCGCCCGTAGCTCATGCCCACCCCGTAGCGGCTAAACAGCAGGGAGTGGATGATGCGGGGTAAGGCGATCGCCTGAAATAGCGCATTCCGCATCAAAGCTTTTTGCACCACCGCCTTCAATGGCTCAGCCGCCTGCTTTGCCGCCTGCTCATTTTGCTTGACCAGCTTGGCATGCCAGCCCGCCGTCGCTGCCCCCGGCACAAACTCGGCCTGGGCTAAGCCCGCTTTAATCTGAGCTACTTCATCCGGGCTCAGCACATCAGCAATGCAAACAATCATCGGCGTCGGTCAAAAAGAGAACACAGCTAAACTACAGCCTAAAAGATCCCAAACTTAGTAGATCGCAAAATCCCTGCCAGCCCTCTCCCCCAGCCCCTCTCCCAGGGAGGCGAGGGGAGTCGGAAACCCTTTCAAAGTCCGCCTCTCAGCTCGGGTAAGGGCTTTGGTGTGTAGCTTGCTTCTCTGAGGGTGGGCTAGATCTCGTCAGAAGAGATTGTCTTCGATCCCCTAAAACTACTTTTCTTCTACCCTTGGGCACCTCCCCAACAGAACACTCCCAATGTCCCCAAAGCCCCGCTACTCCCTCACCCCGTCACTCC
>QBLT01000388.1 GCA_003249105.1 Leptolyngbya sp. | reverse complement strand
AGGGGCAACATCCATGATCTGAGCTCGAAAACAAGATAGGTCTCTCTAGACTAATGGATGATTATTTGCTTGGAACACTCTAATGCTGACTGAAACTCCTTCACGCCGAGCAGCAGCGGATGCACGTCGCGCCAGCAGACGATCTCGCCCTCGCCATCCAGATAGCGATACTCCAAAATGCAGCGGTTAAACAGCAGGTCGCGGTGGGCCTCGTCGTTGAGAATTTCTTTGGTTTGCCACACCCTGGCCAGCAGCCCCCACTGGTTGTCGTACACTGCATTGCAGTAAGTGTTGCGGGCCTTAGTAATCGCCAGGCGCACCGCCTTTTTGCCAATCGGCAGCGCCGTGGTCTGCTTAATCGCCTCCTGGGCCATCAGCATCAGGTTGCGCATATGGCCGCCGCTCATCAGGCAGAGCTGGTCGAGGGTTTGGCCATCGTCAAAGATATCGCCCATCAGGTTTGCCCCAGCGCTCACCGCCTCGGCGTGAAACACCCGCTGACGAACCAGCTCGCGCATAATCGCTAGCCCCGGTTCGCACACCTGGCCCGCTTGGTCGCGCACCATCACCATCGGTAATACTTGAATTTCGGCATCGTAGATATCGCGCAGGTCGGGAGCGCGGCCCAAATACACCAGCGAAATAGGCACGGTGTAGATGATATGGCAATCCAGCATTTTGAGCTGTTCGCTGCGATCGACAAAAATCTGCTCGTGGTTGCTGGGTTCGTTCTCTCGCAGAATGGGCGGAATGCGATCAAGGCTATCAACAATCAGCACCAGCTTGTGAGTGGTGCGCTGGGGCGTTTGGGCGATCGCCAATAAACCTATTTAGCGCCTCAATCAGCGAGGGCGTGTGGGGCTCCACAATTTTGCGAATTTGGGCACGGGCCGTGGGGCTGACCTTAAGCGTAGTAGTGAGCTTGCTAAAGGGCACCTCGGCATTGATGCTGTCGAAGCCGACCTCGCTCTGCATGGCATCCACCAGTCCGGTCTTGCGCGACTGAAGCCACTGCTGAATGGGTTTCTGATCGCCCTGCAAATCTGCCAGCAGGTTGCGGGTGCAGGCCAGCAGAATGTCGGTATACTGCGCGTCCTCAGGGTCAATGTCGGCCTCTTCGGCGGCAAAATAGACAACACGGTAGCCGTCTTGTTCTAGAGCCTCTTTGAGTCGCAGCAGCTCGGTCGATTTGCCTGCACCGCGATGACCAGTGTAAAGCTGGTGAGTGACGCGATCGCTGTAGGTAATCTGCCGCCCCACATCCACCAAAATATTTTCGTCGCCCCGCACCGCGCTGCAATTGACGTACACCGGGTCGCCCGGTTGCAGCGGCTCGAAGGGGTCGAAGGCGTTGTAAATGCTGCGCAGAATCTCAAAGTCGCTGGGCATTGTCGGGGCCAAAACAGGGCTAGCCCCTATGGTAATGCTATTGCAATGGCTGGTTTCGCTATATTCACCGCCTGCAATGCCATGTCATCGGGTGGTATTGGCATATCACCGTTCTGCATCGCTATGTCACCACCCTGCAATGCCATATCACCGGGTGGATAAGCTATGTCATCCCGCTGCAATGCCATGTCACTGGGTAGTTATAGCAAGTCAAGCCGCTGCTATGCCAATGCGACGCCAAACAATAGGATGCAGCCTACCGACTCAGCCTTACTCTGCCGCTAAGAATGCCAGATAGTCGCTAGTCAGTTCTTTCACCGCTGCCTCGTAGAGCTGCTGCCCATGCTCGGGGGTGGCCAGCGCCGGGTTCGATCCCATGCGACCATCGGGGTAGCGCTGCCGAAAGTCTGTCGGGCTGTAGATCGCATGGCCCGACGGAGCCACCTGCGGCTCAAGCGGAGCCTGCTTGATGAAATCGGGATAGGCGTACTGCGTCAGAGCCACTTCACTGGGAGTAGCGTGAGAGCCTTCCTGGTCGCCGTAGAGTTCTTTCGCCAAGGTGTAGACCGATCGCGCCATAAACCAGTTGGCCGTCTTGCAGCGCACCCGCTCAGCATTGGGAATGTGGTCATGGGCCAAGGCCGTGTAAGCTTCGGCAAAGGCCGCCTTCAGTGTGGCGATGTTGCCGCCGTGGCCATTGACAAAAAAGAACCGGGTAAAGCCGTGACGCACCAGGGGCGTGAGGTAGTCCAAAATGACGGCGATGAGCGTGCTGGGGCGCAGGGTCATAGAACCGGGAAAGGCAGTATGGTGCAGCGCCATCCCTACATTAATAGTGGGGCCAACCAGCGCATTGGCGGCCTCACCGACACCCTTGGCCACCACCTCAGCGCAGATGGCGTCAGTGCCAATCAGGCCGGTGGGGCCGTGCTGCTCTGTAGAGCCAATCGGCAAAATAATGCCCGACGACTGAGTGAGGTAGGCCTCAACTTCGGGCCAGGTGCAGAGGTGCAGCAGCATAGGGGCAAGACAGGAGACAGGGCTAATTTCTCACTATAGCGCTCGCCCTCAGCCCCCTGTGGGCAAGCGAACGTAAGGCTTGTTACACTACAGTCTCCGCTTCACTGATATGAGAAGAATGAATGACTCGGGGAATGTTAAGGTACAGAACCAGGATTAGCTACGACCCGTAGCTGCTGGTCATCTACCCAAACTGCTGACGCGTAGTTTAGCCAGAGCAAGGGCACAACTATAGGGCTAGGCAAAGCCTGTGATATAAGAACCCCCGTTTCAGCTGGGTGAACGCTCCCCTCCGCTAGTCAAGCGACATGAGCGTTGATGTTACCTGTGAAGGAGCCGCGATTATGCTACACCGCAAGATCTATCAACTCTGTTGTGATGGTCAAGATGTGTGGATTTTTCTACGGGATCAACAGCGTTGGATTGAGCGGGCGAAGATTTTAGACATTGAAGGCGACCTGGTTACCTTTCGCTACGAAACTGAGGAAGAAGACGAGATTTGCTCTTGGGAAGAAATGGTGCGAATAGAGAGCATTGGTGCAGTCACCAAGCGCCTCGCCGCCGTTCCTCGAGGCGATGTTGAGATTAATGTCTCTGAAGACTGCCCGGAGACTGAGCACCTGAGCGATCCCTACCCAGAGTCAAACGCTGACTAGATCCATCATTAGACTTGTTGTGAAATAGTACTTAGCCAGATTTTTCAAAGGCGTCCTCCCTGCTCCCTCTTTTAAGCCGCCATCAGATAAAAGTTCCAGAGTCCTGCCGCCGTAAAGATGGAGCGGTCATCAAAGTTCTGTTTGCGATTGCGATAGACCTGGGTGGCAATCCCATAGCGTTTTAGGCCGGCAAAGGCATGCTCCCCGACGACCCGTTCTCGGGCAAGAGCTTGATTCTCAGCTTTCTGCTCATCGGTAAGTTGT
>QBLT01000387.1 GCA_003249105.1 Leptolyngbya sp. | reverse complement strand
GATGGGGGGCGGGTGGATGGGTGCGTAGGGCCTGCGCCCGATGCAATATCTATAGCGTTGTTCAGTTGGCGGATTCAGGAGCGGGGGACGTTGGCGCAGGCGCAGGCTGCGCCTCGTTTGCCGAGGGCTCTAGAGCCGGCGCCGAATCGGGAGGAGACGCCGCTGGCGCGCTGCTCTCTGGGGTTGAGCTGGCCCCCGGATTGGCTGGGGCTGGGGTTCCTGCTGGCATCTTCCACTCGGCCAGGGGGCGGTTGATGCCGTTGGCCACATCGCGAGTGACGACGAGCACGGAGTATTCATTTTCCCCGGCGGGAGGCCAGGGATCGGGGTCTACCACGGCGTAGTTGGCGCTGCCGCTGAAGTCGGGGCCACCCAAAATCAGCTCGTGCTCGGTGCCATCTTTAAGGGTGACGGTGACGATACCGAGGGGAACGTTGAAGCCAAAGTCGGTGGCCTGGTCGGCCCCCATGGTGACGGTTTGCAGGGGCGAGTCGGTGTTGAGGCGACTGAGAAGGAAAGCGACGGCTCCGGGCTCAGCCAGGGCTTGGTCGGGGGCGGTCATCTTCCAGGTCTCGTCGTCGCCCTGCTCAAACACCAGGGTTTCGTTACCGCGATCGACGGTGAGGGTGGCGACATCGGCTTCTTCAAAGGTGAAGATGGGCGCGGTGGACTCGGTCTCGGTAGCGGATTCGGGGGACTGCGATCGCTGCGACTCAGCAATCAGCACCCCTGCCCCCAGCAAAAAGGCCACCCCAACCAGCATCACTGTACTGCGCTTGAACTTCATACCCGCTTACCAAAACTTCCAGGTCGTAGGATAGCTCCTGCTGTGCTGATCCATCCTACGACCTGGGAGACAGCTTGATAGGCATGCCCATTAGGAACTTTCATTGTCCAAGGGCATTTGATTCGTCAGTCTGTGGTGTGGGAACGAGAGCCTGGTTGTTGTGCATCACTCTAATGAGAAATCGCAACGCCTCATTAACGGCATCGGCATTGGGAAACATGGCGGCAACATCAGGTTCTAACCGTACGGTTGTCTCTCCAAAGCTTTTACGCTCAGCGCCCACTCGCCTAACCCGTAGGCTGTTTAAGTCATACTCTGGACGAAGGTAGTCTTCCATATCTGGTTCATCCCTCTTCATAGACTTGTCGCTCACGTTCGGTCGCTGTTCTGGCGCTAATCAGGCGAATAGCGTCACCTCTTTCGGTATAAGACACGATTAGCAATCGCCTTTGGCTAGACACACCAACAATTAGATATCGTGCTTCCGCTTCCGCGTGGTCAGGATCGTAAAAGTCAATATAAAGCGGGTCGTCAAATACAGTTTTGGCTTCGTCGAAAGAAACTCCGTGTTTTGCCAAATTTGTAGCTGCTTTTTTGCCGTCCCACTCAAATCGCATAATGCCATTCTACTGAAGTGATATCTGTTCTCCCCTCATCAGGGGAGAACAGAACAGCGATTAAGCTGCGGCGAGAGCAGGGGCGGGAACTGTTGAGGTGGAGAGCTGGGCGAGGATGCCGTTGACGTTGGTTTTGGCGTCGCCAAACAGCATCAGCGTGTTGTCGTTAAAGAACAGCGGATTCTCGACCCCGGCGTAGCCCGACGACATGCCGCGCTTGAGCACCACTACGGTATCGGCTTCCCAGACTTCCATCACAGGCATACCGGCGATCGGGCTATCCGGATCGTACTTGGCGCTGGGGTTAACGGTGTCGTTGGCACCGACCACCAGCACCACATCGGTATGGGGCAGGTCGTCGTTGATTTCATCCATTTCGAGCACGATGTCGTAGGGCACGTTGGCTTCGGCCAGCAGCACGTTCATGTGGCCGGGCATGCGGCCCGCGACGGGGTGAATGCCGAAGCGCACCTGCTTGCCCTGGGCGCGGAGAATGCGGGTAATCTCGGCCACGGGGTGCTGGGCCTGGGCCACGGCCATGCCGTAGCCGGGGACGATGACCACGCTCTGGGCATTGGCAAGGAGATCCACAACTTCGCCCGTGGTGGTGCTGGTGGCGCTGCCCTGGAGAGCCGCCGCCTTGCCAGAGCCACTGGCCGTTTCCCCAAAGCCCCCCAGCACCACATTGATGAAAGAACGGTTCATGCCCTTGCACATGATGTAGCTAAGAATGGCCCCGCTGCTGCCCACCAATGCCCCGGTGATAATTAGCAGGTCGTTGTTGAGCATAAAGCCCGCCGCCGCCGAGGCTAAACCCGAGTAGCTGTTGAGCAGAGAAATCACCACCGCCATGTCGGCCCCGCCGATCGCCATCACGATCACGATGCCGAAGATGCCTGCGATCGCCGTCATCGCCGCCAGCACCAGCATACCCGTGCTGCCGGTGGCGGTGAGAAAGGGTACCAGAAGGTAGGCGATCGCCCCCAGCATCCCCAGCGTAAATACGTGGCGCGCGGGCAGCAGCACCGCCCGGCTGGGCACCCAGCCCCGCAGCTTGGCCACCGCAATCATCGACCCGGTAAAGGTGACGATGCCAATGAATACGCCAATATAGATTTCCACCCGGTGGACAATCACATCCCCTCCGGTCAGGGCGGCGCTGGGCTGGAGATATTCGGCAAAGCCGACCAGGACGGCGGCCAGGCCCACAAAGCTGTTGAGCAGCGCCACCATTTCGGGCATGTCGGTCATCGCCACGCGGGCGGCGGCCAGCACACCCACCAGCACCCCGAGGCCGATAGAGCCGATCTGGACGGGGTAGCCCTGGCAGATCAGCGCCGTGGCCCCAAAGGCGATCGCCATGCCGAGAATGCCCAGCAGGTTGCCCCGCTTCGCGGTTTCTGGCTGCGACAGCCCGGCCAGACTGAGGATGAAGAGGGCGCTGGCAACGATGTAGGCGGTGGTTACGAGGTTGTTTTCCATATTCCTTTGGGAATGCGTGGGTAGGCAATTTTGCATTTTGAACTTTGAATTCAAAATGCAAAATTCAAAGTTCAAGAAGAATTACTTATGAAACATATTCAACATGCGCTGCGACACCATAAAGCCGCCCGCAATGTTGACGGTGCCGAGGAAGAGGGCGATCGCCCCCAAAATCGTCATTGGTGAAGCGATGTTGCTCGAAATTTGCAGCATGCCGCCGATGATGATGATGCCGCTGATGGCGTTGGTGACGCTCATCAGGGGGGTGTGCAGGCTGGGCGACACATCCCAAATCACCTTCCAGCCGAGGAAGCTGGCTAGGACAAAGACCGTCAGGTGGGTCATAAACGAGGCGGGAGCCCAGAGGCCGATGGCGACACAGGCTAGGCCGATCAGCACGGGCCAGAGCAGCTGGCTAAACCAGGATTTGGCAGCGGGAGCTTCCTCAGTGGTGGGGGAGGT
>QBLT01000386.1 GCA_003249105.1 Leptolyngbya sp. | reverse complement strand
GAAACGCCTTAAAGCTGGCTGGGACAATACCTATCTCACCACAGTCCTGGCTAGCGCAGGGTGAGTATGCGTTTGCCCTGGGAACAGACTCTTGGCCCTGCGACCCTGAGCTTTCAGGGAAATCGGTGCTGGTGGTGTTGCCAAAGTCCCGTGAGCATGGCCCAGCAGAACGCTAAGGCGAGCAGCGCGATTAACTTGCCAAGGCGTTCGGCGTGGCAAAAATGGGTCGATTCAAGGTTTAAATCCTCGGGTTTTTAGCGCCGCAAATAAGGTTTCAATGCCCCACCGTAAACGGTAATCCGCCAGTGCTGTCTCGGGGCGATGGTTGGTGGCGAGAATCAGAAGCTCGCCATCCTCAAGGCGGGTGGCGACGACGTAGACCCGACGACCCCACACTCAGCGCTTACCCGAGAGAACTCGCTGCTCACCCACCGTCAAATTGGCAAAGACTCGCTCGCTCCGTTGGCGACACTTGCCTGAGCGAGAGTTGATGCGGTCGCTGTGCCTGAGCCTCAGCCGAAAGGGTATCGCCTCTGGCAGCAGCAAGTAGCTACGCCATTCCTTGCCCACAAACTCTCGGTCGCCAGTCAGGCATGGATCTTGGCCTCGGGAAAGACTCGCTCAAAGCGGTCTATAAGGTCTATGCGCTCATCACTGTTGCTGTTGCCGCGCTTGTCGAGCATCGTCCACATCACCGGGAATGCTACCCCCTCATGAACAATCCCGAGCATCAAGATGTTGATGTTGAGCGTGCCAAAGCACCAGTTGGTGCGGTCTAGACTCAATGTCCAGGGTTCAGGTATCTGACTCCAACTCACCACCGCTCGCGCAATCACATCAAAGTCAACCGCAAAGTCCCGAAAGAAGCGGGCCAGACGCTTGTAGCTCGACGCACTCTGCGCCTGGTTGGCAAAGACACTGGCCAGTTTATCCAGGGTCACCTTCTCGACGCGAAACAATGCCACCAGGAAAAGCGCTAGAAACCTTAGCCGGGCACCGTGCCACGGCAGATGGGGGCGCAGAGCGGCTTGAATTCGGGTAATCTCGTTCATGAGGCAGGTGATGGTAGGGGTGTGGTGATTCCTATCTCACCGCTTCTCCCCTTGATCTGTCAAATCCCTGCCAGCTCTAGCATTCTGCTTTCATCTTAAGTTTTGTCCCTGTACCTTGATCGAGCGGTACTAATTCCAGAGCGTACAAATGTACTGCACAAACCGGTAAGCCCCTTGGCTATTCGAGAAACGAGCATGGCAGGATTCGAACCTGCGACCGCTAGAACCGGAATCTAGTGCTCTATCCACTGAGCTACATGCCCTCGCAATTAACTCATCCTAGCACCTGCGGGGAGCCTTAGCACAGCAGATTCGGTGCGCTCAGGTTAGTTTAGTCACTATGGGTGAGGGAGAGCATCCTGCTCGCCAATGCTCAATTCTCTCACTTGGGAAAGATGGCTCTCCGTAGGCAGGAACACAGGCAAGAAAACACCTAAGCTAGAGATCGTACCACCATACAATTTCACTAAAGATTGTTATGCACATCCACAGTCTTGAGCAATGGCAACACTCCCACATTTTTTCTGCTGAGAAAAATCAAGCGGAGAATAGGACTAAAGTTGTTCTCTTTCTAACAGCAATTACTATGGTTGTTGAGGTTTTGGCTGGTACAGTCTTTGGCTCAATGGCTCTACTCGCTGATGGTTGGCACATGGCAACCCATGTCGCGGCATTCGGAATTGCAGTGTTTGCCTATCAATATGCCCGGCGGCATGCCCAGGACGCCAAATATACATTTGGGACAGGAAAAGTCAGCGTATTGGGAGGCTTTACCAGCGCTGTTGTGCTAGCCATCATTGCTTTTATTATGGCGCTGGAATCAATTGTACGGCTGTTTCAGCCTCAGTCAATTCAGTTTAATGAGGCTATCTATGTCGCGGCTATTGGCTTGGCGGTAAACCTCATCAGTGCTGTTTTGCTGCAAGATCATCACGACTATTCTAGTCATGATGGACATCACCAGGACCATCACCATCACCACGACCAGAATCTTCGCGCCGCCTATGTTCACGTTTTAGCCGATGCATTGACGTCTATTTTTGCCATTGCCGCCCTGTTCTCTGGCAAGTTTTGGGGTTGGGTCTGGATGGATGCGGCCATGGGTTTGATTGGCGCACTGGTGATTTCAAGGTGGGCCTACGGTCTAGTTCGTGAAACGGGTTCAATTTTGCTGGATGGAGCGATCGATAAGCCCATAAAACTTAAAATTGTCAGTGCGATCGAGCAAGATGCTGACAACCGCGTTACCGATTTGCACGTCTGGAAGCTGAGTGAAAATCATATGGCGACCACAGTTTCTCTCATTACCCACTATCCTAAGGCACCGGACTACTATAAGAGTTTACTTAGCCACATTCCCGGCCTCTCCCATGTGCTGATTGAAGTTAATCTCTGCCAGGGTGAACCCTGTGTTCAGCCCAGAAATTCGCCTATTCGAGCATGATGTGCTGAGAGTCGAGATTAACGCTGACCATTGCCGCTAATTTGATCCCATCTACTGATTTTTATGCCCCAATCTCCTGACAGTACCGAAACCCTAGATGCTACCGCTGCTGCCCTCAATCAAGAAGCCGAGGGAGCAAATCTGTCTGACGAGCAGTACCGGCGCAAAATGCAGCGGCGGCAGGAGGTGCAGCAACAGCGCATTGCCGAGCGCAACGTCGAAAAAGGGCTGGTGATTGTCAACACCGGCAACGGCAAGGGCAAGACCACCGCCGCCCTGGGCATGGTGCTGCGCTCCCTCGGCCACGGCTATAAGGTGGCGATCGTGCAGTTCATCAAAGGCGCGTGGGAACCGGCGGAGAAGGCGGTGCTAGAGCGGTTTGGCGACCAACTCACTTTTCACGCCCTGGGCGAAGGGTTTACCTGGGATACGCAGGATCGCGATCGCGACACCCAGACCGCCCAAACCGCTTGGGAAATGGCTCTCAGCTACATTCGCCATCCTGAATACAAAACTATTCTGCTAGATGAGGTGAACATCGCCCTCAAGCATGGCTTTTTGTCGGTAGACCAAGTGCTGGCCGGGCTAACCGAGAAACCTGAGATGACCCACGTGATTCTCACCGGACGCGGCGCACCCCAGGCGCTGATCGATCAGGCCGATCTGGTGACGGAGATGACCCTAGTGAAGCACCCCTTCCGCGAGCAGGGCGTAAAAGCCCAACCCGGCATCGAATTCTAGGGTCTGCGCTGTCGTAGCGATTATCTTGTTTGTCAAGCTCACCCTGCTATGTAGTGGCTACCACGGGGGTGGTGGCTGTCGGCAGTGAGCACGCTGGGGCTTGCCACAGGGTGTCATGGGCCACCATGGCATTGAGGATGGTCAGCA
>QBLT01000385.1 GCA_003249105.1 Leptolyngbya sp. | reverse complement strand
AAAGCCGGAAATTACCTCCTGGAACGTTTTATATTTAATTCCGCCTAGCTACTTATCAAGGGATGGATATTTTTTGCGGCGATCGCCCCGCTCCATCAACCCGCTACCATTTTTTCTAGGCAATAAATAATTTCTTTTTAGTTTTCAGTCTGAATATAGATCTGTCAAATTTAGGGGGATCATCTCCTCCCTGCGAACGACTTCACTTCGTAAAATTATCCTTAAGTTGGATTGAGAGCTTGTGAAGCTTAGAGTTTGACTTTTATTTTTTTGATCTGTTCTTCCTGAGTTAAAACCCTCTCAGCGCAGGGAAAACCCATCAAAAAAACGATAAGCACAGATTTCTGGGTCACAAGCCAAGATTCTTTTGTCGGCAAAAAGCCATCGCGAATCTTGTACAAGATCCACTTTTGAGGTTCGAAATGAAACGACTATCCTTAGGAACAATTTCAGCACTTTTTCTAGCAGGGGCAGTTGCGCCTGCTGCCTTTGCCGATAGCCACGGGACTCTGCAATCTCAGACCCCCAACCGGAGCCAAACTCCTGGTCAGATGCAAACTCCTAACCAAGCGCCCGAGCGGGTGCCTGGGCAAAATCCGGAGGGCTATCCCAACCAAACTCCCGGTAACGAAGCTCCCCGCTCTCAAGATTCCAGTCAGATGCAAACCCCTGGCATGGATCGGACTCCCAGCCAGGCTCCTAACCAAGCACCTGAGCGAGTGCCCGGGCAAAATCCGGAGGCCTATCCCAACCAGACTCCTGGCAACCAAGCCCCCCGATCTCAAGATTCTGGGCAGATGCAAACCCCTGGTATGGATAGGACTCCCAGTCAGGCTCCTAACCAGGCACCTGAGCGAGTGCCCGGGCAAAATCCGGAGGCTTATCCCAACCAAACTCCAGGGAACCAAGTTCCCCGGCAGTCTCCTAGTTCCGGCCAGATGCGCACCCCTGGGCAAAGCGCTGCGCCCAGCGCTGAGCTGAACAGCATGGGCATGGGCGAGTCGCTCTCTAGCGATGTAGTCACACCGTTCCAGCTGGCCTACATGGCCGTTAGGGGTGAGCTAGACGCAGGCAGCGATGAAGGTTACTCGGCTTACAAGGCGCGCCGAGGCAACGCCGAGGGTGCAAACATTGTTGAAGCCGCCATCAACCAGGGCTATATCAGCAGCAGCGTGATGGAAGACCAGGGTTACATCGACAGCGTCAATCAGGTGCTGAGAATGCAGGCTGAAACCTGGAGAAGCTAGCACACGTTAGTAAGTAGGCCCCAGGGCCAACTTGCTACTCAGAGTTGTCCCCTGCCGGATTCGATCGCGATCGAATCCGGCAGGGGACGACTGTTTTTATGTTTTATGTGGACTATTTTTATGTGGGTAGGCGTTGCCTGGGCAGAAATTGGGTCTAGGGCGGCTGTGTCAGCGATCGCTTAAAAAACTCGGCTAAGTCGTAGCGAATCCGACTTTGTGCCGATAGAATGGTTTAAACCGATACATTCATCTCGACCCGCTCTAGAACTAGGGTTTTCTCAGGTAGGCATTGCTGAGAAAAAGGTCTGCCGTCGTCTAACATCTTTTACTGTCTACTCTCTGGAAGTCACCATGAGCAACCCGCCCAGCCCCGATCGCATTCTCATCTTTGACACCACCTTGCGGGACGGCGAGCAGTCACCTGGGGCCACTCTCAACGTCGAAGAGAAGCTGGTGATCGCCAAACAGCTGGCCCGGCTGGGGGTTGACATCATCGAAGCCGGGTTCCCCTTTGCCAGCCCCGGCGACTTTGAGGCGGTGCAAAAAATTGCCCGAGAAGTTGGCACCGACACTGGCCCCACCATCTGCGGCCTAGCCCGCGCTACCAAGGGCGACATCGAGCGAGCCGGAGAAGCGATCAAGCCCGCCGCTAAGGGACGGATTCACACCTTTATCGCCACCTCCGACATCCACATGCAGTACAAGCTGCGCAAGAGCCGAGAAGAGGTGCTGGCGATCGCCCCAGAGATGGTGGCCTACGCCAAGACCTTCACCCACGATGTCGAGTTTTCGCCCGAAGATGCGGGCCGCTCTGACCCAGAATTTCTCTATCAGGTGCTGGAGGCGGCGATCGCCGCTGGGGCCACCACCGTCAACATCCCCGACACCGTCGGCTATTTGACACCGAGTGAGTTTGGCGACCTGATTCGCGGCATCAAAGCCAACGTGCCGAATATTGACCAGGCGGTGATCTCCGTCCACGGCCACAACGACCTCGGCCTGGCGGTGGCCAACTTCCTCGAAGCGGTGAAGGCTGGGGCGCGCCAGCTGGAATGCACCATCAACGGCATTGGCGAGCGGGCCGGCAACGCCGCGCTAGAAGAACTGGTGATGGCCATGCACGTGCGCCGTGCCTTCTACAATCCCTTCCTGGGTCGTTCGCCAGAGTCGGAGGAACCCCTGACCAATATCGACACCCGCCAGATCTACAAGACCTCGCGCCTGGTGTCGAACCTGACCGGCATGTTTGTGCAGCCCAACAAGGCGATCGTCGGGGCCAACGCCTTTGCCCACGAGTCGGGCATCCACCAGGATGGCGTGCTCAAAAACAAGCTCACCTACGAGATCATGGACGCCCAGTCTATCGGCCTCACCGACAACCAGATCGTGCTGGGCAAGCACTCGGGCCGCAACGCCTTTCGCACTCGCCTGCAAGAGCTGGGCTACGAGCTGGATGACCAGGCCCTCAACCGCGCCTTTTTGCGCTTCAAAGAGCTGGCCGACAAGAAAAAAGAAATCACCGACTGGGATATTGAATCGATCGTCAACGACGAAACCCGACAGAGCCCGGAATACTTTCACCTCGATCTGGTGCAGGTGTCCTGCGGCGACAGCGCCAAGCCCACTGCCACCGTCACCATTCGCACCCCCGATGGCCAGGAGTTGATGGATGCTGCGATCGGCACCGGCCCCGTGGATGCGGTCTACAAGGCGATCAACCGGGTGGTGGATATTCCCAATCAGCTGATCGAGTTCTCGGTGCAGTCGGTGACAGAGGGCATCGACGCCCTTGGTGAAGTGACCATTCGCATTCGCCACGAAGACCGAGTGTTTGCGGGCCACGCAGCGAATACTGACATTGTGGTGGCTTCGGCCCACGCCTACCTGCATGCCCTCAACCGGCTTTACACAGCGTTGCAGACCGGGCAAGCCATCCATCCCCAGCGAGAAACGGTGACGGCTTCGCTGTAAAACCTACGGACAATGGGGAGCTGATGCGCTGGGGGAGATTCCCCATGGCACTGGTTCAGATTCCTAAACCCAGTCTGAGAGCCCGCAGCTGGGGGAACAGGGCGAAGGTTAAAACCCTAAGACAGACTCAGTAGATCACAAAGAATTGAGGCAGGGGCTGAATCGGTAGAAAAGGGGTAGG
>QBLT01000384.1 GCA_003249105.1 Leptolyngbya sp. | reverse complement strand
ACCTCACCCACCCCACCTTCAACCGCTACCACTCCGAAACAGAGATGCTGCGGTACCTCTATCGCCTGCAAAACAAAGATCTCTCCCTGGCAACGGCGATGATTCCGCTGGGGTCATGCACCATGAAGCTCAACGCCACTGCTGAGATGGTGCCCATCACCTGGCCAGAATTTGGCCAGATTCACCCCTTCACGCCCAGCGAGCAAACCCCAGGCTACCGACAGCTATTTACGGATTTAGAAACCTGGCTGGCCGAGATTACCGGGTTTGACGGCGTTTCGCTCCAGCCCAACGCTGGGGCCCAGGGCGAATATGCCGGCCTGCTGGTAATCCGCGAGTATCACCAGCAGCGGGGTGATTACCATCGCAACATCTGCCTGATTCCCCAGTCGGCCCACGGCACCAACCCCGCCAGCGCCGTCATGGCTGGTATGAAAGTCGTCCCCGTCGCCTGCGACGACGATGGCAACATCGATGTGACCGACCTCCAGGCCAAGGCCGAAAAGCACAGCGAGAATTTATCAGCGCTGATGGTCACCTACCCCTCCACCCACGGGGTATTTGAGGCGGGCATTGCCGGAATTTGCGCCATCATCCACACCCACGGCGGCCAGGTCTATATGGATGGAGCCAACATGAATGCCCAGGTAGGTCTCTGCCGCCCCGCCGACTTTGGGGCCGATGTCTGCCACCTCAACCTGCACAAAACCTTCTGCATTCCCCACGGCGGCGGCGGGCCAGGGGTCGGCCCCATCGGGGTGAAGGCGCACCTGGTGCCCTACCTGCCGGGACATAGCCTAACGAGCGGCGTCGGCGGCGACCAGGGCATTGGCGCGGTAACCTCGGCCCCCTGGGGCAGCGCCAGCATCCTGCCAATTTCGTGGATGTATATTGCCATGATGGGCGGCGCGGGGCTGACAAGAGCTACAGAAATTGCCATTCTCAACGCCAACTACATTGCCCAGAGATTAGCGGGGCACTACGATATTCTCTACACCGGGCAGAACGGACGGGTGGCCCACGAGTGCATTCTCGACGTCCGCCCCTTCAAAAAGTCGGCGGATATTGGCGTAGAAGATGTGGCCAAACGGCTAATTGACTATGGCTTTCACCCACCGACCATGTCGTGGCCGGTGGTAGGCACGCTGATGGTGGAACCCACCGAAAGCGAATCTAAAGCGGAGCTCGATCGCTTCTGCGACGCCATGATCGCCATTCGCGCAGAAATTCGCGCGATTGAAACTGGGGAGAGCGATCGCGCCAACAACTTGCTCACAAACGCGCCCCATACGGCGGCAGATCTGGTGTCTGACTGGGATCGCCCCTACAGCCGGGAGCAAGCGGTGTTCCCGACCCCGTTCACCCGCAGCGCCAAGTTTTGGCCAGCGGTGAACAGGATTGATCAGGCTTATGGCGATCGCAACCTGATTTGCTCCTGCATCGGTATGGATACCTACAGCGAAGCCTAGAGTTTTCTCAATAGAGTTGTTGTGAATTAAACTCAAAAAACCTCGAAACGCTTTCCAGATAAGGATTTCAGCCCTTCTTGGCCAAAATCCCCGAAATTGCTTTGTAACAAGGCTTTCAGCGATTTTGAATGGTATTTCACAACAGGTCTACTCTAGAAATTCTTCAAATTCGCTGCAAGTCAGGGCTTTGCCTCTAAGCTAAAGCTGTTAAGTTGCTAGACGTTCAACGTAATGGCTAATTCTCCGCAACCTCGGGTGATATTTTTAGATGCGGTTGGCACCCTGTTTGGGGTGGCGGGTAGCGTTGGCGCTGCCTACGCCGACCTAGCCCAGCACCACGGCATTGAGGCCGACCCTGCGGCCTTAAATCAGGCGTTTTTTCGGGCTTTTAGAGCTGCTCCAGAAATGGCTTTCCCCGGTAGCGACCCAGCCACAGTGCCCGAGCAGGAGTATCGCTGGTGGCGAGTGATTGCCCAGCAGACCTTTAGCAGCGCTGGAATAATCGATCGCTTCGTAGACTTTGACAGCTTTTTTGCCGACCTCTACGCCCACTTTGCCACCGCCGCCCCCTGGGAACTCTACCCCGACGTGCCCCCGGCCCTCGAGCGCTGGCGACGACGCGGCATCACCCTGGGGGTGATCTCAAACTTCGACACCCGGCTCTATCAAGTGCTCGAAGAACTTGACCTGGCCAACTATTTCAGCTCAGTCACACTGTCGTCTGAGGCCGGGGCCGCCAAGCCCGACCCGCTGATTTTTGCCACCGCCCTGCAAAAGCACCGATGCGACGCCAGCCAAGCCTGGCACGTGGGCGACAGCCAAACCGACGATTTTGAAGGAGCCAAAGCCGCTGGGCTGCACGGCATCTTAGTCAAGCGACCTGCGATTGGGTAGCCGTGAGTGGGTAGTTTCTCTGCGTCACCACCCACCCAATCACTTGCCTGTCAGCGCCCTAGGCTTTGGTGCCCCTAAAGGCTAACTCCGCCGGGCCAGTCATATAGACCCGATTGTCGGCGGCTAACCACTCGATGTAGAGGGGGCCACCGGGAAGCTCGACCGTAGCGGCGCGATCGCACAGCCCATTCAGCACCCCGGCCACCAGCGAGGCGCAGGCCCCGGTGCCGCAGGCCAGGGTAATGCCTGCCCCCCGCTCCCACACTCGCATTTTGAGATAGTTGGGCCGCACGACCTGAATGAACTCAGTGTTGATTCGCTGGGGAAACACGCTGTGGTGCTCGAACTGAGGGCCCAGGGTTTCTAGGGCGATCGCCGCCACATCCTCCACAAACGTAATGCAGTGGGGATTGCCCATACTGACGCAGGTCACGTCCCAAGTTTGCTCCGCTACCGTCAGCGGCACAGCCACTACCTTCTCCTCAGCCGCCGCCAGGGTCGTCGGAATTTCCCGCGCCAGCAGATAGGGCGGCCCCATATCGACCGTCACCTGGCCATCGGGTTGCAGGGTGGGCGAAATCAGCCCCGCTAAAGTGTGAATGCGGTAGGTGTGGGGTGCCTGGGGCGCTTTGCCATCGGCGGTTTCCAAAGTTTCTAGAAACTTGGCCATACAGCGAATGCCGTTGCCGCACATCTCTGGCTCAGAGCCGTCGGAATTGTAGATGCGCATGGTGTAATCGGTGCCCCCCTGCCCCGGCAGCGCAAAGATCACCCCGTCAGCGCCAATGCCAAAATGGCGATCGCACCACTGCACCGCCATCTCAGGGCTAATCACCGGCTCCAGTTGGTGACGGTTATCCACCAAAATAAAGTCGTTGCCTAGGCCGTGGTACTTGCTGAATTCCATAGTCGCCGCTGCTGAATGAATGAGCTTTAATTATCGGCCAAAGTGGGGAGATGGGGGAGATGGGGAAGGTGAGGGAGATGGGGCGGTAGAGAACATTGAATTTGGAATAGCTTAGATTGAAGCAATATCGATC
>QBLT01000383.1 GCA_003249105.1 Leptolyngbya sp. | reverse complement strand
TTAGGAAGCCCTTTCCTCTACACGGGTATTAATTGATACTTTTCAAATATCCTCTCAATCATCTGTGCAGATGTCGGCTTATTCATAGGTTTGGTGCGCCATTAATTACCAGTAGCAGTAGAGCTCAAAAATGCTGACCTACTACCTTTTGAACCAGAGTAAATAGAGCCAATCTCCATCCAACGGCAAATAACAGACGAAAGAGAAAAAATTACTATAGCAGTGTAGGAAGTCTAGATAAGATATCAATCTTTTGGGTTGATACCAAGTCCGCTTCACTCCATTTCCTCGACAGCTGTTTCTTTGATATTATTTTCCCATGAAAAACAAATTCTTGGCTACTTGCTTAGGTACTGGTGCCCTCGCCCTAAGCCTTGCTGTTCTGCCTTCTACTCTCCCCGCCTCAGCTCAAACCGCTACCGACCCAGTCACGCCCGGTGATGCCGTTACCACTACCGACGATAACTACGATGACGACGGTTTTGATTGGGGTTGGTTGGGGCTGCTTGGCCTAATTGGTCTAGCAGGTCTGAAAGGTCGCGATCGCGACACTAGAACAACCTACGTCGATCCTACATCTACTACTTCTACTAACAACCCTCGTTACTAAAGTAAGAGTGTAGTACCTTAACAATTAACAATATAGAGAGGGTTATCAATTGGTAACCCTCTCTATTTTTTTGTAATTACCAAAGAAACTCTCCAAACTGCTCAAATAGCCTCCGATACTTCATGAAGTATCGGAGGCTATTTACCTGATCCACAGAATCACCCTATCTGTCTTATCTAGGGATAACGGATTAAGTTTACTTGACTCAGCCCTAGTTCCGAGACGCAGCCGGGTCAGCAATGTACTTGAAATCAGGCTCAGAGTTCCACGGGCCGCGCTCATCTTTGCCGCTGTCGTCAGTGGAGAGATTGTAGTAAAGCTCTACCGTTTCATCGGGCTGGATGTTGCCAAACATCGGGTCAGTCAATTTGCCCATGGCGTCTAAAGCGTTCATGAACATTTTGGTATGAGAAATTTCCCGAGTTAGCAGGTGAGTGAGGGTTTTTTTGGTGCCCTCATCGGTAGCGAGCTTAATCAGTGACTCATAGGTCTGGCGAGCGCCAGCCTCAGCCGCAATGTTGGCGCGCAGATCTCTAACAACATCCCCGCCTTCATTGAGGTAGCTAGCCGTCCAGGTGTTGCCTTGGCTATCGAGGAAGTGGGGGCCCATGCCGCGCACGGCGAAAAGTGTGCTGTTGTAAGCGGCGGTTTGGTCAGTGTTTTTGGTGTGAATCTCGATGAGCTTACCCACCATCTCTAAGTGACCAAACTCTTCGACAGCGATATCTTGAAGCATGTCTTTGATGCTGGGATCTTCAACATGAAAAGACTGTACCCAGTATTGCAGAGCCGCCGAAAGTTCGCCGGTGGCCCCGCCAAACTGCTCTAGCAGCAATTGGGCAAATACGGGGTCAGCCTCAGTAACCTGAACGGTATGGACAGGATCTTTTTTGTGGAAAAACATAGGTTCCTTTGGTGTTTTTGGGCAACTACAGGATTAAGCTCAACTTAAGAAATAAACATTTCTGCTAAATCTTTGTTTTTGCTTCTAAAAGGGTATGCACATCGCTATCAAACTAAAGTACAGCAGAATGTTTTAGCCTCAGAACTGACTAAGTACGTACGACCAGCACTGAAGCAAAACTCTGCTCTCTAAGGATGATATTTTAAGCTCTAATTTTGCTGGCAAAGTCCAGCTTTGTCAAAGCTGCTTATGCTTGCCTTTAATCAACTGCGCTTATCACACCTTAAGGCCAGACATAGAAACTCTCCTCTACACATGTGGGGAGAAGCTTCGAGTCTAAATATAGGTAAAGATTCAGGGGGCTACGCAGCCAAAGGGGTTTCCTCTTCTGCTGGGGTTTGAGGCAGTAGGTCAGGGTGCTCGTGCCCAAAGCGTGCCGCATGAATAGCATGGGTCAAGAAGTCCAACACATCGCGCTGTTGGGTCTGCAACGAGGTGACCACCGTTAACATGCGCGCGACAAACTCACTGCCCGCCTGAGATTGAGCACCAAAACTGGTGCGACGCCAAATCACAGCGGGACGCAAGGCTCGCTCAGCAGCATTATTGGTGGGTTCAACCTCGACACTCTCGACAAACGTCCACAGGGCAGGTTCAATGGCCAGGAGTTGTCGGCAGGTGCGCACGGTTTTGGCCAGTGGGGTCTTTTCCTGGGTACTAATAGCGTAGCTTGCGGCCTCTTGAAGCCATCGGTTGACCTCCGCCTGGACAGGTTGAACTGCCTGGCGAAAGGCCTCGCGAGTTAGGGTACCGTCTCGCACCTGATACCAGAGTTGAAACAGCTTTTTTTCCTGCGCCAGCAAGCCTTCCCCTATCGATTGAGACACCCCACGGCGTTCTGCGATGCGGGTAAAATCTCGTTTCAAATGCGCCCAACACACTTGGCGTTGCCTCACGGGGAGCCAACCATAGCCGCTGTAGCGGTCAGACACCACGATGCCGTCATAGGTCTCGCTTATCAAGGTCTTTGCCACCGCTTGAGAGCGACTGAGCCACACCGTAAACACACTCACCACAGGCGTCACCAGCACCCAAATCCAGGCCCGTTTGCCGTCCTCATTGGCCCCATCCCCATTCCCCTGAGAGAAGCTGGTTTCGTCGCTGTGGAGCACCCCGGACTGCTGGACATAGGCCAGGGCTTCCTCCACAGGGTGGGCCAGCGCATCGCGCATCTCCTAACGTAAGCGGTTGATACTGCCGGTGGAGATCTTGATGTTAGCCAGGGCCGCTAACAGCGTTTTCACCTGCCGATGGCTTTGCCGATAGCCACCGCTCAATAACGCCACCAGCGCACTCAACCGCTCCCCGTAACCCCGGCGAGTTACCCCTTCCGGCAAGACACTCCGGGTCAGCGTGCCGCAATGCTCACAGGCCAACTGATGCAGTCGGTGCTCGATGACGATGGGCTCAATGGGTGGCAATTCCACAATCTGATGGCGATAGGCGGCACTATCCTCTCCCGCCAGGGGCACGCCGCACGTTCGGCAGACCGATGGAACATGGTTCAAGACCTCGGCACAGGCCTCAATCGGGTACAAGTCTCGGGACTGGCCCGCGTGGCCTGGTTGTCCGCCTCGTCGGCTTTTCCCCGGCTTCCGTGGGGGTCGCTTCGCTTTGCCAAAGCCTTCGCTGGAAGGCGGTCGCGATGAATTCTGCGAGGTTTGTCGCACCTGCTCTTCGAGGTGAGAGATGCGCTCGCTCATCGCCACAAATTGCTCGCTCAACTGACCTAATTGTTCCTGCTGTTGGGCTATCGTCGTTAACAGCGCCGCCACTAAGAGTGTTCCAAGCAAATAATCATCCATTAGTCTAGAGAGACCTATCTTGTTTTC
>QBLT01000382.1 GCA_003249105.1 Leptolyngbya sp. | reverse complement strand
CTCCCAAACCTTCCTCCCGGTCTCCGCCACTACCCCCTCAAACCCCTCCTCGGCCAGCTCGGCTACGTGGCCCTACGCGGCGTCGGCTTTTGCCTGGTGCTCAGCGCCGTAACGCCCCTGGCGACAAGCGCTTGGCCTAGCACCATCAGCGCCTTTAGCCTGGCCTGGCTGGGGGGGCTCGTGGTGCCGGGCGCACCGGGAGGCCTGGGCGTGTTTGAGGCGATCGCCCTCAGTTTGCTCCAGGGTCAGCTCTCTGCCGCTGTGGTGCTCAGCGCGGTGGTGCTGTATCGGGTGGTCAGCACCCTGGCCGAGGCGCTGGGTGCGGCATTAGCTACTTTTGATCAGCGCCTTTCCAGTACACTCAAGTAAATTGTTATATGCCCAGGCGGCATAGCGTCTTTGCTGCTCTCCCCCGTTGTGCCGAAGCTGCCATGACTACCCATTCCCCCTCGGTTTCTGCACTGCCAGCCCTGACGACCGCCATCGACCTTTCGGTAGTGGTGCCGGTATATAACGAGTACGAGAGTCTGCCCGCCCTGGTGGCGGCGATCGCCGGAGCGCTCGACGGCCTCAGCTACAGCTACGAAATTTTGGGGGTAGACGATGGCTCTACCGACGGATCGAGCGATCGCCTGCGCGAACTAGCTCAGCAGTACCCCCAGCTGCGGGCCGTGATCTTGCGCCGCAACTACGGCCAGACTGCCGCCATGGCCGCCGGGTTTGACCATGCTCGCGGCAGCATCGTCATCACCATGGACGGCGATCTGCAAAACGACTCCGCCGATATTCCCCGCCTGCTCGATCGCCTCAACGAGGGCTACGACCTGGTCAGCGGCTGGCGCAAACACCGCCAGGACAACACTCTCACCCGGTTAATTCCCTCCAAAATTGCCAACTGGCTGATCGCCGGTGTCACCGGGGTCAATCTGCACGACTACGGCTGCTCCCTCAAGGCCTACCGGGCCGAGCTGATCCGGGACCTCAACCTCTACGGCGAGCTGCACCGCTTTTTGCCCGCCCTGGCCTTTATCGAAGGGGCGCGCATTACCGAGATGCCCGTCACCCACCACCCCCGCCGCTTTGGCACCAGCAAGTATGGCCTGGGCCGCACCCTGCGCGTCGTGATGGATATGCTCACCGTCTACTTTATGAAGAAGTTTCTCACCCGGCCCATGCATGTCTTTGGCAGCCTGGGGCTGGCGTCGATGGCGTTGGGCATTGCCCTGGGAATTTATCTCACCCTGGTGAAGATTTTGGCCGATCAGGATATTGGCGATCGCCCCCTGCTAGTTCTCGCCGTTGTCCTTCTCCTGGCAGGAATCCAACTCTTCAGCTTTGGCCTGCTGGCCGAGTTGCTCATGCGCACCTACCACGAATCGCAGCAGCGCCCCATCTACCGAGTGCGCGAGGTGGTAGGCCAGGCTTCATCTCCAGGGTTGGCCCTTCCCGTCAACCCCGGGACCAGCAGCCCGTAAGCATTTACAGATTGTTGATTCTGGGCAAATGTGCTAGATTCGCATTCAACTCAATAGTTACACTGCCTAATTCAGCGCTCATTACGAGTGACCTGATGCGGAGGAACCAACTTTTGGGGCTTATCTTAGGGCGAAACGCATCGCCAGAGAAGGGGATCTCTCACCCCTCGCCCGTCAGCTAACTCCGTCGGCCTTGGGAGAGAACGTACCGGAAGCTTTTTCTAACGCTACCCGTGGTTCTCCTACGACAGTTAACTCCTCGATGACGTCGTCGTCGGAGAGTTTTGTTCAGCACCACAACAGGAGACAGGCTATGGAAACCTGGTCTGAGATCACCGCGTCGGTGGTCTTTTTGGGGGTCTTGGCCCTGATTGCCACCGAGCGTATGCACCTCACCGTTGCGGCCTTTCTGGGTGCAATGCTGCTGATATTTTTTCACGTGCTGACGCTCGATCAAGCCATTGGCTATATCGGCAACAGCCACGCTACCCTGGCGCTGTTCTTTGGGGTAATGGTGATGGTGCGCGCCTTTGAACCCACCAAAATTTTTGAATACCTGGCCACCCAAATGGTGATTATGGCCCGTGGCGAAGGCAAGCGGCTGCTGCTGGGCATTGTGGCCATTACCACCCCGATCTGCGCCATGCTGCCCAATGCCACCACGGTCATGCTGCTGGCCCCGCTGATTCCGCCCATGGCGGCAGAGCTAAACATTAACTTTGTGCCGCTGCTAATTTTGATGGTGTTTACGGCCAACAGCGCCGGGCTGCTGACCCTAGTGGGCGACCCGGCCACCTTCATTGTGGGGGACGCCATCAACATGAGCTTTTTGGACTATCTCACTAAGCTCAGCCTGGGGGGTGTGGTGGCGATCGCCACCATTGTCGTCATGCTGCCCATCCTCTTTCCCAGCACCTGGAACAAAAAGCTGGCTGACCTCGACCACCTGCCCCACCCGGTCGTCAACCACCCCCGCATGCTGGCCCTAGGCGGACTGATTGTGGCTCTGGTGCTAGTGCTGTTTGTGGTGGGCGATAGCTTGCCGGTGCCGATTTCTCCGGCGGCGATCGCCCTGCTGGGGGCCGCCCTCTGCCTGCTGCTCACCCACCACAGCGGCATCGACACCGTGCACAACATTCTGCGCGACGTTGACTGGAGCACGCTGATCTTCTTCATGAGCGTCTTTGTGCTGATTGGTGGCCTACAAGAAACCGGAGTGATTAGCTCGGCCTCAAGTCTGCTGGGGGTGGTCATTGGTCAAAACATTGCCCTGGGCTCAATGCTGCTGCTGTTTGTCGTCGGCATTCTCTCCAGCCTGATTCCCAACATTCCCCTGGTGGTGGCGATGGTGCCGCTGCTGAAGGAATATCTGGTGAACGTGAACTTGGCCGGGCCGGAGCTGCTGTCGCCCGACTTTGCCGGACAGATTCCGCCCGAAATTTTGCCGCTGTTTGCGGCCATGATGTTTGGCGCTACCCTGGGCGGCAACGGCACCCTGGTTGGCGCATCGTCAAACATTGTGGCGGCGGGGATTGCTGAGCAGCACGGTAAGCCGATCTCGTTCCGACAGTTTTTGAACTATGGCCTGCCGATGATGGCGCTACAGTTGATGACCATCAGCGCCTACGTAGGGATTCGATTCTTGCTGTAGGTGGCTGCTACATTTCCCCCTGCTGCCCCCAGAGCTAGAGGCGGTTAGGGCGATCGCCTCCCACTCGCTGACTACAGAAAGGGTGCGTCAACCGACCAGGGTGGCGCACCCTAAAAATTGCAGGCGCTCAGAAATTAAAACCTCTCTTTAATCAAAACCTCTCTTTGTGCGGGTGATAAAAGGCAAAAGGGGAACCGAAACGGCCCCAGCAGCCAAGCATCCCACAAAGGCACTAAGTAGGCAGTTGAGATTAAATGTAAGATAGCAGGGTAGCCAGAGTGCCCTCAA
>QBLT01000381.1 GCA_003249105.1 Leptolyngbya sp. | reverse complement strand
GCTCACAACCGCCCAGTTCGGGCCTGGGCTGGCAGCCCATTACGACTTTAAAGGGTCACCAGTCGTGGGTTACTGCCCTTGCCTTTAACGCCCAGCAGCCCGTGCTGGTCAGCGGCAGTCTAGACGACAGCGTTCGCATTTGGAACTGGCAGACGGGAGACTTGCTCCACACCCTCAAGGGGCACGTCCGGGGCGTTAATGCTGTAGCCATTGACCGGCGCGGTCAGCTATTGGTTAGCTGTGGCGACGATGCGACCGTGAAAATTTGGCATTTGGGCGACGGCTCGCTGCGCTACACCCTCAAGGGTCATCTGCGGGATGTGAATGCGATCGCCCTTGGCCACGGCGGTAACCTGGTCGCCAGCGCCAGCGAAGATGGCACCCTGAAATTGTGGAACCTGAGCCGGGGCACCCTGCTGAAAACACTGCCAGGCTCGGCGGGCATGCTCAAAACTGTGGCCTTCGCCGCTGCCGACCAGCGGTTGGTCAGCGGCGGCCTTGACAACACCGTACGCATTTGGGACGTGCAAACCGCCACCACGCTCCAAGTTCTCGTCGGCCACACCAACACCGTCAACCAAGTCGCAATTAGCCCAGACGGTCGCGCGATCGCTAGCGCCAGCAAAGATCGCACCGTGCGCCTATGGGATTTAAACACAGGTACCCTGCTGCATACTCTCCAGGGCCATACCCAGGAGGTGAATACGGTGGCCTTTTTCCCCGACGGTCAGCGGCTGGTCAGCGGCAGCAGCGATGGCACCCTGCGGTTTTGGCACAGCAAAGATGGCACGCTCAAAGATACCCTGTCGGCCCATATCAACCCTGTGCATCAGGTAGCGGTACAGGCGGGCGGCAAAATGTTGGCCAGTGCCAGTGCTGATAAGACCATTAAGCTGTGGCAGTGGCAGCGGTAGCAGCGTGGAGGAGTAAGGGGTAGGGGGGGGATGGGTAGGTAGTTAAGTGGTTTAGATGGGTTTGGAGGTTAGCACTAGACGCAGCTTGGCGTGGATGAGGTTGAGCTGCGCCATACCCAGATCAACGTCGCCTTCGACGACGACACCGGTATCGAGGAGGCGATCGAGCAGCTCTAAAATGGTCGGGTTCTGATTTTTTTGGCCGGGATAGTAGTTGCCTTCTTTGGGCAGCAGGGTGCCGATTTCCCCCAGGTCGATATTGAGGTCGGCAGGGTCAACGTCAAAGATTTCGCACATCGAGACGACCTGCTCTTCTAGCTTACGCAGGCTGTCGGCGGCTCGTTCTAGGTCATTATCGTTTAGATCGCCCGATTCCATCCGGCGAATCACCTGAGCTTCCATCAGCTGGCGCACCAGCTCAATGACGGTGAGCAGCAGCGGCGCTAGGCCCGCATCGGTTTTGGCGGGGGGCTGTAGCGCTAGCGTGGTTGCCAGATCCGGCTCGGCGTTTTCGGTGCTCATAGCCACAGTCTAGTGCATCCCAAGGCAGGCGATTCTGCTTCTAGAGCCTTGGCTATGCCAGCCTAGGACCGATTTTGCCACTGCTGTTGAAGCCACTGGCGACGGGCTTCTTCTGCTTGGGCTCGACTGTGTTGGTGGCCCATGCGGTGGGCATCGACCGGGCGCAGGCGATCGCCCTGGCTGCGGCTTGGGGCCGAGCGAAAGCTTGGAATTGTACGGCTAGTGGCAATTTGCCGCAGGGTGCGAAGCGTCAGCATAGTGGTTTTTAAGAGATATCAGGTTGAATAGACAAACCCCTGGGTTTTCTAAAAACCCAGGGGTTTGTCTAAACCAAATCATGGTTCCTAGCCTAGCTGGCGGGCTCGGCGGGTCGCAGGGCCTTAAGTTCAGCTTCTAGGGTTTCCAAACGGGTCTGAAGCTGCTGATTGGCCTCTAAAAGCTCGTTGGTGCGGCTGCTGAGGTAGGGGTCGCTTTCCCACCAGTTAATGCCGATTTCGCGAGCTTTATCGACCGAGGAGATAATTAGACGAATGCGGATGCTCAGCAGCTCGGTAGAGCCGACGGAGACCGAGATGTCTCCGGCAATCACAATGCCTTTGTCGAGCACCCGCTCAATCACATCCACCAGGGAAGACCCCTGGGTGGCGGTAGCCATGCTGCGACCGGGTTGGGGGCGGGTCGTGGGGGTGGCGGTGGTCACGGCAGATTAACCTTCAGTTAGAACTCAGCTGGTAGCCCTGGAGCTGCCCGTCAGTTTCCTGTTTCTCTATTAAGCCCTGATCGAGCATCGACTTGACAGCATTAACAGCCTGAAAGCGGTTTAAGTCTAGAGCTGCCTCGATATTAACGAGAGATGCGGTCCCGATCGCGTCGAGATAGTCAAAAATGCGAGTTTCAATATCGTCATTGGGGCTGACCGGCACTGGGGCCATTTCTGTCAAAGCCTCAGCTTCGGCGGACGCTTCTACGATGGCTTCGCTTTGAGGTTCAGGGACAACGGCCTCAGCGGGCGCTTCACCCTGCAGGTCTTGGTCCTCAACTTGGTCTTCAATTATAGGCTCATCATCGACTACAACATTTTCCACGGCAGGCTCAACCAGCGCCTCAAGGGGCTGGAGTGGGGCGTCATCCTCTTCTTCGCCGTGGAAGCGGGCCGCAGGCTGGGCCTCGGGCTTGAGGGTAAGGTCGTTAACCAGTGCGGCTTGGGACACCACAAAGCGGTTAAACAAGTTCCACAGGTGGCGGGTGGCGTCTGGGGTGGGCTCTTTGGAGCGGGCCAGCAAAATGTCGCTGCACACGTCGCGGAAGTCGGCATTTTCGGCCAGGGGCAAAATGCCGTGGTCGTGGCAGATGGTGGCAATCATCAGGCTGGGGCGCAGACTGGAGACCATGTCTGGGGCGACCGCCGACTGGAAGGCCTTGACCAGCTGCACAATTTGCAGCGCCGCAGAGCTGTCGATGCCAACCTTTTGCACCAAAATTTGCTGCTGAGCCAGTTCGTCAGGCTCGGGCATGTTGATGGTGATCAGGCGGTCTTGGAGCGCATCTTGGGTGCCGTGAACGCCGCAGTATTCTTCGGGGTTAGAGGTGAGAATGGCGCGGAAGTGAGGGCTAACGCGAATATACTCGGCTCGGTTGTTGCTGGGGGGCAGCACCAGCAGTTTTTCTTCGAGGGCCGACAGCAGCACGTTGTTGACCTCGGGGCGCGAGCGGTTGAACTCGTCGTACACCATGGTGAAGCCTTCGCGGCAGGCCAGGGTGAGGCGCGAGTCAATCCAGTTGTGGCGCAGCTCGTCTTCCACCTTCATGACGCTGTGGATGTAGTTGTCGACCACTTTTTTGCGGGTGTAGCCCGATTGGTTGCCGATCAGGTCTGAGGTCTTGAACTCGTCATCGCCAAACAGCAGCATGATCGGACGGGCGAGCAGGTCGGCCAGGTGCAGGGCTAGGGTGGTTTTGCCGGTGCCAGCGGGGCCTTTGAGGTGGATGGAGTACCCCGATTGTAGGTACCGCAGGGCTCTGAGACTGGTGCGCTCTAGGGTGGGGGTGGAGACAAAGTTGCGGGGG
>QBLT01000380.1 GCA_003249105.1 Leptolyngbya sp. | reverse complement strand
CGCCCCAAGCCACCAGCCAGTAACCTTTCTACAGACTTTTGCCTAAGGGATAGCTTGTTAAGGGGGGCAGGGGGGATCCCTTACGAGACCGTTGACCACTGCCCTCCCAAACTTGGGGGGCGGGAGATTTGGAGATGTGTCTTACCGAACGGTGTTGAGCTACTTGAGCCAACCTTTGAGGCGAGCGGCCACCTGGGGCCGCCGCAGCTTGCGCATAGCTTTGGTTTGAATCTGGCGAACCCGCTCCCGCGACAGGTTGAAAATGCCGCCCACCTCTTCTAGGGTGTGGGTTTCGCCAGTAGCCAGCCCATAGCGCAGCGTAATAATATCTTTTTCGCGTTCGGTCAGCACCTCGCCTAGCACGCTGGTGATTTCCTGACGCATCATGTTTTCGCTAATTTTAGACTCCGGCGTTTGGGTGCTGCTGTCTTCAAGCAGCTCCATCAGTTCGGTGTCTTCGCCTTTGCCAACGCGGTGGTTGAGCGAGAGCGATCGCCGCCGCACCTGCTGCAAACTTCTCAGTTGATCAACCGTCACATCAAGAGCATCGGCCAGCTCTTGCTCACTGGGGTTACGCTGCAAGTCGCGCCGCAGATCGCGGTGAGCTTTTTTAAGCTTGTTCAACTTTTCCACAATGTGGATCGGCAGGCGAATGGTGCGGGCATCGTTGGCGATGGTGCGAGTAATGCCTTGACGAATCCACCAGTAGGCATAGGTCGAAAACTTATAGCCCTTGTCGGGATCAAATTTTTCGGTGGCGCGGTTCAATCCCAGCGCTCCTTCCTGAATTAAATCGAGAAATGGCACCCCCCGATTTAAATAGCGCTTGGCGATCGACACCACCAGCCGCAGATTAGAGCGAATCATTCTCCGCTTAGCAGTTCTGCCTTCATGGAGCTTTTGGGTAAACTCCACTTCGCTGATCTTGAGTTTCTCAACGAGTTCTTGGCGATTGGGTTTACGACCCAGTTCTTTTTGCAGTTTTTCGCTAGCGGTCTCGACCTTAGACAGGAAGCGCACCTGCCGGGCGAGCTCAATTTCTTCGCTCGGCTTCAGCAGTGGGTAGCGCGCCATCTCTTTAAAGAAAGCCCCAACGGCATCGTCGGTAAGGGTCTTGCTGTAGCCCGACAGCCCCATCTCTGACATCGCCTCTGACTGAGAAAATTTGGCCAGGACCTCCCGATCTTCATCCCAGGCGGTGAGGTCTGGGGTGAGCTGGCTATCGGCAGCAGATACCTTTTCTGCCACTCGATTTAAATCGGTGTCAAACCCATCTATGGGTTCATCGGCCCAAGCAATAGAACTGTCTCTGTCGGAGTTATATGTAGTAGCCATGGGGTAAATAAAACTGTATACCTACGGGTCGAAGCATGCAGATTGAAGGCATGTATATTCGGATTGCCCTGCCGATGGCAACCCCTGACAAACGCTTGATCCCGGAACTGGATCTTTAGACTTATTTTGTGAGTCCACAATACGGATTTTTTTGTGAATTCCCAGGCAATGTAACATTTCTTTGGCAACTTGCGTAGTGTAACAGCGAATCCAAAAAATGAGCCGAAAATTTAAGGGCAACCTCAAGTATTTTTTGCTATCCTCAGACCCTTTGGGTTGCTATTGATCGCCGTCTAGAGATGAAGGCAGCTGTTCAGGGTCGAGACTGGTTGCTGTCGACCTGGGGTTTGGGATCTAGATTTTTCTTTTATATAGTTTGACTCCGTTTTCCACAGGTAGGGGAAAGTTTTCCACAGGTCATATTCTGTGGAAAACTGAAAGACTTAAAGATTTAAACTCAATCCAAGTCGGGCTGAGCAGAATTATCTATAGAGACACTGCCAATCCCATCCTGAGTTAAATGTAGATAGGGCTGGAGACGCTCATGCTGTTGACTGCGCCTGCATGAGGGCTGGCGTCTGCCAATGCCGTCGTCTAGCGTTGCACCGTCAGACCCCAAAACGGCATGTCTGCGCTCAGTGGAGATGATGTCAATCAGTCTTAGGTCAGCCAGTTAGACAACCTCTTACACTGGCAGAGGTAATGTAGGTGGTGCAAAACGCGTGGGCTTTGGTGAGAGTAGACCCCAGCCTCAGTGGGTCAATGTTTTAGTAGACTACGGCGGCCAGCCCGCAGAATATACCTATGCTGTGCCTGCTGCGCTAGAAGTGCAGGTGGGCGACATTTTAACGGTGCCCTTTCGCCACCAGAGCATTGGCGCGATCGCCCTCTCCCTTTCCCTCGCTCCTCCAGCCAACCTGGTGGCCCATCAGATTCGGGCAGTAGAAGGCATTGTTGAGCAGCGGTTTTTTGCCCCACCCTACTGGGCTTTGCTGCAGCGGGTGGCCCACTACTATCAGGTGCCGCTGATGCAGGTGCTGAAGACGGCGCTGCCGCCGGGGCTGCTGGCCAGATCCCAGCGGCGGCTGCGGCTTCGGCGCGATCGCCTGCCCCAGCCTCTCCCCGCCCCTCTGGCGCCGGGGGTTGAGGAATTGGTGGAGGAGCTCCGGCGATCGCCCACAGGAGACTACACCTGGCCCTATCTGCAAAAACGCGGCCACAGCTACCGCACCCTGCAACAGCTGATCCAGCTCGGCTGGGCCGAGTCTTATCTATCGCCACCTCAGCCGCCCCAGGTCAAGCGCCGCCAGGCCGTCACCCTGGTAGGTGGCGATAGTCTGCCCGCCGATCTCACTCCCCGCCAGCAAGACATCATCGCGACCCTGCGTCGCCAGGGTCGCGATCTGTGGCTCAGCGATGCCCTGCAACTGTGCCAAACCACCAGCCCTACCCTAAAGCGATTGGCCCAGTCAGGCTGCTTGGTGATCGAGCCGCGCGAGCAACTGCGGGCTGAAACCGGGCCAGCAATAATGCCCGATCTGCCCAAGCCCCTCACCCACTACCAGGCTCAGGTGCTCGATCCTATTAATAAGAGTGACCAGGGCAGTCAGTTTTTGCTGCACGGGGTGACTGGGTCGGGCAAGACCGAGGTGTATTTGCAGGCGATCGCCCCTCGCCTCGCCGCTGGGCAGTCGGCCCTGGTGCTGGTGCCCGAAATTGGCCTTACCCCTCAACTGACCGATCGCTTTCGCCGCCGCTTCGGCGATCAGGTGTGGGTTTACCACAGCGGGCTCTCGGATGGCGAACGCTATGACACCTGGCGGCAGAGCCTCAAGCCGTCTAAACCCCTGGTCATTGTGGGCACCCGGTCAGCCATCTTTATGCCCCTGCCCAACCTGGGCCTGATCATTCTCGACGAAGAACACGACAGCAGCTACAAGCAAGACGTGCCCCCCTGCTATCACGCCCGCACCGTCGCCCGCTGGCGAGCTGAGTTAGAAAACTGCTCCCTAGTGCTCGGCTCCGCCACCCCCTCCCTCGATACCTGGGTGCGGTGCCAGGGGCTAGGCGAGAAAACTTCAGCCCCGGAAAACTCAGTAGGGTGGGCACTGCCCACCATCAACCCAGAACTTGCTGATTCACTCACAGCCACAGCCCCAAAAAGCCCCTCAAATTCCTCCATGCAGGGGAACTTGGTACCTCCCC
>QBLT01000037.1 GCA_003249105.1 Leptolyngbya sp. | reverse complement strand
CCCCCACGTCGCCCCCGCCGTGCTGCTAGAGCTAGGCTTCATGATCAACCCCAATGAATTTGAGTGGGCGACCAATTCGCAGGAGCAGGCGAAATTGGCAGAAACCCTGGCGGAAGGAGTGGAGCTGTGGGTGCAGCAGACGGGGGCAGTGAGTGAGTAAAGGGAGATAGGAAAAGTGGGGGAGATGAGGAAGATAGGGGAGATGAGGAGACTGGGGAGAATGGCGGCCAAAAAGCCATTAGGAGTTGAGAACTCTAGAACTGAATGTCGCCTACAGGCTCATTTGCAGGACAGAAGTTTAAACCGATGATCAGCCGATCCTTTCCGTGAGGTGAAGGACGACGGAACGTCCTTCTCGACGGGGGTCTGGGGCCAGCGAATTGGCCCCAGTGGTCAATCTGGCTTTCGCCCAAGGTTGTGCGCCGCGCCTCACCCACTGCCAAAATTTAGGCTCCCATCCTCAATGCAATAGTCAAGGACTGGCCTTGAGAGCCAACGCCCCTACCCCCTAAAATAGGAGACTGTCCAGAAACCTTTGTCAAAAGTGCAGGAAACCCCATGACCGTCCGCGTTCGCCTTGCCCCCAGCCCCACGGGAACTCTGCACATTGGTACCGCCCGCACCGCTGTGTTCAACTGGCTATTTGCCCGCCACGAAGGCGGCCAGTTCATTCTCCGCATCGAAGACACCGACGAAGAGCGCTCCAAACCAGAATTCACCGACAACATTCTCGCTGGCCTCAAGTGGCTCGGCATGGAGTGGGACGAAGGGCCATTCTTTCAGTCGCAGCGGCTCGACCTCTACCGCCAGGCCATTCAAACCCTGCTCGATAAGGGCCGCGCCTACCGCGCCTACGACACCCCCGACGAGCTCGACGCCATGCGCGAAACCCAAAAAGCTAGGGGCCATGCCCCCCGCTACGACAACCGCCATCGCGATCTCACCCCCGATCAACAGGCAGCCTTTGAGGCCGAGGGCCGCCCCGCCGTCATTCGCTTCAAGATTGACGACAGCCGCACCATCACCTGGAACGACATGGTGCGCGGCCCCGTCACCTGGCAGGCCAGCGACCTCGGCGGCGACATGGTCGTCGCCCGCGCCTCCTCCGCCACCACCATTGGCCAGCCCCTCTACAACCTGGCTGTAGTCGTTGACGACATCGACATGGCCATCACCCACGTCATTCGCGGTGAAGACCACATCGCCAACACCGCCAAGCAAATTCTGCTCTACGAAGCTCTCGAAGCCGCCGTGCCCGCCTTTGCCCACGCACCGCTCATTCTCAACCAGACGGGGCAGAAGCTCTCCAAGCGCGACGGCGTCACCTCTATATCTGACTTTCAGAAAATGGGCTTTGTGGCTCCGGCCCTGGTCAACTACATGACCCTGCTGGGCTGGTCGGCCCCCGACGCCGCTGAGCAGTTCACCCTCGACGAAGCCGCTAAACAGTTCAGCTTCGATCGCGTCAACAAAGCCGGGGCCAAGTTCGACTGGGACAAGCTCGACTGGCTCAACAGCCAGTACCTGCACGCGATGGAGCCCGCTCCCCTGCTAAAGCTAACGCTGCCCTACCTGCAAGACGCTTATGCCATTGATGCGGAGGCCGATCGCGGCTGGCTGTTGCCCTTGGTAACGCTCCTCGGCCCTAGCCTCACCCGGTTAACGGACGTTGTGGAGCAAAGCCGCTTTTTCTTTACCGAAACCGTGGAGTTTGCCGACGACGCCAAAGCCCAGGTGCAGCTCGACGGCGTATCCGCTGTGCTGGAAGGCATTTTGACTGGGCTCACCGAGAAATCTCCAGCCACCATCGACGAACTCAAAGCGTTGGTGGATGAAGTCACCAAGGCCCAAGGCGTAAAGAAAGGGCTGGTGATGAAATCGATGCGGGCCGCCCTCATGGGTGCCCTTCAGGGGCCAGACCTGATGGAGTCTTGGCTGATTCTGCGTCAGCGTGGATTTGATCTGCCCCGTTTACAGGGGGCGATCGCGCTGACCTAGCCACCGCCAGCGGGCCATTACGCCCAGGGTAATGGCCCCCAATATCAGCATCAGCAGCCCGGCCAAGCCGTAGGTGGCCGCCAGACCAATTCGCTGACTCAGGGGCTGGCTCACCAGCGGCGACACAAACTGGCCCAGGAAGAAGCTAGTCGTCAAGCCGCCCAAAATTCGCCCCCGTAGGGCAGCGGGGGTGAGTGAGGTCAAGCCGACCGTCATGTTGGGGGTAAAGAGACCGAGGCCAAGCCCCGCGATCGCCAACCCCACCAGCACCACCCCATAGCTCGGAGCCTGGCCAATCACCAGATAGCCCACCCCGATCAGCCCAAAGGCCATGGCGTAAAGCGCCGTAAACGAAAACCGCGCCTTAACCGTCTGATAGCTGAGGGAGCTCGTAGCCGCCGCCAGGGTCGCCAGGGCGATCGCCAGCCCGCTCTGAGAGGCATTGGCGTTGCTCAACTGCTGAAGGTAAAACGGAATCTGCACCGGAATCATGTAGAACACAATCTGGGTCAGCAGGGCGATCGCAAACGTCACCACCAGCAACCCCCAGGGAATTGGCTCCGGGTTATCCGCTGCTGCTGCCAGCGCCTCGGCCCGACTGGCCCGCCTTGGTTCTGGCAGCAGCAGCACCAGCGGCAGCACGAGCCAGGCCGAGAGGTAGATCAAAAACGGTAGCCGCCAGTTCACATCCGCCAGGTAGCCCCCCAGGGTGAGAAACAGCACCCCGCCCAGCCCCATAAACGCCGCCTGCAAGCCTAAAAACCGCGCCCGTGCCGCGCCGATGTAGTAGTCGGCCACCAGCGTCGTCGCGGTGGTCATAATGCCCGCCACGCTCAAGCCCAGCACCAGCCGCCCGACCAAAATCCAGCCAATTTCGTTGAGAAAGAAGCCCGAACTGCCCGCCAGCCCGTAGGCCAACACCGACAGCGCCAGCCAGCGCTTGCGCCCAAAGCGATCGATAATCATGCCCGCAACAGGGGCACCGAGGGCAATAAACAGCGCTGGCACCGTCAGCACCAGCCGCACCCAGTAATCCGCGTTGGGCACCGCAGCAAAGTGCGATCGCATCGCCGGGAGAGAAGGGGCGATCGTGGCCCCGGCCATCACCGTCAGGGTGCTGACCAGCAGCAGGGTAGCTTTTACCTCCAACGTATCGGCATGACGGGGCTTCATCGCAGGGCTCCTCTACCGCTAAATATTCCTCAACCCGATAACCAGCTAAAGTAAACAGTAGAGGAGAAAGCTGGCGATCGCTACGCACCTCAAGGTTAGTAGCTTCGAGAATCATCAATTTAACCGGGCAATTTGGTCACGAGTTTGCCCGAGTCCCGCCGCTTACGTTACATTAAGTAAAGATTTATCTCATATTTCTTTTCCCGACTCGAGGTTACGCCCCCGGCAACACCCTGTTCCCAGGCATGATAGACGTAGGGCCAAACTCGGTCACCATCCGTTAACTGAACATTCGTTAACACTGTGCACGTTAGTCAATAGAGGCCATAGGTATGAAATTTTCGTGGCGAGTAGCCTTACTGTGGACCCTGCCCCTGCTGGTAATTGGGTTTTTCTTGTGGCAAGGAGCATTTTCGTCGGCTCCGGCCGATATGGGTCGCAATGCGGCCAACACCCGCCTCACCTATGGTCGCTTTCTCGACTATCTTGATGCCGGACGGGTGACGGCAGTTGACCTCTACGACGGCGGCAGAACGGCCATTGTCGAAGCTGTTGACCCCGACCTAGACAACCGCGTCATGCGCTGGCGGGTAGATCTACCGGGCAACTCCCCCGACCTAGTGAGCCGTCTGCGCGGTGCCAACATCAGCCTCGACTCTCACCCCCCGCGCAACGACGGCGCTCTGGTGGGTGCCCTGGGCAACCTGCTGTTTCCGCTGCTGCTGATTGGCGGTCTGTTCTTTTTGTTCCGCCGCTCCAACGGGGCCATGGGTGGCCCTGGTCAGGCAATGAGCTTTGGCAAATCCAAGGCCCGCTTCATGATGGAAGCCAAGACCGGCGTCATGTTTGACGACGTGGCCGGTATCGACGAAGCCAAAGAAGAACTCGAAGAAGTTGTTACCTTTTTGAAGAAGCCCGAGCGCTTCACCGCCATTGGGGCTCGCATTCCCAAGGGCGTGCTGCTGGTCGGCCCTCCCGGTACTGGTAAAACCCTGCTGGCCAAGGCGATCGCAGGCGAAGCCGGTGTCCCCTTCTTCAGCATCTCCGGTTCTGAGTTCGTCGAAATGTTCGTCGGCGTGGGGGCCTCCCGCGTGCGCGACCTATTTAAGAAGGCCAAAGAAAACGCCCCCTGCATCATCTTTATCGATGAGATTGACGCCGTTGGTCGTCAGCGGGGTGCCGGCATTGGCGGCGGCAACGACGAGCGCGAGCAAACCCTCAACCAGCTGCTCACCGAGATGGATGGTTTCGAGGGCAACACTGGCATCATCATCATCGCTGCCACCAACCGAGCTGACGTGCTTGACTCCGCCCTGCTGCGCCCCGGTCGCTTTGACCGCCAGGTGATGGTCGACCCGCCCGATATCAAAGGTCGAGTTGAAATTCTCGGAGTCCACGCCCGCAACAAAAAGCTGGCCGAAGACATCTCCTTAGAAACGATCGCCCGTCGCACCCCAGGCTTTACCGGGGCTGACCTGGCCAACCTGCTCAACGAGGCCGCCATTCTCACCGCTCGCCGTCGCAAAGACGCCATGACCATGGCCGAGGTAGATGATGCCGTCGATCGCGTCATTGCGGGCATGGAGGGCACTCCCCTGGTGGATAGCAAGAGTAAGCGACTGATTGCCTACCACGAGATTGGCCATGCGATCGTTGGCACCCTGGTCAAAGACCACGACCCGGTGCAAAAAGTTACCCTGATTCCTCGCGGTCAGGCCCAGGGCCTCACCTGGTTTACCCCCAGCGAAGAGCAAATGCTGATCTCTCGGGCGCAGATTATGGCCCGCATTACCGGTGCCCTGGGCGGTCGCGCTGCTGAGGACGTCATCTTTGGCGATGCCGAAGTCACCACCGGGGCGGGCAACGACCTCCAGCAGGTGAGCAATATGGCGCGGCAGATGGTCACCCGGTTTGGTATGTCTGACCTGGGGCCGCTATCCCTCGAAAGCTCCCAGGGCGAGGTGTTTCTGGGTCGCGACTGGCTCTCTCGCTCAGAATATTCTGAGGAAGTGTCATCTCGCATTGATGGACAGGTGCGCACCATCGTTGAGCATTGCTATAACCAGGCAAAAGGCATCATGCAAGATCACCGCGCCCTGATCGATCGCCTCGTCGATCTTCTAGTTGAGCGTGAAACCATTGATGGCGACGAGCTGCGCCAGATTGTCTCTGAGTACACCGTAGTGCCCGATAAACAGAAGTTTGTGCCCCAGCTTTAGGCGCTAGCTGTTGAGATGATTGAGGCTCGTCCCTGGGGGCGAGCCTTTTTTAGTAGGAGAAGAATTGTCTATGCCCCGCCCTGTGCTTTACGTGGCGATTACTAACCACGGCTTTGGCCATGCCACTCGCGCCGCCTCGGTGGCGGCTACAGTCAAAGCGCTACAGCCCGAGGTGGATCTGGTGCTGGCCACCACCGCGCCCCAGTGGCTGCTCGACGAATACCTGCCAATAGCCTATGAGTATCGTCCGGTGGCCTTTGATATTGGCGTGATTCAGCCCGACAGCCTAAGGATGGACTTACCGGCGACGCTGGCCAGGCTCAAAGACATTCAGGCCCACCAGCGGTCAACCGTAGCCGCTGAGGCCGCCTACCTCAAACAGCGCGGGGTAAATCTGGTGCTGGCCGACATTCCACCGCTGGCAACGGCGATCGCCCACGCCGCCGACATCCCCTGCTGGATGGTCAGCAACTTTGGCTGGGATTTTATCTACCGCGGCTTTGGCCCCGAGTTTGAGCCGATCGCCCGCTGGATTGGAGAGTGCTTTGGGAAGTGCGATCGCCTCTTCCGCCTGCCCTTCCACGAACCGATGCCCGCCTTCCCCGTAGTAGAAGACACCGGGCTCACCGGAGGCACCCCACGCTATCGGGCCGAAGACCTCCGAGCGCAGTGGAACTTGTCCCATCCTCAAGAACGCACCGTGCTACTGACCTTCGGTGGGTTAAGCCTCCAGGCCATTCCCTACGATCGCCTCAACCAGTTCCCCGACTGGCAGTTTCTCACCTTTGAGCAAGACGCTCCCGCCCTGCCCAATCTATTCAAGGTGCCGAGGCAGGGCTACCGCCCAGTGGATGTCATGCCCCTGTGCAGCCGCATAGTCTCCAAGCCAGGGTTCAGCACCTTCTCCGAAGCCTGCCGCCTCGATCTGCCCATTATCACTATCACCCGTGAGGACTTTGCGGAAGGCCCCGTTCTCGTCAACGGTCTGCAAGACCACAGCTGGCACCGCGTCCTCACGCCTGCAGAATTTTTTGACAGCGACTGGTCATTTTTGACCCAGCCCCTCGACCCGCCCCGCACCACCCAAGCCCTAGCAAAAGACGGCAACCACCAGATTGCCAGAGCCATCGTCGACTATCTCTGTGGATAAGTTCGGCACCTATCCACTTACTCATCGAACCACCTTCTACTCAGCTCGCCCTTGCCCCGTCGGCAGCGACGGCGGACTCTGGTACGGCAGCGGAATGTACTGCACCGTCGGTCGGCCCGTCATCGGCTGAGGATAGAGATCCATCAGGCTGTAGATCTCTAGGGGCAGGCCCACGGTCACGGGCAGGCCCATGTCGGTCGCCTCTTCCACCGAAATTGGGTAGTCGTGGGTGACCTGGCCAGTGGTGAGGCGATCGATGATTTTGTCAATGTTAGCCGGGTCAACCTTTTGCCGAGGGTTTGAGTCTTCTAGGAGGGCGCGCACAAACCGCTGCACCTGGGCGATCGCCTTGCGGGCTAGATCTGCCGTCACCAGAGTCTGGTCGTCCATTTTCTCCGGTGGTTTCACCTCCAGCACCTTAAGAATGCTGGCCGCCGCCACATTGCCCAACTGAGGATCCACCGGCCCCAGCACCGCATTTTCATCCATCACAATTTCGTCGGCGGCCATGGCCAGCATCGTGCCACCGCTCATGGCGTAGTGGGGAATGAACACCGTTACCTTAGCTCCATGGCGAAGCAACGCCCGGGCAATTTGCTCGGTAGCCAGCACTAGCCCCCCAGGAGTATGCAAAATCAAGTCGATGGGCACGTTGGCGGGGGTAAGGCGAATGGCCCGCAAAATCTGCTCTGAGTCTTCAATATTGATAAACCGCGAGATGGGAATGCCCAGCAGGCTGATCGACTCCTGGCGGTGAATCAGCAGAATCACCCGACTGCCGCGCTGCTGCTCTAAGTTGCGAATGGAGTTGACCCGACGCGACTCGACAAGCCGCCGCTGCAGGGCGGGTTGAAGGGAGGAGAGAATTAGAAAAATGAAAAATAGGCTGATGACATTCATGAGCTGACGAATAAATACAGCACCGGAGTCAGCCCCCGTCCGTCATGCGCGATGGCGGCAGGGCCGACAACTCAACAATTTATGCCTCTGGCATCTTAGAAACTAACCGATGATTGGGGCGATCGCCGGTGCGATTCTAAAATCTGGTTCCAAGCCCCCAGCCCGTAGCTATGATGACGAAGGCAACGCTCAAGGATGTGAAACCGTGATTCAACCCCCTGTGGCCCTATTCACCACCGCAATTGTGGCGTTTGCCATCTCAGCAGTGCCAGCGGCCGATCTCTCCTTTGCCACCCCCAACGGTCTGTTTCGCCTAGAGCCCGACAGCGGCGATCGCGAAGCCCTGCTGCCCGAGGGCGATCGCCCCTTCAACGCCTTGGCCTGGTCTCGCAGCGGCGAACGGCTCGCCATCGTTCAAAACTACGGCGAAGTCTATCGAAGTGAACCGGGCGCAGACTCCCCCAAACTGGTGTTTTCTAGCGACTGTCAGCGACCACCCACCATTGATTTAGCCTGGCAGATCGACGGCGAAACCCTGGTCATTAAGCAGCGCTGCCCCGCCCCCACGGCCGGTGCCCCCGCTGAATTAAAACTGTTCCTCAGTCGCCCCACCGGAGAGGTGACAACCTTTAACACCTTGCCCGACAGTCCAGAGTCAGACGTTTTTGTGGCACCTGATGGCAACCAGATCGCCTATGTGACCGGCCAGCATATCTTTGTCGCCGGGCTGGACGGTAGCCGCCCTCGCCGCATTACCCAAACCCCTGGCATCTACGGTGCTGCTGGGAGTCCTTTGGCCTGGTCTCCCGATAGCACCCAGCTGGCCTTTTATGAGGGTAACTATCCCTTCCAGCGGCTCAATGTAGTGAGGGCTGACGGGGGCGATCGCCGCGTGCTGACGCCCGAAACCAACTTCCAGATTTACCGCAGCGTTGTGCTGTGGTCGCCCGACGGTCGTTACATCGCCTACTATCGGCCCCACAACCCACCCCTCAGCAATCAAGAAATCATTGCTCTAGTTAACGTCAACACTGGGGAAACCCAATCCCTCACCCGGCCTGGTTTTTACGATGCCCTCAGCTGGGCACCCAACGGTCAGCAACTCGCCTTCGCTTCAGGAGCTCAAGCCGGTCGGCAAACCCTGTTTCGCTTGGATTTAGTCAGCCAAGACTTTACGGCTTTGACTAATCAGCCCCTGCAAAATATCCTCGACAGCCAGTGGTCCCCCGATGGCAACTGGATTGCCTTCACGGCCACCCCGCCGGACGATCCGCTAGGAACCCAGGTGCTACACCGCGTTCAACCCGATGGCACGGCACTGTCTCCGCTAACGGCGACTGACGAATACGTTTACCCTTTTGCCTGGGTACCCACCCTCCTAGAGACCAACACCCAAGGCTCAAACGAGACTCCCTAGCTGGGCCTGAATCTCGCTCTGGCGCTGCACTGCCCTCAAAGCCTGCCGGACCACCTCAACCCCGGCTCCGGGCTTAGGCGACTCCTCAGTGAGGGTCTGCTTCCACAGGCGGCTGCCGGGCTGCCCCGCAAACAGCATCAGCAGGTGGCGAGTAATTTTGTTGAGCTTTAGCCCCTGTCGCACCCAGTGATCAATGTAGGGCAGCATCGCTTCGGCCACCTGCTGGCGGCTGAGGGGTTCCCGATGGATGGCAAACAAGCATTGATCAACCTGGCTAAAGAGGTAAGGATTGTCGTAGGCGGCCCGGCCAACCATGACCCCGTTGACCTGGGCAAGCTGTTCTGTCATCTGCTCAAGCGTGGTCAAACCGCCATTGATCTCAATCCACAGGTGGGGAAAGTCTCGTTTGAGGCGGTGCACGTCGCCGTAGCGCAGGGGCGGCACCGTGCGGTTGTCTTTGGGGCTAAGCCCTTGCAGCCAGGCTTTGCGGGCGTGGACGGTGAAGTGGCGGCAGCCCGTCTGGGCCACGGTGTCAACGAAGGTTGCCATGTCTTCGTAGCGATCGCGATCGTCTATCCCAATCCGGTGCTTCACGCTAACCGGCAGTGGGCTAGCGGCCATCATAGCCGCCACACCCTCAGCGACCCGCTCGGGCTGGGCCATCAAACAGGCCCCAAAGTTGCCGCTGCGGACGCGATCGCTGGGGCAACCCACATTCAAATTGATGGCATCGTAACCAAAGTCGGCAGCAGCGCGGGCCGAGACCGCCAGCAGCTGCGGGTCGTCTCCCCCCACTTGCAACACCAGCGGCGACTCACTGGGGGTAAAACCCAGCAGATGGTCGCGATCGCCGTGCAAAATTGCTTGGGCCGTCACCATCTCGGTGTAGAGCAGGGTGTGCCGAGTGATCTGCCGCATAAAGAAGCGGTAGTGGCGATCGGTGCGATCCATCATTGGTGCGATGCTGAGGGGCACCTCAATGGTCGCCACTCCGGCTTGGTCAGTCGGTCTCGTCTCTACGGTCATAGAACCGCGCATTTCTGTCATTGTTGCTTCCGTAGTCTAGCACTTTGACCTTGGGCACCCAGCGGTTGCTTCAGCTCAAACCAGTGAATTCTGGAGGCCGGTTCTCCACTGATTTAGATCAGTTTTCTACACTGGGTGGTCGCCTGTTTTTTTGACACCATTTAATAATTACGTTCAGGTGAATGGCTCAATGAACAATGCGATCGGCTCCTTTTACAACTGGTATAAAGCAACCCTGCGCAACACCAAATACCGCGGGCTCTTGGTTTTAGGAACCATCATTTACTTGGTTTCACCCCTTGATATCGCCTCTGACTTTCTACCAATTATTGGCTGGGTCGATGATGGTTTGTTGGCCACCCTGCTCGTTACCGAGTTGTCTCAAATTGCGCTGGAGCACCTCAACAGACGCAAGCAGTCCGGCACTAGCGCAGTCGATGAACCCATGACCACCATCGATGCCTAGGCCTAGCCGGGTCTGCCCCTATGAGATTCTTTACCCTCAAACCTATTTCCCCGAGATGTCGCCAGCGGCATCTCTTTTTTTGAGCTTTATCAGGGCGGGTTTTGAGGTCTTACGGTAGATTAAAAGCGAATGGCGACCCGCCTACCAGATCTTTAGGTTAAACCTCCCATGACCACCGCCACCAACGTCTTGGGGACTCCCCTCGCCCCCTGCTGCACCTCACCCATGACCGGCTTTTATCGCGATGGCTGCTGCAATACCGGCGCGGGCGATATGGGAGTGCACGTGGTGTGCGCCCAGATGACCCCTGAGTTCTTAGCTTTCACCAAGGCCCAGGGCAACGATCTCTCGACACCGATGCCCGCTTTTCAGTTTCCGGGGCTCAAGCCGGGCGATCGCTGGTGCCTCTGCGCCCCTCGCTGGCAAGAAGCCCTAGAAGCCGGGGTCGCACCTCCGGTGATTCTAGACGCTACCCACGCGAGTGCCGTTGAGCATGTTGCTCTAGCCGACCTAAAAGATCACGCCCTTCCGTAGCCCAATTCAGGCACCCGATACCTAGCCCCAATCTAGGCTGCCTCCAAGGATTTGGTTTAGGTACCGGGTGCCTAGCCTCATCCCAAGCGCACTGCTGTACCGCTGGCAGCTACCATCAGCATGTTGCCGCCATTGTTAATCTCCAGCGATTCGTAGTCGATGTCTACGGCAATAATGGCGTCAGCTCCTAGCTCTTGGGCTGCCTGCATCATTTCTTTAATCGCGGTGTTGCGCGCCTGACGCAGGGAATGCTCATACGCTCCCGATCGCCCGCCAACCACATCGCGAATGCCCGCAAAAAAGTCCTTAAAGATATTTGCGCCCAAAATCGCCTCGCCGTTCACCAGCCCGCAGTATTCAACTACGGGGCGACCGTCAACGTTGGGGCCGGTAGTTAAAATCATGGGTTGCCTCCGGTTAAACCACTTCAGAACTGATCACTTGCATACTAATATCTAGCCACGGGGCCCGGGTGACGGGGGCACTGCTGGAAATAAAATCTACCCCTGTCGCCGCGATCGCCCCCAGAGTCTCTAGCGTTACGTTGCCAGACGCCTCGATCTTGACCGTCGGCTTTTGCTCACGAATACGCCCGACCGCTGTCTTCATCAGCTCTGGAGACATATTGTCAAGCATGATGATGTCGACGGGGCAGGCGATCGCTTCGTCGACCTGGTCCAGATTGCTCGTTTCTACCTCCACCGTCATGGGGTAAGGAATTGCCGCTCGAATCTGCGCCACAGCCGCCCGAATACCCCCGGCAGCGGCGATATGGTTGTCTTTAATCATCACCGCATCGTCTAACCCCATGCGGTGGTTAATAGCCCCACCCACTCGGCTGGCGTACTTTTCAAACTGGCGTAGGCCAGGGGTGGTCTTGCGGGTGTCGACAAATTGGGTAGGGCTGTCGGCCAACTGCTCGACGTATTGATGGGTAGCGGTGGCAATGCCGCTGAGGCGCATCACCAGGTTGAGGGCTACCCGCTCTCCAGTCAGCAGTACCACCAGAGAACCGTTAATTTTGGCCACGGTGGTGTCTTTGGCGCAGAGGTCGCCATCGTTTACCAAGGGCTCAAAGCTGGCGTCACCATCTAGCTGCTGAAAGAGGCGGCGGGCAAAGGGAAGCCCGGCCATTACGCCGGGGGCACGGGTGACCCAAACGGCCTGCCCAGGTCGCTGGGCAAAAGCACCCAGGCCAGCAGTCGTCCAGTCACCCCGGCCAACGTCTTCTTGCAGCCAAGCTAGTAAGTATTGATCTAAAGCGATATCAAGAATTGGAAGAAAGCTTTGGGACATAGGTTTATAGATTCTGGAAGGGCATTGAGGGCCAGCGCTATCGGCTCAAACCTCGGCAAAGCTCGCAATTTCTGCCCCAGCCAGAAATTATTGTGCTAACTTACGAGTAATGCCGCTGTTACGGCAGCAACTCTACAGATTTTACCGTTAGGATTCAGGAGGTGATGCCCATGCAAGAGAGTAGTAAACGTGTGGGTCTTCAGGTTGAGATCAGCCGGCTGTGTGCCGGGGCTGTACTCTAGCTTCAGTGTTGGTTGCTTTGGCAACTAGCTAAGCTCTCGAAGCTGGCTGAGTAGGGTTCCTCCCGGCAGTCAGGTTCAACCTAAGATCCAACTAGACCGCCCCTGCTTAGGAAGACTTTCTTCCCCTGGCAGGGGCGGATAGCTTTTAAAAGGCAATGCCTACTGGGGGCAACTCTAGATTCATCCTCCTCAGCCTCACGCTGTCCCCTACATTCGTCCCATCCCTCCCAACCAATCCTTAGGATGGGGGGGGCAACTCATCTGACCCACCACTATGGCTAACGTTCTCAGCGATCGCGACATTCAAACCAGGCTCAGCAACCTCCCCGACTGGAGCCTCAGCGGCAAGACGATCACCTGTACCCGCACCTTCAAAGACTTTGTTGCGGCTGTTGACTTCGTCAACCAGCTAGTTGAACCCGCCGAGTCGGCTGGGCACCACCCTGACCTAGAAATTTCCTACAACCGTGTGGTCATCAGCCTCTCCACCCATGATGCCGGAGGGCTAACCGAAAAAGACTTTGCCCTGGCCACTGCGATTTCTGCCCTTGGGTAGAGGTGGTTACGAAGTCAATCAGTCGTTTTTAGTGGCAGCTTAACTTTTAGGCAATGTTGCTAACACAACCTTATTGAAAGGCTAGCGAGTTCTTAAGTTGGCTTTCCTACTATGGATTTGGTCGCAGGTTCACCGAGGTTCAGCCGCTATTGATAAGGCTGCTGGGGCACGGGTGCGGCTGCGGCACTTTTTATGGTGTGAGGAGAAAAGACTGAATGACTAAGTTATTTTGGCAATTGCTAGCCGTGCCCGCTGCCCTAGGTGCAGCTGTGGCCGTCTCTGGTTCCGCGATCGCAGCTGAAGCCGCTACCCCCCTGGTCAGCGACTTCGACCAAGACTCTGTTCAACTGGCTCAAATCACCAGCGTCTCAGAACTCACCGACGTGCTGCCCTCCGACTGGGCCTTCCAGGCACTACAAAGCCTGGTTGAGAACTACGGTTGTATTCAGGGTTACCCCGACCGCACCTTCCGCGGTCAGCGCAGCCTAACCCGCTTTGAGTTCGCCGCTGGTCTCAACTCCTGCTTGGATGTGATCGCGACTCTGATTGCCCAGTCCGGCATCAACCCTGACGACCTCGCCACCATTCGTCGTCTGCAAGAAGAGTTCCAGGCTGAACTGGCCACCCTGCGCGGTCGCGTTGATGCCCTCGAAGCTGAAACCGCTACCCTGCGTGCTCAGCAGTTCTCCACCACCACCAAACTGCGTGGTCAGGCCGACTTCCAGTTGGTTACCCCAATTGATGTCATCACTCGTGAAGCAAACACCAGCGTTGCGTCTCGAGCTCGTCTAAACTTCGACTCCAGCTTCACCGGCAACGATCGTTTGCGCATTCGCTTGCAGGGTCGTGAAGGTAACGCAATCAGCCCTGGCATTCTGGGCGGTCTAGCTAATGGTGGTAGTGGCAACTTCGGGAGCGTTATCGTTGACGACTTCTACTACCAGTTCCCCGTTGGTAGCCGCTTGACTGTGACCGCTTCTGCTCGTGGCCTCCAGGGCGATGACTGGGTAACCAGCACCATTGTGCCCTTCGACGGTCCCTCCGTTGCAGATGCTGGTGGTCCTCGGTTCTATGATGTTGGCGGCAGCACCTCAAATGGTGCTGGTGTTGGTCTAAGCTTTGCCCTCACTGACAACATCGTTTTCGACGCTGGCTACACGGCTGGCAACGGCTCAGCTGCTCTTCCCCAGGCTACTAGTCCTGCGGTTGGTGTCTTTGCTGCTGCCGACCAGAGCTACATTGCTCAGCTGAGCTACTTGAGCGATGGCTTTCTAGATGCTGGTATTGCCTACCTGCATAACGATCGGTCTGTAAACTTCCAAGGTGGCCTACCTGGTGGTACTGATACCTTCGCTGGTCTGCTAAATCTTGACTTCGGTGGGTTCTTTGTTGCTGGTCACGGTGCTTACAGCACCTTTAACGGTGGCAACGACTTCAGCTGGACCGCTGGTGTTGGGTTCAACAACTTCCTGGCTGAGGGTGCTCAGCTAGGTGTCTACGGTGGCCAGTTGCCCCAGGTAACTGGTACTGCTAACAACCCCTTCCTGGTTGAAGGTTACTACGAAATTCCCTTTAACCAGTTCCTGACCATCACCCCTGCTGTCATTTATGGCGACCTCAATACGGCCGCTGCTGATGACGAGATCGGTCTTTGGGGTGCTCTTCGTGCCACCTTCCGCTTCTAGGCGGTAATCTCGCTGGGCCTTTACTGGAATTACTGTCTAGCCAGTAAAGGCCCACATCTTGACCATCTTGTGTCTTGGGCAACAGCCCATTGATATCAACTATATAAGTTTAGCCAACCTTTCTCCTTAATACTGTGTTGACCTAGCCTAAACAATGGGAACCTTAGGCCAGCAGTAAGCGTCTCTGGGACGGTGAATGATCTTTGGCGGCTTTGCCAAAATCATCTAGCCGACACAGAGCATATCTGCTATTGTTGGTTTTGGATGTACAGAAAGGTTAAGTTACTTTGACCTATCTATAGGTCAGGTAGGCACCTTGTCGATAGGGATGGCTTATGCCAAACCTGCTGGTAGGTACACAAATAAACCTTGAATAAGGTGTGAGGAGAAAATACCGAATGGCTAAGTTATTTTGGCAATCTTTGCTGGCTGTGCCCGCTGCCCTAGGTGCAGCTGTGGCCGTCTCTGGTTCCGCGATCGCAGCTGAAGCCGCTACCCCCCTGGTCAGCGACTTCGACCAAGACTCTGTTCAACTGGCTCAAATCACCAGCGTCTCAGAACTCACCGACGTGCTGCCCTCCGACTGGGCCTTCCAGGCACTACAAAGCCTGGTTGAGAACTACGGTTGTATTCAGGGTTACCCCGACCGCACCTTCCGCGGTCAGCGCAGCCTAACCCGCTTTGAGTTCGCCGCTGGTCTCAACTCCTGCTTGGATGTGATCGCGACTCTGATCGCCCAGTCCGGCATCAACCCTGACGACCTCGCCACCATCCGTCGTCTGCAAGAAGAGTTCCAGGCTGAACTGGCCACCCTACGCGGTCGCGTTGACGCTCTGGAAGCTGAAACCGCTACCCTGCGTGCTCAGCAGTTCTCTACCACCACCAAGTTGGTTGGTCAGGCTGACTTCAATATCGTTACCCCGATCGATGTCATCACTGGCGAAGCTAGCACCAGCGTCGCTGCTCGTGCTCGATTGAACTTTGACTCCAGCTTCACCGGCAACGACCGTCTGCGCATTCGTCTTCAGTCTGGCAACGGCAATGCCGTAAGTGGCACCAACAACCTCCTAGGTGGTCTTGCCAATGCCGGTAACAGTGGTCCTGACTACAACGTGGGCGTTGACGACTTCTACTACCAGTTTCCTGTTGGCAGCCGTCTGACCGTAACTGCTTCCGCTCGCGGCTTGTCTGATAGTGACTGGGTGACCAGCACCATCGTGCCCTTCGACGGTCCTTCCGTTGCAGATGCTGGCAGTCCTCTGTTCTATGACGCTGGTGGTGGTGGTACCAACGGTGCTGGTGTTGGTCTGAGCTTTGCTCTCACCGACAATATCGTTTTGGACGCAGGCTACACCGCTGGTGGTCAAGCTGCTTTTACCCCTGCATCTGGTATTTTCTCGGGCGACGGCGCCAGCACGCAAAGCTACATCGCTCAGCTTAGCTTCCTAAGCGATGGCTTCCTAGATGCTGGTATTGCTTACCTGCACAACGACAAGTCCGCACTCTTCCAAGGTGGTGCAGCTGGTGGTACTGACACCTTTGCTGGTCTTTTGAACCTTGACTTCGGTCGTTTCTTTGTCGCTGGTCATGGTGCCTACAGCAGCTTCAACGGCGGCAACGACTTTAGTTGGACTGCTGGTGTTGGCATCAACAACTTCCTAGCTGAGGGTGCTCAATTGGGTGTCTACGGCGGTCAGTTGCCTCAGCTAGTTGGGGCTGCTAACAACCCCTTCCTGGTTGAAGGTTACTACGAGATTCCCTTCAACCAGTTTTTGACCATTACGCCTGCTGTCATCTACGGCGACCTTAACTCCGCTGCTGCTGACGATGAGACTGGTCTCTGGGGTGCCCTTCGTGCCACCTTCCGTTTCTAAGTTGTTTTAACTTAGTCACAATTTAGCTAGGTTTACCTAGCGCTAAGGCTCTGCCAAATTGGCAGAGCCTTTTATTTTGAAAAGTTTACGCGATTAGGGTTTCTGTCCAGTTGCCATGGGGTAACCACAGGCCACGACAACGACTGACCTGTTCCGGGCTCATGGTGTAAATCCAGGCTCTACCTAGAGGGCGCTGATTTTGGTCATAGACTGTTTGCAAGCTCCGCTGATACTCACTACTCTGAGGGCGATCGGGGTCATACTCTTCAAAAGCATCTATGGCCTTGAGAGCATCTGAGCTAGACAACGTTAGCAAAACACCTTGCACCCAACCTGATTCTGTGGTCATGGCTGGGTAGCCTAGGGGCAAATGGTAAAGTCGTCCGATTGTCTGGGCTGGTTGGGCTGCGATCGCAAAGGGTTCACAAAGGTTGGCAAACGCGTGCTCTCCAGGTTTCAGGGTGCCATAAACAAACAAATGGCAAAGGACACTACTAGACATAAAGCTTTAAATAAGTAACCGGGCTAGTCAAACTTTGGGAAAACGACCACTTAAAATAGAAAAACTTTATGAAGTAAAGCAATCCAATCAAAATTAAAGTAACTGGGTTTTGATATCCGGATACTTTACCCTATGGAAAGTAAGGTTAGATGCAAGCTACCCCTGCTAGTTTACAGACCTGTCTTTGGTTAACTGCCCATGAGAATTCTCGTAACCGGCGGAGCCGGATTTATTGGTTCCCATTTAATTGACCGTTTGATGACCGAGGGTCACGAAGTCATCTGTCTAGATAATTTTTATACGGGTCACCGGCACAATCTGCTCCACTGGTTCGATCATCCTTATTTTGAGGTCATTCGCCATGATGTAACGGAGCCAATCAGGCTTGAGGTTGACCAAATCTATCATTTGGCCTGCCCTGCCTCCCCCGTACACTACCAGTACAACCCGGTCAAAACCATCAAAACCAACGTCATGGGCACCATAAACATGTTGGGATTAGCTAAGCGAGTCAAAGCTCGCTTTCTGCTGGCCTCAACCTCCGAAGTGTATGGCGATCCTGAGGTGCACCCTCAAACCGAAGACTATCGGGGCAACGTCAACCCCATCGGCATTCGCAGCTGTTATGACGAGGGCAAGCGGGTTGCTGAGACCCTGACCTTTGACTACCACCGCCAAAACAACGTTGATATTCGAGTGGCCCGCATTTTCAATACCTACGGGCCTCGCATGCTTGAGAATGATGGTCGAGTGGTCAGCAACTTTGTTGTCCAGGCCCTACAAGGCATTCCGCTCACTCTGTATGGCAGCGGTTCCCAAACGCGGAGTTTTTGCTATGTATCTGATCTGGTGAACGGCCTGATGCGGCTGATGAATGGCGACTACATTGGCCCGGTCAATTTGGGCAACCCCGATGAGTACACTATTTTACAGTTAGCTCAAACCATCCAGGCTATGGTGAATCCGGATGCTGATTTGATTTACAAACCCCTGCCTCAGGACGACCCCCAACGCCGCAAGCCGGATATCACTCGGGCCCAAACGTTCCTCGACTGGAATCCTACGGTGCCGCTACAGGAGGGACTAAAGCTCACCATCGATGATTTTCGCAGTCGGCTGAACTCATCAGGAAAAACTGCGGTCGTATCACCGACACTGCACTCTGTGACTAGCTAGCCTTCGCAGGCAGGCTTATGGCTACCTGTGGCCTCGGATTTGTCAATGGGCATTCAGCTCACGGCTAAGTTATTAATAGTAGTCTATAAAGTAAAGGATATTTGCTATGCGGGTATGTGTGATTGGTACAGGTTATGTGGGCCTGGTTACCGGCGTGTGCCTGGCCAATGTTGGCCACGACGTGGTCTGCATTGATGTCAATGAGGAAAAAGTTAAACTCATGCAGTCGGGGCAGTCGCCCATTTTTGAGCCAGGGCTGGCAGAGATTATGAAGTCGTCGATGGCGACAGGTCATCTGCAATTTTCCACCGATCTCAAGGCTGGTGTCGAGCACGGCGAGATTCTATTTATTGCGGTGGGAACCCCTGCCCTACCTACGGGTGAAAGTGACACCCGCTATGTGGAGGCAGTAGCCCGAGGCATTGGCACTCACCTCAACGGCGGGTACAAAGTGATTGTCAACAAATCTACGGTACCTATTGGGTCGGGTGACTGGGTACGCATGATTGTGCTGGATGGGGTGGCTGAGCGCCAGCAAGTACCTGTGCCGGCTGGGGGCATTCCTGAGACCACCCACCCTGAAATTGCCACTGACTTTGATGTTGTCAGCAACCCGGAGTTTTTGCGCGAAGGCTCGGCGGTGTATGACACCTTTAACCCTGATCGCATCGTGTTGGGCAGCAACAGCCCCCGGGCGATCGCCATGATGAAAGAACTCTACACTCCCATTATAGAACGGCGCTTTGCCGAAGATCCCAGTGCCGAGCCGGTGCCAGTACTGGTTACTGACCTAAGTTCAGCGGAGATGGTCAAGTATGCCTCCAACGCTTTTTTGGCCACCAAAATTAGCTTTATTAATGAAGTCGCCAATATCTGCGATCGCGTTGGGGCTGACGTAACTCAGGTGGCCCAGGGCATTGGTCTAGATTCTCGCATTGGCAAAAAGTTTTTGCAGGCGGGCATTGGCTGGGGCGGGTCATGCTTTCCCAAAGATGTATCGGCCCTGATTCACACCGCCGATGACTATGGCTATGAGGCTCAGCTGCTCAAAGCCGCTGTGGAGGTTAACAACCGCCAGCGGCAAATTACCCTTGAAAAACTTCAGCAGGTGCTCAAAATTCTTAAGGGCAAAACCGTCGGCCTGCTAGGGCTGACGTTTAAGCCTGACACCGACGACATGCGTGACGCCCCAGCGTTGATTCTGATCGAGCAGCTCAATCGCCTAGGGGCAAAAGTTAAGGCCTATGACCCCATTGTTTCCCAGAGCGGACTGCGCCACGGGCTGACGGGCGTCATTGTTGAGACTGATGCCTCGCACCTAGCCGATAACTGCGATGCCCTGGTTTTAGTGACTGACTGGCAACAGTTTAAAGACCTCGACTACGCCGCCATGGCCCAGCGAATGAATAGCCCCATCCTCATTGATGGCCGCAACTTCCTCGATCGCGAAGCCATGGTGCGCGCTGGGTTCCAGTACCTAGGCATTGGTCGCTAACGTATCGTAGTCATGGCTATCACCCCAAATTTTAGGGTGATAGCCATGGCCCCGGAGATGACAGCCGCTCCATCACCCCACGCCCTTTTGAACACCAGGCCCAGGTTTTGGCTTCGAGCAACGGCAGATCACCCAGCTCTACTCGCTTACAGTCGGTCATTGAATCAAGTCCTCGCGGTTAGCACGACTGGCCTTAAGATGAGATCACCCATTACGCCACCTCGTTATGACTGCTTACGCATCTGCCTCAGGCTCAGCCTACGCCCTAGAAGATGAAGCTTGGTGGGTGCAGCGCTGGGTAGAGCTGTTGAACACCTATCGCTTTAAGAAGCGTCTAGAGCGGGGTCGCATCTACGCCCGCGAAGGTCACATTCTCAGCCTAGAGTACAAGGGGTCTAAGGTCACAGCCCTGGTGCAGGGCACTGCTGAAGAACCCTACAAGCTTTCGATTTGGCTCGACGCGTTTACTGATGAAGACTGGAACTACGTCATTGATTCGCTTTCGGAGCAGGCCATCTATTCGGCCCAGCTGCTAGCGGGGGAGATGCCGGCTGAAATTGAGGCTGTTTTTACCGCCAACGGCCTCAGCCTTTACCCGTTTAACCTATCCGAAGTGCATTCTAAATGCAGTTGCCCTGATCCCAAAAATCCCTGTAAGCACATTGCAGCAGTCTACTACCAGCTGGGAGACTTTTTTCGTGAGGATCCGTTTGTGCTGTTTCAACTGCGGGGCCGCAGCCGTGACAGTATTTTAGACGCGCTGCGGCAGCGACGGCAGAGCGCAGCTACTTCTACCGAAATTCTTACTCCTGATATAGAACCGGGCCTGCAGCCAGAGTCTGGCAAACTCGGCGGTCAGGTTGATCTCCAGCAATTTTGGGCCTATGCAGACCCCCTGGACTCGGAACTAGTGGTTATCACCCCTGCCGAAACGACAGTTCTCGATGTGCTTGGCAAAATGCCGCTCCCCCCTGAGGATGCGCCCGCAGTGATGGGCCACCTCAAGGAGATTTACCAAACCGTAGCACAGCAAGCGATGATGCAGGCCCTAGGCTAGGCTGATCGAGTCAGCGATAGCAGTCGGCGTAGCCCCAGCCAACCAACGATGGAGTAGCCAGCAGCCAGGAGTAGGCTAATCACCGATACGCGAATGCCGGAGCGCCAGGCCTCAACCCGCACCCGCTGCTCGGCCTCCGCCCGGCGGGTGCCAATTTCAGTCTCAATTTGCTGCTGGGCTTGGTCAGCACGCTGCTGCAAGAATTGGGTCAGCCCTTCTGGATCGTTGCGGTACTGCTCAATATCGGCGGGCAGTTGGCCGCTTTGAATCGCTTGGGATAAAAGATCGTCGTTTTCGAATAGCGCCCCGAGCTGGGTCTGTTGCTGGCTAAGTTCGGTAGACAACCGTTGTTGCAGCTGGGTTGCGGCTTCACTGGCTTCGGTGCTGACCTGAGCCAGGGCCGCTTGACTCGAAAGGCGGACGGCGTTGAGGTGCAGTAGTATGAGCAGCAGGTAGACTAAACCCAGCACGCTGGCTAAAGCACAGACCCAAAACCGCGGATCGGTGGTCAGATTTTTGCGCTGTCCCCCCTTGCCGACTGAACTGTCTAGCCAAAACCCGGTCAGCAGCAGGGCCATACCGATAAGGGGGACAATGCCGCGGTCGACGAGCTGAGTGGTAGTGGCGAGCTGCCACTGCACGTTGGTTAGATTGGGCGGAACCAGCAGAATCAGAAAGTCGAGTAAGGCGGACAGAATAGCGATGGCACCGGCTACCTTCAGGGCGATCGCAGCTAGGGGAGATATCACCGGATTGGTAACAGCGGGTTCAGAGGTCATAGGAAGGGTCGATGGCTACAGATAACCATTTTGCCTTGGCCGGGTCAGAAAACCACATATTCGCTATAAAACCTTGAGCATTGCTGGGTTCAAGCCGCCCTTAGTAGCCTGACGGAAGGTGTAGCCTCAAGAACTGCGATCGTGATTGTTTGTATCCCCAGCAGGTTGGGAAACGCCTGTCTCAGCGATGGGCCTGATTAGGTCTACTGCTCCGGCTGAGCGGGCTTGGAACTCCAGTCTTTGATCGCCCAGGTGCTGGCATCCCAGGGCGTGAACTCGACCCCGGTGAGGCGATCGCTGACCGCATTGGTCATCGCTCGGTGCACCACCGGAATGACGGCGACATCCTGGGCCAACAGCTGATTCATCTGCTGAAATAGGGCGGCGCGGCGATCGGGGTCGAGTTCTTTACGGGCTTCCTCCCAGAGGCGATCGTACTCCGGGTTGCAGTAGCGAGCGTTGTTGGGCTCCTGCCACTGGTTGGCCTGGGTAGCAATTTTGTCGCAGGTCCACCAGCCCATGTAGATGCTGGGGTCAGGACTTTCATTGCCAATGGAGTACACCTGCATATCGGCATAGAAATGGTTGAGGCTGCCGGTGTCCTCCGGGTTGCCCGAGAAAAATTCGTCTATGCGCACCCGCGCGATCTGCACATCTACCCCCAGTTCTTGCAAACTGTCGCTGACAATGGCCTGGGTCTTTTGGCGCACGGGATTGACCGCTGCCTGAAACAGCACCTCGAGGGGAACACCGTCTTTTTCACGCAGGCCATCACCATTGCTGTCAACCCAGCCTGACTCGTCGAGCAGTGCCTTGGCCTGCGCCAGATTGTAGGTGTAATTGATGCCTGGCGATTGATAGTCGGCAGGGGCCACCAGTAGTTGGGCGGTTGGTTTGCCAGAGTCCCCGTACAGCTCTTTGGCAATGGTGTTGCGATCGATCGCCAGGTTAAACGCCTGGCGTACTCGCACATCGCTGAAGTAGGGGTGCGGAATCTCTGGGCTAGAGCGCTCCCCGTCCTCAGTGCGGGCGAAGGGGTTGGCAAAATTCAGCATAATGCGCTCCACCTGGGAGCCAAACAGGTGCGTGACGTGGCCGCTGGCGTCGGTTTCTAGCTCACTGAGGGCCTCCGCTTCAACCTGAAGGTTGTGGGCAAAGTCGGCGGTGCCCGCCTGTAATACCTCCCGCGCTGCGGCGTAGGGAGCTAGACCACCCGCCAGCTCGATTCGCTTAAAGGCAGGGCGTCCGCCCCAGTAGCTGGGATTGGGCTCGTACACCACGGTGCCTGCCTCGAACCCCACGACTTGGTAAGGGCCAGTGCCCACGGGCTGGAGGTTGGCCAGCGCATCTCGAGCGGTGGGGCCGTTGAATTCTTCAAAGATATGACGAGGCAAAATCAGCCCGGTTTGACCGGTGAAAGGAACCGACCAGGCGGGGGTGGGGGTGGCAAAGGTGACTTTTACGGTGTAGTCGTCGATCGCCTCAACGCTTTTCACACCGTCATAATATTGAGCGGTTGCTGCCGCCACCACAGGATTGCGAATAAATTCGAAGGTAAACACCACATCGGCGGCGGTAAAGGGTTCGCCATCGGCCCAGGTGATATCAGGACGCAGCGTCCAGGTGACTGAGGTACCATCGGCCGCCACGCCACCGTTCTCCAGGGACGGAATTTCGTCGGCAAGAAAGGGCACCAGCTCGCCCGCCTCGTTGTAGCTGGCTAGGGGTTCGTAAACGATACGGGCAGCCTCAAAATCCTGGTAGCCACTGGCCAGGTGAGGGTTGAGGGTCAGCACCGAGCGACTGTAGAGCAGGCGCAGCGTTTCTGGGTCGCGTTCGGGCGTGGCGTCATCGGCCTCGATCGCAGCGGGCGGCGCGGTGGTCAGGTCGGTAGATTGGCTACAGGTGACGGTGGTGGCTAGGGCAATGCCAGCGGCGGCCACCAAAAGTGCAGTGCGAAACCCTGATCTGCTCATTATTTGCGCTATAGAACCTCGATACAACAGGTTGCCAATTCACCCCCGCCCCTATGGTAGACAATTCGTGCGGTGAGGCTGAGGGCGATCGCGGCAGTAGAGGGCCATTTTGGCCTCCACCTTAATGTCTATCAAAGGCGGGGGCAGAGTTCCCGGAAACTTTGGCCCGATTTTGCACAGGGGTCAAACGGGACGATCCATCGCAGGGTTGGCCCGCGCACTAGGCTCGTCAGGGCACGGGGTAGCGGGTTCGCGGCTGTAGCGATGGAGGTGATGACGGTAGCGATCGGGTGCAATCCGCGCCTTCGCTGAAATCATCACGGCAACGTGGTGGGGCTGCACAGCAGCAAAGAACTCGGCCAGCTGATAGTCATCTAAAGGACAGGGCCGCCAGTATTCGTGACACAGGGGAGACCAATCGTAGCTGTGACCAGATGCGTTACCCAGCACCTGATCGACAAACACCCCGTAGAGAATGTACTCCGACAAGGTTTTAGCTCGGGCCAAGGTCTCTAGCCAGGGGCGACCCCCTACTTGTTCGAGGCGATCGCACAGGGCAATCACATTGGTCTGCCGCCAGCTAATCAAATTGCCGATGTAGTTGGGGCGCGTCACCCCGTAGCGGTAACCCTCTAGCCCCAGCAGCCGATAGGCCGCTTCGTACAGCGGTTCAAAGTCAGGGCTGTAAAACTCAGGCACTCGAAACAGCCGCGTCTGATCTGGCTGGGCAAAGGAGGTTAAATCAAAGGGACGCACAAACACCACATCAGAATCCACAAAAACCGTGACGGGCTCAGCGGCGCGGCGGGCAAAGGCCAGCTTGACCAACTGCTGTAGCACCCAGTTGCGAATCGGCGGAGTTCTGAAGCTCAACCAGGCGCGGTTGACCAAGGGAAACCGACGAATCCAGGAGGGCAGCAGCGACTCAACCGTCAAAATTTCGGTGTTGGCGTTGGCCAACGCCTGAAACATTGAATAATCTCGCCGATCGACAATGACATAGTGACGCATCGGGGTTTGACTGAGCTGGCCTACACTGTTGACGAGCAGTTGGCAACGGGAGAAGTCAGGGCCGTAGCTCAGGGTGGCTAGGGCAAGGGACGGGGACGCGGAGGGCGGCATTATTACATGCTTAAAGGTCGACGCTAGCAGAGGGTACACAGCCCAGGCGATGCACCTAGACAGATAAAAGCACCCTTTTTACCCAGCTCTAACTGTAGGAAGAAAAGAAAAAGCGAGGGTTAAGGATAAACTGAAGTCATAAAAAGACATGTTGTAATTAAACAGTCAATAAAAAAGTGAATAAATTGGCAAAATTAGCTACTCTTAGGGGTCAACAGCCCCCTTAGTGGTTGAGTGTTGAATGTGAGAGTACGCGACCAGGATCAGGCAACCTTATGACTGACACTACGGCTTCAAGCGCTTCCCCAGAGCCCCAGGGTAACCCTTTGCTTTACAACGCCGAGGCGGCTATGGGCCAGTCTCTTCCTCCGGCTGGCGATGAGTGGGAAGCGGTCACCTTTCCTGGTCAATTGCCCATAGACCACAGTGTTGAGCTGACTGAGGTCTATGGTTTGTCTTCACCGTCAGCGGCAGATACCTCGTCGGAGGCACCCCCCGCCGAGCCTGCTCCAGAAGATCTGGTGCAGCTCATTCAAGATCTCAACCAGTGTAACGACGCCCTCCTGCTGCGCGTTACCGAGCTAGAGGAAGCCCTGGAGCGATCGCAGGTGGCCCTTCAGGCTGAGATCGAGCGCACCCAAACTCCACCGGGCGGTCTTCCGGTAGGAACTACCCCCGGCCCGGTGCAGCAGCAAATTGCCCAGCTGCTCAGCGAGCTCGACATTGCCAACGATGGTCTGCGTCGCACCACGATTCACAACGAAACTCTCCAGGCTGAGCTGGAGTCTAGCCAGCAGCGGGTCGCCCAGCTTGAGCGCGAGTGCACCCTTTTGCAGCAGCGCTTCGGCGAAAAAAACACCGCCCTGCACCAGGCTGAAGAAACCTGCCGCGATCTCAAGGCGCGCCTGCATCGCCAGCAGCGCTACACCCTTCAGTTTAAAGCGGCCCTCGAAAAGTGTCTGAATATGACTCCGGCAGCCGGGCCTGCCCCCAACTCCACCATGGTGCAGGGGCAGCTGCTGAGCCCTACCGTACTGGAAGACGCGAGCCAGCCGGTGACCATGCCGCGATCGCAGCAGATTCAGCCCTGGTCAGCGGGGCAGGGAACCGTCACCGACAACCCCAGCCTGACCCACCTGCTGCGGGGGCTGCGCAGCGCCAGTCCCAGCTCAGTCCCGGCCCCGGCACCAGCCCTGCCCGAGCATTTGCCAGCGCTCGAGTTAAGCGAAGCGATCGCCCCCGAACCGCTGCCGACGGTATCTACGCCCCCCTTGCCTCTAGCTGACCCCACACC
>QBLT01000379.1 GCA_003249105.1 Leptolyngbya sp. | reverse complement strand
ACGACTCTGGCGACTTGCCGATGACCCCTTAGTCAACCGCTGCTTTGACGCCCTCAATGATCTCGAAGATGTCCTTGAGGCCCGCTGCCGAACGTTGCTGTCGATGCAATCCGAGATTAAAGCCCTAACCAACTATCATTGGTGGCCTGCATGACAGACCTAATCATTTCGGGCGTATGCTATCCGGATTTAGTATTATCCAGCAGATTTGATGGTTAATCCCGGAGTTAAAGGGTCTTATCCGTGCTCCATTCTCACTAGATTCATGCAAACGATCAACCCGGTTGTTCTTCCACGGTTGATGGCGATCGCTCGCACCACTATCGTCATCCATTAAGCCGTTTGCCTTGAACGGTGGCCAGACAGAACTCGGAAATCTTGGCGCTGTCCGCAGGACTCATCGAGTGAGCTATTGCAGCAGCAGGGCGATCGCGTCGAGCAGATCGCTGAGGTTGTAGGGCTTGAGCAAAAAGGCGCTGGCTCCGGCGGCCAGCGCCTCCTCCTGGTAGGTGGGCAAGCCGCTGGTGGCAATAATTTTGACGCTGGGCTGCATCGCCTTGAGCCGCTGAATCAGGGTGAGGCCATCCATACCCGGCATCATCATATCGACCACTACTAGAAGGGTTGGCTGTTGGGCAAAGCAGTCCAGCGCCTCAAAGCCATCGTTGGCCATCACAGTGCGGTAGTTGTAGCTGAGCAGCAGCGATCGCACCGAATCTTGCACCGAGGCATCGTCCTCCACTATCAGCAGCAGTTCTCCCTGGCCCTGGGGCGGGGCCTCGGGCCAGTCAGCCTCCGGGGCGTCGCTGGCCGAGGGCTGAGTCAGGGCCGGCAGATAAACCTGCATTTGGGTGCCCTGGCCCACCTCGCTGACCACCTGCACAAAGCCATCGCTGGCCTTGACAATGCCCAGCACCGTGGCCAGCCCCAGCCCAGTGCCCTGGCCCGGTGCCTTGGTGGTGAAGAAGGGTTCAAAGATGCGATCGCGCAGGCCTGGGTCAATGCCCGTGCCCGTGTCGGCCACCGTCAGCCGCACATACTGGCCCGGTTGGGCATCGAGGTGAGCCTGGGCCTGGGCCGCATCCACCGTTACCAGCTCCGCCACCAGGGTCAAGCGGCCCCCCTCGGGCATGGCGTCGCGGGCGTTGACGCAGAGGTTCATTAGCACCTGGTGCAGGTGGGTCGGGTCAACACTCACCCGCAGTTCCTGACCTGGAGCCGGCCCCGGCAGGTGCAGGTCAATGTGCCGGGGCAAACTCTGCTGCAAAATGTGCCCCAGATCTTGCAGCAGCGGCCCCAGGTTAACCTCCGTGCGGGTGCCGCTGCTGCTGCGGGTAATCGACAAAATTTGCTGCACCATGCTGGCCCCGCGCTTGGCGCTCTCCTCCAGCAGCCGCAGGTGATCCTGGGCTTTGTCGCTGAGGTGGCGCTGGGTGAGGCGCAGCAATTGGGCAATGGTGACAATTGGCGTAAACACGTTGTTGAGGTCGTGGGCAATGCCGCTAGCCAGCCGCCCCAGGCTTTCAACCCGCTGGGCCTGGTAAAACTGCGCCTCTAACGCTTTTTTGGCGGTGATGTCGGTCTCAACCGTGAGAATAAACCTGGGCTGCCCGGCCTCGTCACGCACCAGGGTCCAGCGGGCGGCAACGGTCACCGCCTGGTCAGTTTTGGTGAGGCGATCGAGTTCGCCGCGCCACTCGCCCCGCGCCAGCAGGACGGGCATCATCTCGCCGTGCTGGGCGGTTTCGCTGCGCAGCAGATCGTAGGCGACCTGGCCCACCACCTCCTCGGCGGCAAAGCCGTAGAGGCGCTCGGCCCCCTGGTTCCAGTAGAGCAGGTGGTGGTCGAGGTCGCGCACGGTGATGGCGTCGGAGGCAATGTCGAGCAGGGCCGCCTGTTCGCGAATTTTGCGCTCGGCGGCTTTGCGCCCGGTGATGTCGCGCCCCTCGGGCACCAGCATAATCACCTGGCCCTGCTCGTCTAAGACCGGCTTAATCGAGAAATCGACCCAGGCGGTGGAGCCATCGGCCCAGATGTGCTGGGTTTCCATGCGGATGGTGTCGCCCTGGGCGGCGCGGCCGATCGCCTGCCGCAGACGATCCCGCTGCTCAGGGAAGTGATCCCACCAGGGGGTAAGCCAGAAGGGTTGGCCAATCACCGCCTCGGGCTCGGCCGCAATCACGCTCAGGGCCGTGCGGTTGATGTCGAGTACGGTGCCGTCGGTTTTGAGCAGGCCAATAAACTCAAAGGTGCTGTCAAAGATGGCCCGCAGCTTGCGCTCGCTCTCTTTGAGGGCGGCATCAGCCAGTCGCCGCTCGGTCACGTTGCGAAACAGCACCGCCACCTGGTGCAATTCTGGTGCGCCGAAGCGAAAGCCAAATACGTCGAACCAGCGCTCCATTTCTTCGGCATGATCTTCAAAGCGCACGGGCTCCCCGGTGAGCGCCACCCGACCCAGCTTGTCAAACCAGTGGGTTTCGAGGTTGGGCACCATTTCGCGGACGCGTTTGCCCTTGGCATCCGTAAGCCCCGTCTGCTGGGCAAAGGTGGGGTTGATGTCGAGAAAGCGATAGTCGATGGGGCGATCGCCCGCGTCAAACAACATTTCAATGACGCAAAACCCTTCGTCCATCGAGTTGAACAGCAGGCGATACTTTTCCTCTGAGTCGCGCAGGGCCGCCTCAGACAGCTTGCGGTCGGTGATGTCGATCGCCCCACCGTAGACGCGACCGTCGTCAGGGTAGAGGCGTGCCTTCCACAGCAGCCAGCGGTAGGAGCCATCTTTGTGGCGGTAGCGGTTCTCAAAGGCAAAGGTATCATGGCCCTTAAAGAGTTCGGTAATTTCGTCAGCCGAGGCCGTCAGGTCGTCGGGGTGGACAAAGTCCCCCCAGGGAAGGGCGGTCATTTCGGCCACAGTCCAGCCCAGGGCTTGCTCAAAGGTGGGGCTCACCCAGTGGAAGTAGCCGTTGCGATCGGTGATCACCCGCAGGTCGGAGCCCACCGCCAAAAAGCGATCGCGATCGCGCTCTAGCTGTTTGCGCTCGGTGATGTCGTAGTTGACCGAGGTCACCACCCAGCAGCCCTGGGCAATTTTACGCGAGGCGAAGTCACTGTGATACCAGTGCATCGTGCCATCTTGATGGCGAAATCGGTATTCGGCAGTGGTCTGGCCACCAGCAAAAAAGTCGGCAAACAGGGGCATAATCACCCGATCGCGATCGTCGGGGTGTACCTGGGCCAGCCAAAACTGCTTGTCGTTGTAGACGCTGCGGGGGTAGCCAAACAGCGGTTCGCACCCGGCAGACCAATATTCATGCTCCCAGCTGCCGTCGGCGTAGGCGCGAAAGCTGGCGATCGCCGCGATCGCGCTGTCTAAAATGCCGCTGAGCTTCGCCTCCGACGCCTTGAGGGAAAGCTCTAGCCGTTTGCGATCGGTGACATCGCTAAAGGTAACGCTGAGCCGGCCGCTGCCCTTTTCGCCCATGGGCTTAAACGACGTGGCAAACCAGCGGTCGATGGGCGCAGCGTAGTCCTCCAGGTG
>QBLT01000378.1 GCA_003249105.1 Leptolyngbya sp. | reverse complement strand
AGTCCTCCGAAGCGCTCATCTACATCGCCATGACTCGGGTCATGCTACGCAGGTTAGCTTGACGCTTTCGATACCCCGCCTCCGTGTTTTCAAATATCCTCTTACAGCCCCCCGAGGCCCAGGCTCCCACTTTATTTGATCGCATCTTTCGTGACGGAGAAGGCAATATCGTCATTGGTCAACCGCCGAACTTACTGATTCTGGTGGCGGTGGGGGCCACGGTGCTGCAAACCGTTCTCTCCGCTGGCACGTTCCAAGCCACCGCCGAGTTGGTGGCTTTTGGTGCCTGGTTTGCCTGGGCCTGGCAAGAATTGTTCGAGGGGGTAAACTACTTCCGGCGGGCGCTTGGTCTAGTTGCCCTAATCGGCCTGCTCGTCTTGAGGCTTGGCTTGGCCTAAAGACGACAGGCCGACTAGGTCTCAGCTGCGGGTTCCTCTTTTTGCTGACGCATCAGATCTACTCCGCGCGAGGTGCCGAGACGGGTCGCCCCCGCCTGCACCAGGGCTACCGCCTGGGCCGCCGTGCCAATGCCGCCAGAGGCTTTGATGCCCACCCGGCCCTGGGTGAGGTCCCACAGCTGACGCACGACTTCGACAGTGGCCCCCCCCTGCCAGCCGGTGCTGGTCTTTAGAAACGAAACCCCGGCATCCATGCAGACTTCGGCGGCGAGAGCGATTTCTGGCGGGGTGAGCACGGCGGTTTCAAGAATGGCTTTGACCAGCAGACCGGTCTCTTCGCAAATGGTGGCAATTTCTCGGTGAATGGCATCGGTCTTGCCCGCCTTGAGCCAGCCCAGATTAATCACGACATCGAGCTCGTCAGCCCCCCGCTCGGCGGCTTCCTGGGCCTCGTAGAGCTTGGTACCTGAGGTCGTCGCCCCGGTGGGAAAGCCGATCACCGTACAGACCTTGACTTTAGTATTGTGCAGCAGATCCACGGCCTGAGGCACGTGGCAGGGGGCAATGCACACCGAGGCAAACCCGTAGCGATCGCCCTCAGCACACCACTGGGCCACCTGCTCCGCTGTAGCCAGGGGGCTCAGCAGCGAGTGGTCAATATAAGGAGCTAGATCTACTCCATCATCGGCTGTTGGTCGTCGGGCCATGGGTCGAACTGTCTCTAGGTATCAAACACTGGGCGAATGGGCGATCGCATCTCACTATATAGCCTTCTAGCGGCAGAGCAGGCCCCAACGGCCCGCCTGCGCCACCTTATATAAAGAAATATATCGCCAATGTCCGTAATTCTACGCAGCTTGAGGCTGGGTAAAAGGGGGCTTTGCTTGACATCGCTTAATGCCATGGACAAACTGCCCCAGCCCAGATCGTTCTGCCGGGGAAAGTAGCGCCAAATTCAAGCTAGAGCTATCTGGGAAAAAGCAACGTTTGTCCATAAACGCAAGATTAAGCTGCACGATCTTGAAATAAACAATTTAGGAGTTCCTAAAGTGCGATCGCCTGAGCATTAGTATTAGCATTGCCCTACTGATATTAACAGTTTCAGTGTTGTTTAAGTCGTTTACAACACTTTATTTATGCAGGGGTTTCGCTAGCGTAAACCTTAAGCAATGAGGGCGTTCCCCGCCTTGAAAAATAACCGACAAAGTCGTGATTAAAGTTCAAACATAGGGTCAGGTTTTAACCCCTCGACAAAATATCCGGATTTCAAAATCTTAGGTATTCATGCCATGTTGTCGCCCGGGGCTCAGGCGATAAAACAAGGGTGTTGAAACAAAGTTCTACATTAAGGATGAGCCCAATGAGCCTTGAACCCAAAGAATTTATGTCTAAGATGGTGTCGCGCATTGGCTTCACTGCCGACGACCGCAAAGTGCTTCAAGCCGCCGCCAGTTGGGGCCTAGAAATTGCCCCAGAAATGGCCGACTATTTCTACGAGTACCTGGGTCGCGATGCCGAGATGAACGCCATCCTCAACGAGTCTGAGGGCAGAATTCATCGGCTGCGCGAAACCTTTGTGGCCTGGTTCCACGAGATGTTTACCGGCATGGATGACTGGGGCGATGCCTACGCCGATCGGCGCTGGCGCATTGGTCTGATTCACGTGCGCATTGGCATTGGCCCCCAGCATGTAGTGCCCGCCATGGCTGTGGTTGTGCATGAGGCTGGCAAGCGTGCCCAGACCGACGGCAAAGACGAGCAGTTGCGCGATGCCCTCGCCAAAATTTGCATGGTCGATCTGGCCTTTATTGAGCAAGCCTATATTGAAGTTTCTTCGGCAGCCGTGCTGAGAGAAACCGGCTGGTCTGAGGGTCTCTTTAGACGACTAATCACCACCGGCGCTGGGGCAATGTAGCGCTCAAACTTATACCCTTTCTGTCTATTTCACTTCAGCTTAATTCACCTCATTTTTTTCTAACCAAAGAGACAACCACCATGGCTATTAGCACCGAAAAACTCACCCACATTTTGCAAAGCTTTGTCACCTCTACCACCGATATTCAAGGGGCGGCAGTGGTCACCCCCGATGGTCTGCCCCTCGCGGCCAGCCTGCCCGGCGGCATGGATGAAGAACGGGTTTCAGCGATGTCGGCGGCTATGCTTTCTTTGGGCGATCGCATTGGTAGCGAGCTAGCGCGGGGCGGCATCGATCGCATTTTTGTAGAAGGCGACAAAGGCTACGGCATTCTCACCAGCTGCGGCGAAGATGCAGTATTTCTGGTTTTAGCTGACAAGGCAGCTAAACAGGGTCTGCTGATGCTCGAAATCAAGCGCACTCTCAGCGACCTAAAAGCTGTTTTGATGTAGCCCTTTTTCCCCGGTAGGGTGAACCCTAGGCCTAAGCCGCTGTGCTGATATAGCAATGTCCACAGTGGCGAGATCCGTCCTAGGGCTTCCCCCTTCTCCTTTAGGGTCTGTCCCCCCGGCAATTAACCTTGTTCTTCATTGCCTCCGCCCACCCATGGAAATCATGCGTTTAGTGGTCACCGGCCCTGTGGGGGCCGGTAAGTCCACCTTTATTCGATCCGTCAGCGAAATTGAGGTGGTCGATACCGATCGCCGCGCTACCGACGACGCCCTGCTGATCAAAAAGCGCACTACCGTCGCCTTTGACTTTGGTCGTCTCCAGTTTGGCCCCGACATGGCCCTGCACCTCTACGGCACCCCCGGCCAATCGCGCTTCGACTTCATGTGGGACATTTTGATTCAAAAGGCCCACGCCTACATTCTGCTGGTGGCGGCCCATCGACCCCATGAGTTTCGCGAGGCCCGCCGCATTTTGACCTTTATGAAGCAGCGATCGCCCGTCCCTATGATCATCGGCCTCACCCACACCGACTGCCCCGGTGCCTGGGATGCCGCCAACATCGCCCTGGCCCTCGGCTACCCCAACCCCGCTCGCCGTCCGCCCGTAGTTACCGTCAACGCCAACGAAACCGCATCGGTGGCCCAAGCCGTCATTTCCTTAGTTCAGTACACTTGGGCGGGCAGCCTAGCCCCGACGACCTAGCCGCCCGGCAGCGCCAGCAAAAGTTAGGCAAACACCATGCGGGATTTACGGACGCGGCATTGAAGCTACCGAAACACAC
>QBLT01000377.1 GCA_003249105.1 Leptolyngbya sp. | reverse complement strand
CGCCTGGGGGGCGACCGGGGGAGGGGCAACTGGTGTAGCTGGCACAGGCTCTGCCGGGGCTACAGCCGGAGGTGATTTGACGGTGGGCGGCAGCACAGTGAGGGGCACATCGTCTAATTGGGGAGGCGTTGCGGCTAAATCTTCTGCCCGTGGGGGAGCCGGGTCTGAGTCGGGAATGACCAGGGCCAGCAAGACCCCGTGGGCCGCCAGGGAGGCGATCGCACAGCCCACCCCCAGCCAAGACTGCGGTTTGCAGAACAATCCCCAGAGAAATTGTCCCTTAGGCTTTGATGCAGAGCGGCTCAGGAAAAATGGCGGGGTAGTTAGTCTGGGAGTCATTGTCGAAAGGTTGCGATCGCAGATGCGCTTAGGCTAACAGGACTTATTCCTCATTGGCCATTCTAAAGCTATTCTTCCCTGGGCTCAAGCCCTTATAACTAGGGCATTGGCTCACTAGCAGAGACAATGCCCCAGCGCAAGGGTATGGCAACCATCCGCCACAGGGCTCAGCTTTAAAGCGGCATTATCAAGAAGTGGTCGCAATAAGCGATACAATGCAACCTGACATCTCAATGATCTGCGGCCATCCAGCTGGAGTTGCCCAGAGATTTAGTTGAGGTTTAATTTTTGGAGGTAAACACCCTATGAAACTAGGAAGACGCGCATTTTTGGGAGCCGGAGCCGCCGCCACTGCCGTAGCCGCAGGCTATCTGCGCCAGCGCCCCGCCAGCGCCCAGTTTGGCTTTCGCCGTGGGCCGGTGGTCAATCTCTATTCGTCTCGCCACTACGACACCGATGACCAGCTCTACGACGGCTTTCGCGAGGCCACGGGTATTCGCGTCAACGTGGTTGAGGCCGAGGCCGACCAGCTGATCGAGCGCATCAAAAGCGAAGGCGCAAACAGCCCCGCCGACATTCTTATGACCGTCGATGCCGGTCGTCTGTGGCGCGCCGAGCAAGAAGACATGTTCCAGCCGGTCACCTCTTCGGTGCTGAGCGAGGCGATTCCCGAAAATCTGCGCCACCCCGACGGGCTGTGGTTTGGCCTCACCAAGCGCGCGCGGGTGCTGATATATAACAAAGACACCGTTGACCCCGCCGAACTCTCGACCTACGAAGATCTGGCCGACCCCAAGTGGCGCGGGCGCATTCTGGTGCGCAGCTCGACTAACATCTACAACCAGTCCCTAGTCGGGTCGATGATTGCCGCCCACGGGGCCGAAGAGACTGAAACCTGGGCACGGGGCCTGGTGGCTAACCTGGCCCGCGACCCCGAGGGGGGCGACAGCGACCAGATTAAGGCCGCTGCTGCTGGGCTGGGCGATGTTGCCATTTCTAACACCTATTACTTTGCCCGCCTGGTCAAGTCTGACAAGCCCGAGGAGCAGGCGATCGCTGAAAAGATGGGCGTGTTTTTCCCTAACCAGGGCGATGGCCCCAACGGGCGCGGCACCCACGTCAACATCAGCGGGGCCGGGGTGGTTAAGACTGCACCCAATGCTGAGGCGGCGGTGAAGTTTCTAGAGTATCTGGCTAGCCCCGAGGCCCAGCGCATCTTTGCCGAGAGCAACAACGAGTACCCCGTGGTGCCAGGCGTTGCCCTCGACTCTGTGGTGGCAAGCTTTGGCGAATTTAAAGAAGACCCGCTGAATGCCTCGGTGTTTGGCAGCAACAACCCCGAAGCCCTGCGCATCACCGATCGCGCTGGTTGGAAGTAGGTCTAGGGTAGCCAGCCCTACCCTACGCTGACTGATGAATGCCCTCTCAGGTTTGAGAGGGCATTCATCGTTTAAAGGGTTCAAGGATTGTTGATGAAGTTCTTGTAGGTTGGGTGCAGCGGAGCGAAACCCAACAATGTTTGCCGCTGTTAGGTTCCACTAAAGGGTTCGAGAATTGTTGATGGAGTTCTTGTAGGTTGGGTGCAGCGGAGCGAAACCCAACAATGTTTGCCGCTGTTGGGTTCCACTACGTTTCACCCAACCTACAAATTTAGGTTTAACAAACTGAAGGGTTCAAGGATGACTGATAGAGATCAGGGATCTTGACGGCCAGGTATTGAAACTCAACCGCGAGGGTGTGAGCCTTGATGCTGAGTCTCTGAGACTCGATGGCCAGGCGATCGCACCTCACCCCCCAAGCTTTGAACCTCGACAGCGAGGTCACCATGCTCTCGGCTGAAGCAAAAAGTCTCGCGACCGAGGCCCGCAACCTCGCTGGTCAACATAGATAGACTCAAGCCTGAGTGTTTTAATCTCACAACTGAGTCTCAGCGCTTCAGCTTTGAGTATCAGAACCTCAAGCGGCTAGGGCCGAGCCTCGGCCATCACCTCTACTTTCTCGGCTTTTTGACGCATAGACTTGAAGCGCTCCCCGAGTTGGGCAGCTACGGCTTTGAGACCGGGCTGGCGCTTGGCGGCGGCTTTGACGTAGTCATAGACGCTGAGGCTGCTGGTCATGGCTTCGCTGCCGACGGCTAGCAGGGTGTCGTCAACCTTTTCGGTCATCTGGCGCAGGTTGAGGCGCAGTTCGCTCAGCACGGTGGCGAGCTGGTAGTCGCGGGCGAGCTCGGCGGTGTCGAAGCTGGCGGGCAAGATTTCAGGATTGTTTTGGGCGGCGGTGAGGCTATTGCTGACAAAGGACAGGCTTTTGTCGCCCATTTTGTAGAGGCGGCGGCGCTCGTCGGCGGTGAGGTGGACTAAGAACGGCAGCTTTTGCTGAATGGTGGCCAGGGCAGCTTTGATTTCGTTGAGGTCTGCGGTAGACAGGTCGGCACTGATGTTTTGGTAGGGCATAGGTAGCGCACCGTTGCGATGGTTGGGTGTGGCAAATGACGGCCATCTGCCATTGCAATAAGGTGCCCAGGGGGAAATGGGCGATCGCTAGAGAAAAGAGGAGTAGTTTGCAGGCGGGGGCGATCGCATCGTACCCATCATTAAGCGGCAAATCAGTCGCCATCGCTCAACGCTTTAGAACAGCCCTGACCCAGGCGGCTTCTGGCTCTGGTAAGGCAGGCTGTAGGGGCTGCGAGTAGTCGATCGCCAGGTCAAAGCGAGCGCGGGTGTAGAGATCGTCAAGCAGCCGCTGCAACTGGATAACTGGCTCGGAGTCATCGGCTTGCAGCGGCACTGGAAAACCAGGAATCGGGTCAGGTAGGTCAAATTCATACAGCTCGGCATTGGGGCGATCGCCACTGCGGCTGACCAAAATGCTGTAAGTTTTTCGGCTGGGGTCGCCTAACGGCAGGGGAGGCCCACTGCGCAGCAGGTCGATTTCGACTAAATGAGTCGCAGAGGCCAAAATCTTCTGACGCTTGGCTTCGTAGGCGGTGCGACCTTCCCCGATGCGCTTGTTGGTGGGTGATAGCACTTCAATCACGCAAACCAGTAGATTGGTTTGCACCAGCCGGACTTCTAAAAAGCGTTCGGTCAACTCCACTTGCAGGGGGACTTGCACTCGGCGAGGGGCCGTCAGTTGAGCAGTAGGCTCAGATCGGCTTAGAGTATTCCAAACAAATAATCATCCGTTAGGGTAGTGGGGTAAGCGAGAGATTT
>QBLT01000376.1 GCA_003249105.1 Leptolyngbya sp. | reverse complement strand
CCCCTGACCGCCACCACCACCCCCGACGACCATCTCAGCGTCGGCGGCTGTGATGTGGTGGACTTGGTCGAGCAGTTCGGCACACCTCTATATATTCTCGACGACCACACCCTGCGCACCGCCTGCCGCCAGTATCGCCAGGGGTTTGAGCGCTACTACCCCGGCGAGGCCCTGGTCGTCTACGCCTCAAAAGCCTGGAACTGCCTGGCGGTGTGTGCCATCGTCACCGATGAGGGGCTGGGAATTGACGTAGTCTCGGCGGGCGAACTGCTCACGGCCACCGGAGCCGGAGCCAGCTGCGATCGCATCTACTTCCACGGCAACAACAAGTCCCTTGAAGAGCTGACTCTGGCGGTCGAGGTGGGCTGCCGCGTGGTGGTCGACAACTGGCTCGAACTCAAGACCTTGGGCGAACTGGCCACCCAAGCGGGCAAGACCGTGCCGATTTTGCTGCGGGTCACCCCTGGCATTGAGTGCCACACCCACGAATACATTCGCACCGGCCACCTCGACAGCAAGTTTGGCTTCGACCCCGACCAGATCGAGGCCGTGTTTGAGTTTCTCAGCGGTCAGCCCCAGCTAAATTGCCTGGGAGTCCACGCCCACATTGGCTCGCAGATTTTTGAGCTGAACCCCCACACCGACCTGGGGGGCGTCATGGCCCAGTGGATGGTGACCGCCCAGCGCTACGGGCTCACCCTGACGGAACTGGATGTGGGCGGGGGCTTAGGCATTCGCTACACCGAGGGCGACGACCCACCGAGCATCGACACCTGGGTGAAGACCGTGTGCGAGAGCGTAATCGCAGCCTGTGAAGCGCAAAAGATACCGCTGCCCAAGCTGCTGTGCGAACCGGGGCGATCGCTGATCGGCTCCGCCTGCGTCACCGCCTATCGCGTGGGCAGCCAGAAGGTGATCCCCGGCCTGCGCACCTACGCAGCCATCGACGGCGGCATGTCCGATAACCCGCGCCCAATCACCTACCAGTCGGTGTACCGGGCGCTGGTGGCCAACCGCATGGCCGCCCCCCTGGCCGAAACCGTGACCCTGGCCGGTAAGCACTGCGAGTCAGGAGATATTCTAATTAAGGACGCGGCCCTGCCCGAGTTGAAGAGCGGGGATGTGGTTACTATTGCGGGCACGGGTGCCTACAATTACAGCATGGCTTCGAACTACAACCGGGTGCCTCGGCCAGCAGCGGTGCTGGTGGCCAACGGCGATGCCACCCTGATTATTCGCCGGGAAACCGTAGCAGATTTGCTTCGGCAAGACTGTCTGCCCGAAACCCTCAGGTCAAAAGCAAAGTCTACCTAGTCAGCTAACCGTTGCTAGTCTTGGGCAGGGTTTTGTCAGGGGGCTGTTCGGGCTAACCCATCGCACAGCTGCTCAGACACCATCTTCTAACGCTGCATGAACTATCTCTGGGAGCAATGGCTAACAAACCTTGACCAGGTTAGGTTCGTGTTACAAGCGCTAGATATTGTGCTGGTGCTGCTGCTGAGCTATGTGGTGCTCGTCATCATCGGCGAGAAACGCACTTTGTGGATGGTGCGGGGGCTGATCTTCTTGATGCTAGCGGCGGCCCTGAGCGAGTCTTGGCACCTGGAGTTGCTCAGCTTTGTGCTTGACAAGCTGGTGATTGGCTCGGCGGTAGCCATGGCCTTTATGCTTCAGGGGGAATTTCGGCGGCTGCTGGAGCTGCTGGGCCAGGGGCGAGTTCGGGAGCTGCTCAGCCCCTCGCGCGAGGCGATGCCTCAGCCGGATAACGTCATTGACGAGATTGTGGATGCCGTGAAGGAGCTGTCTCAAAACCGCACCGGGGCATTGCTGATTCTAGAAACCGATAAGCTGATTGACGAGCGCGACTTTACGGTGCCAGGGGTGCGCATCAATGCCGAAGTGTCGAAGGAGTTGATTCAAACCATTTTTCAAACCAGTACCCTGCTGCACGATGGGGCCATGCTGGTGCGAGGGTCACGCATTGCGGCGGCGGGGGTGATTCTGCCGATTTCGGAGCGGGTGGCTTCGCGCCAGCTCGGCACCCGCCACCGGGCGGCGATGGGAATTACTGAACGAGTGGAACACTGTATCTGTGTTGTGGTATCAGAAGAAACAGGCTCTATTTCGCTGGCGGAAGGCGGTATTCTAGATCGGCCTCTAACCAGCAGCCGCCTGCGCAGTATTCTGCGGTCTAAGTTTTCTAAATCGGTAGATCGCGAGGCGGTGGCACCCCAGCTCAGAAGCCTTGGTCGGCGGCTGGGCAGCCTTGGAGTTAACTACGTACTGCGCTTGTTTCGTCTCCCCTCATCGTCTCCCCGAGAGAAAAAATGACCACCAAGCCTGTTGTTCGCTACGCCCTACCCGCCGACCTCAAGCCCGATCGCCTACCCCAGCACGTCGCGGTGATTATGGATGGCAACGGGCGCTGGGCTAAGCGGCGAGGGCTGCCGCGCATCATGGGCCACCGCCGGGGGGTAGATACCCTCAAAACCCTGCTACGCTGCTGCCGCGACTGGGGCATTGGGGCGCTGACGGCCTACGCCTTTTCGACTGAAAACTGGGGTCGCCCAGTTGAAGAAGTCGATTTTTTGATGGCGCTGTTTGAACGGGTGCTGCGCCAGGAACTTTTGGAGATGATGGAGGAAAACGTTCGCATTCGCTTTGTGGGCAACCTGGCGGCCCTGCCGCGATCGCTCCAGGGTGAGATTCACCAGGCGGTCACCCAGACCCAGGGCAACCACGGCATTGAGTTTACGGTGGCCACCAACTACGGCGGGCGGCAGGAGATTGTGCAGGCCTGTCGCGCGATCGCCGAGCAGGTGCAGCGGGGCGAACTGAACCCGGCTGACATCACCGAAGATCTGTTTGGTCGCCATCTCTACACCGCCGAAATCAGCGATCCCGACCTGCTGATTCGCACCAGCGGCGAAATGCGGATTAGCAACTTTCTGCTGTGGCAGCTGGCCTACGCCGAAATCTACGTCACCGACACCCTGTGGCCCGACTTCGACACCTCGGAGTTTCACCAGGCGATCTATGCCTACCAGCAGCGCGATCGCCGCTTTGGCAAAGTTAAGGGCTAGAGCGCTCAAGTCCTCTCCCAGGGGAAGAGGAACTTTAGGGCCAAAAGCCCTTTGATGGGAAAGGGCTAAGCGCTGCTCCCCCTCTAAAATCTAAAATCTAAAATCTAAAATCTAAAAGCCAAAACTCCATGAACATCCCCACCTGGATCACCGTCTCCCGCCTGCTTGGGGTTCCGCTACTGCTGATCCTCCTCCAGGCACCGACGGCGACCCAGCGGTGGTGGGCAGCGGGCATCTTTGTGGTGGCAGCGAGCACTGACTGGCTCGACGGCTACCTGGCTCGCCGGCTGAACCAGGTGACCGATCTGGGTAAGTTTTTAGATCCGTTGGTAGACAAACTGTTGGTGCTGGCTCCCTTGCTGATGCTGGTGGGGCTGGGCCAAGTGCCCGCCTGGGGCGTATTTTTGATTGTGGCGCGGGAAATTACGATTTCTGGCTGGCGGGTCAACCCGGCCATGCAGGGGGGGGC
>QBLT01000375.1 GCA_003249105.1 Leptolyngbya sp. | reverse complement strand
TTCCCCACCTTCATCACCCCCCGCACGTTCCTGTTGCCCACGGTGGAGGGGCAGCCGCTCCCTTCTTTAGAATTATCTCGCTACCTGGAAGTAGACATTCCAGATAGCTTTGACTGGCAATACTGGCAGGTCGATTGCTTCCAGCTCCCCGTTCTGGCTAACGTGATTAGCCTGCTGAATAACCTGCATTTTCTCGCCGTCTACAACCTGGCGGAGGTGCAACTGGGGGCCGATCTGCTGTTTTGGTACCACTACACCCAGGCGTTTAAGCAGGTAATCCTGCGCGATCAGTACATTCCAGCGCTCAAGTATCGGCAGGTTGCGGCTGCGAAGGCATCCACAGGACGCAAAGCAGCAGGAACGAAGACCACCAAAAAACAGACGGCAAAATCAGAACCAGGGTTTGAAATTTATCCGGGGTGGGAGATTATCGGCGATCGCTACCACGAGCATCTCCAAACCTATATCGACTACATGCCGCTGCTCTGCGTGGCCGGGTTTGAAGAATCCCCAAAAACACCAACCTTCTACGATCGCACCACCCTCCTCCGCCACTTTTCAGAATGCTTTGTGGATGACCTGGTGCGGGGCACTGCTGTTTCCCAGAGCTATCTCAAAACCATCGTCCCCTCGCTAATTCACGACTGTCTTGAGGCTGAACCCCACCACTGCGAAAAATCAGCGGCGGCGCTGGAGCGCTATCAGCAATGGCAGGGATGGCGCGATCGCATCGTTCGCACCCAAACCGATCAGACCTTTTATCTCTACTTTCACCTCCAAGACCCGCTTAAACCAGAAGATCCCTGGCAGCTTCAGTTTCAGGTCGCCCCCAAGCACGACCCCTCCCTTAGAGTCTCTTTGGATGACTACTGGCGCATGCGTCCTAAGCAGCAGGCCCAGGTCAAGGATCGGATTGGCAATAACTTCGAGCAACATTTACTCATGAACCTGGGCTACGCCGCCCGCATCTACCCAGATCTGTGGCGTGGTCTGGAGACGGACGAGCCCATCGGCATCTCCATGAATTTAGACACCGCCTTCACCTTCCTCAAAGAATCCGCCTGGGTGCTGGAAGATGCAGGCTACAAAGTCATCGTCCCCGCCTGGTGGACGCCCAAGGGTCGCCAGCGGGCCAAGGTGCGGCTGCGGGCCAAGGGCAAATCGGTGGGCGGCGGCGACAAATCGAAGGGCTACTTTTCCTACGACACCCTGGTGCAGTACCAGTACGACCTCTCCATTGGCGACCAGCCCGTCACCGAGGCCGAGTGGCAGCAGCTGGTCAACGCCAAGTCGCCCCTGGTCAAGTTTCGCGGCCAGTGGATGGAGCTAGACCAGGACAAAATGCAGCAAATGCTAGAGTTTTGGCAGCAGCAGCAGGCCGAAAACCCCGAAATGAGCCTGCTCGACTTCATGCGCCTGACCAGCGGCGAGGCCGACGACAGCCTAGAGGTGGAGTTCGATCGCGACGACGCCCTGGCCACCATGCTCACCCAGCTCAGCGACAAAACCCGCCTCGAACTCACCCCCGACCCCGACCAGCTCCAGGGCAATCTGCGCGACTACCAAAAGCGCGGCCTCTCCTGGCTGCACTACTTAGAAAACCTGGGCCTAAACGGCTGCCTCGCGGACGACATGGGCCTGGGCAAAACCATTCAGGTGATCGCCCGCCTGATTCAAGAGCGAGAAGAAACGGCCCAGCCCATCCCCCCCACGCTGTTGATTGCGCCGACCTCTGTGGTCGGCAACTGGTACCACGAAATCCAGAAGTTTGCGCCGCACCTGCGGGCGGTGGTGCACCACGGCGGCGATCGCAACCAAGACCCCAAAGCCTTCAAAGCCCTCTGCCGCGATCACGATGTGGTGATCACCTCCTTCACCCTGGCCCGCAAAGACACCAAGCTGCTAGAGGGCGTCACCTGGCACCGCATCGTGCTCGACGAAGCTCAAAACATCAAAAACCCAAAAACCGCCCAGACTAAGGCCATCCTCAAGCTCAACGCCAACCACCGCCTCGCCCTCACCGGCACCCCGGTCGAAAACCGCCTGATGGATCTGTGGTCGATTTTTAACTTTCTGAACCCTGGCTACCTGGGCACCCAGACTCAGTTTCGCAAGCAGTTCGAGCTGCCTATTCAAAAAGAAAACAGCCCCGCCCGCTCCGCCACCCTCAAAAAACTGGTGGAACCCTTCATTCTGCGGCGGCTCAAAACCGACCAGTCGATCATCAAAGACCTGCCCGACAAGGTGGAGCAAAAGCTGTTCTGCAACCTCACCCCCGAGCAGGCATCCCTCTACGAAGCGGTGCTTAAGGACGTCACCGAGCAGCTCGAAACCAGCGAGGGTATTCAGCGCAAGGGGCTGATTCTGGCCACCCTGACCAAGCTGAAGCAAATCTGCAACCACCCTCGCCAGTTTTTGCAGGATGAGAGTGAATTCTCGCCGGAGCGATCGCACAAACTCAGCCGCCTGCTCGAAATGCTCGACGAAGTGGTGGCCGAAGGTGAAAGCGCCCTGGTCTTCAGCCAGTTTCGCGAAATTGGCGACGCCCTAGAGCACCACCTGCGCCACACCTGCCACTACAACACTTACTACATCCACGGCGGCACCAACCGCAAAAAGCGCGAGCAGATGATCGCCGCCTTTCAAGACCCCGACACCGAACCGGCCATCTTTGTGCTGTCGCTCAAGGCCGCCGGGGTGGGCATTACCCTCACCCAGGCCAACCACGTCTTCCACTTCGATCGCTGGTGGAACCCCGCCGTCGAAGACCAGGCCACCGATCGCGCCTTCCGCATTGGCCAAAAGAAAAATGTCTTCGTCCACAAGTTCGTAGCTATGGGCACGCTGGAAGAACGCATCGACCAGATGATTGAGGATAAGAAAAAGCTGGCGGGGGCGATCGTCGGAGCCGACGAATCGTGGCTGACGGAGCTAGACAACGACGCCTTTAAACAACTGATCGCCCTCAACAAAAGCGCGATCATGGATTAATGCCCTAAACATCTTCCATTTAAACACAGGGGCGAATACTCAGCTCTGCCCCTGCTACTTGTGATCTGTTAACTCTGTGGATGCAACCACAATATTCAGGCCAAGTGACCTTATCAGGTAAAGATAGTAGCGATGCTAAGCTCTACCAGGAGAGGGAAGGAGCCGAAGCGATTAGAATAGTGATGCAGCGAGGTTAGTAGAGATAATGAGCACTCTTCGGCATGAAATGGTGATTGTCTGGTCAGAGTAAGACGAATGTTACCTGGTGCATTTGCCTGATTTTTCTGAACAGATCCCTCGCACCCATGGCAAAACATATGAAGAAGCCATCAAAAATGGGCAAGAATATTGGCAAATTTTGTTAGAAGAAGGTGTATTGCCTAGGTCTAAGCCTGAATTTTTAACTACGAAATAGACGGTGAGCATTGCTGAATTTTTAGCACTTGACTAGAATGAGAAAAAAGCAAAACATAAAGAGATTTGACTATGTGAATTGTTTTTGGTGGGCTATTCTTTTGTTTTCCAAGAAAATTTTATCTTGAATCTGGATCCTGTTGAAGTTATGAAAATCAATCAAAATTCAATTGGGCATATTTTTATTTCCTACATTCCGCAGGTTGACAGGGATTAATTTAGGAGATAGTAGCGGCAGGCCGG
>QBLT01000374.1 GCA_003249105.1 Leptolyngbya sp. | reverse complement strand
TTACTGTTCCGGCCACCCCCACGGCCCCCACCATGGCAGAGAGCTTGCTGAAGCCCGCTATTGCCGCTACGCCCGGTGAAGCAGCTGAAACAGAGGTTCCCGCCGCGGCCAGTACCCCCGACCCAGTTCCTGCGGAAGCACCTGCCACCGTAGTACCCGAAGCCATTGCCGCCGACGAGTCGGTGCCTGCGGGCTACAACAGCGTTTTTATTGACCCCACCGATTACAGCCTTGGGGCCACCCAGGCTCCAGCCGCTCGCCCCAGCGGCTCTCCCAATGTGGTCTTTGCAGAACGCTCTAGCGGCTGCCAAATCACCGTCGCCGCTGGGCAAAGCAACCCCAGTGCGGCGTGTGGTACCTCCACCGCTTCAGCCTCCCAAGGCGCTGGGGCGGCCAGCGCTGGTCAGGGTGAAATTCGAGTCGGCCCCATTGCCGTCAGTTCTCAGGGGGTACGGCTGGGTAGCACCACCATCGTCAGTCGCGAAGCTCTCAACGAAAAGCTGCGTCCCCTCAACGTGCTGCGACGCGGCAATGAAGAATACGTGTTTCCGCTGTCGGTGCCCGCGTCGATTTCATCGCTGTTTGGCTGGCGCATGCACCCCGTTGCCCAGAGCTGGCGCTTCCACTCCGGTACCGACCTCGCGGCCCCCATGGGTACGCCGGTACTGGCCACCCGCGCCGGACGCGTCTCGGTATCAGACTTTTTGGGCGGCTACGGCCTAACGGTGATCATGCGCCACGACGACGACAAGCTTGAGTCGCGCTACGCCCACCTGTCCCAGCTCGCCGTAGAAGCCGGGGAATGGGTGGAGCAGGGCGAGGTGATTGGCCTAGTCGGCAGCACTGGCACCTCCACCGGTCCCCACCTGCACTTTGAGCTGCGCCAGCTCACCGGCGAAGGCTGGGTTGCAGTAGACCCGGTTGAGGTATTGGAGTACGGCGTGGCCAACCTGCTACAGATCATCGACAATCCGATGCTGGCTCTGGGCCAAGGGGCGGCAAAGGCCGCAGAAACCGAAGAAGGTTTACCGACCGATTATCCCTTCCGCCCGGCCCAGCCCAATGCCAGCTAGGCCGACCCGATCGGCTGGATGGCTGCTGGAGAGGTGGGGATAGCCGCGATGGGCTATGTCTTTGAGCATCAGGTGCGGTTTCACGAAACCGATGGGGCTGGGGTGGTTTATTTCGCCAATGAGCTGGCGATGTGCCACGTCGCTTACGAAGCCTCCCTGGAAGCGGCGGGGCTGGATGTGGGAGCATTTTTTCGGGCTGAGGTGCTGGCTTACCCCATTGTCCACACCAGCATGGACTACCGTCGCCCGCTGCGGTGCGGCGATAGGGTTACCATTCACCTCACCCCCACTCGTCTAGACGACAGCAGCTTTGAAATTCAATATCAGCTCACGCTTGAGGATACGGCAGTGGCCCAAGCCATCACCCGCCACGTCTGCATTGAGGTGGCGAGCCGTCGCCGTAGTCCGCTACCCGCCGAGATGGAGCAGTGGCTGGTTCAGTGGAGCGATCGCGTTTCTCATGCTGGAGAGAGCCATTGATAGTGGGTAGCTGGCAGGAGTGGCTGTTTGTCGGTGGGTATGTGGGGTTTTTGGTGGCGATCGCCACCCTCGTCCTCACTACTCGCTCAAAATCGTAGCCTAGGGCTCCAGCAGCAGCCCCAAGAATCTCGCGTAGCCACTCAACAGTTGGCAGCCAAAGCAGGCCTCCCTAGTTTTGGACAACCCAGGTTCCCGTAAAAGTACCCAAATTTTGTAAGCCTTTCTTAAAGTCTGCCGTGTTGTTTCCGTAAATTCACGGTGGTGCTCTCCCCTTCCATTGCCTGGTTCGGTAGGCTTGTTACAAGCGCTAAAAGGGCGGCTTAAATTTAGCTTAAACGTCAAATAGGCGTCTCCTGATGGGGTTTCCCCCGGCTTCGGTCGGGGGTTTTTATTTGGGGTACGATTGGTTGTCAGAGAAAGTCATTGTCTGAGATTTGACGGATCAATTGTACGGAGCGAGGTGTTGGTTGGGAAATCTGAAGAGAGCGAGTTCAAGCGTCAGATTTAGTGGGCACCATCAGGTATTTACCCTTGACGCTGGACACAGTTGCCCACCATGTATGTTCAGATGACCTTTCAAGTTGGCATCCTAGCACTGGCGGCAGCGATTAACGCTTTGGTCACCAGCATGGCTTGGCATCGCCGGGGGTCGACCTTAGCGCAACAGTATTTCTCGTGGATGATGGCGGCGGCGACCTTCTACGCAGCGGTCGCGGCCATGGAGGCTGGGTCGATTAGCCTGGCGAACAAAATTTTTTGGTCCACGTTGGAATACGTGGGCACAGGCGGCATCATCATTTTCTTTGTGCTATTTACCGAGGCTTACGTCCACGGGCGATCGCGCTTTACCCGCCGCTGGCTGATCTGGCTGAGCCTCTGGCCACTGATCAACATCGCCTTAGTCGCCACCAACGCCTGGCATCGGTGGGTCTGGGTAGACGTAGCGCTGGCGGCCCCACCCAGCACTAGCGCTATTTACAGCCATGGCCCTGGCTATGCTTTTGTGCTGGCCTGCCTCTACCTTTACAGTCTGTGGGGGATTCATCTGCTGGGGCGGGCCTCCCTCAGTGGCGGGCCGCTGCACCAACGACAGGCGCGATGGCTGCTGGCGGGAGCGTTGTTCCCCTACTTGGGTGGCATACTCTACTCCCTTGAGCTCACCCCGGCGAACCTAAACCTGACTCCGATGTCGTTTATGGCTACAGGGCTGCTGTGTTTCTGGGGGCTATTTCGCATGGGGGTGTTCGAAGCGATTCCCATCGCCCGCGAAACGCTAATTGAGCACCTGCGTGACGGCGTCATCGTAGTGAATTTAGAGCACCAAGTTATCGATATCAATCCCCAGGGGCGATCGCTGACCAAGCTTAAGGGTAACGCCGTGGGGAGATCCATCCACATCGCCCTATCCGACATTCCAGAGCTCCTGCACCACTACAACCAGGGCACCGAAACGCCCTTTTGTCTTTGGACTGACTCCCACAACACCTGCCATATCACCGTGCAGAGTTCCGCCTTAAAAGACTACCGTGGCAAAACCCACGGGCGCTTGCTGGTACTGCGCGACACCACTCACCAGTACCTGGCGGAGCTAAAACTACGCCAGGCCAATACCCGTCTCAGCCTCCAGCTTCAAGAGATCGAGGGTCTCCAGGTCAAACTCCAAACCCAGGCCAGTCGAGATCAGCTCACCGGGCTTTTTAACCGCCACCATCTCCATGAAACTCTGCCCCAGGTACTCCTTCAGGCCCGCCAGAAAGCCTACTCCGTAGCGTTTATCATGCTCGATATCGATTACTTTAAACGGGTCAACGATACCTTTGGGCACCGGGCTGGCGATCTGCTGATTCAGGCATTCAGCCAAATTCTGCTGGTGGATATACAGGAGGGCGAGACCGCCTACCGCCTTGGCGGGGAAGAATTCTTGCTGATTTTGCCCCATGCAACCCTAGAGGGCGGGATACAACGGGCCGACTACATCCGCCAGGCGTTCAACGTCTCGGCTGTGCCCTGGAACGGGAAGGACATCCGCACTACGGTATCTGGCGGCGTTGCCACTTTCCCTAAGAGTGTTCCAAGCAAATAATCATCCATTAGTCTAGAGAGACCTATCTTGTTTTC
>QBLT01000373.1 GCA_003249105.1 Leptolyngbya sp. | reverse complement strand
ACCCCGGTTGGGGGGACGGGCTCCAGTGAATTGGGCCATCCTCAACTGCTGGCTCATTAATCTCTGCCGAGGGCTAGGCTGTACCACGATCCCAGAGGGCGTTCGAGACCTCACTAATCGCATTGGCAAGGTCTTTGAACTCCTCTCCTTTGGTTTTTCCTCTGCTTAAAATGAGTCAACCCTGAGGGTTTTTGGAAAAACCCTGGGATCTGGGGGCGTCAAGGGGGAATCTAACCCACCAGTTCCTTCACCTTAGCCATAATGCCGTCGGGGTCGATGCCCTGGTGAATAAACTGCTCCCACAGGCCGCCGCTGCCCTCGTGGTGGGTGCCGATGTGGGCAAACTTGGGCGTGTAGCCCCGCTCCAGCAGCCAGGTGCCAAAGCGGCTGCCCAGACCGGTTTTGCGGTTAAAGGCCTCGGTGACCAGCACAAAGGGTGCCTTGCCCACCTTGGCCATGGTCTCTTCATCGATGACGTTGAGGGTGGCCTTGTTGATCAGGCCCACGTCAATGCCTTCCTGCTTCAGCCGCTCAACCGCATCGAGGGCACGATAGAGCGAGTCACCAAAGGTGACGATATAGCCCGCCGTGCCTTCGCGAATCACCTCATCTTTGCCAGGGGTAAAGGTGTAGTCTCCGCCGAAGAACTCGTTGCCCTCGGCATCGAGAATCATCGGCACCTTCGAGCGGGTCGAGAAGATGAAGCGCAGACCGGGGTCGTGAAACACCTTCTTGACGCAGGCCTTCATCTGGTTGGGGTCGGCGGGGAAGTAGAGCTTCGTGTCGTAGCCGTCGTTGAGGCCGTTGTCGGCAAAGAAGTTGTTGAGGCCGAAGTGGCAGGTGTTGTCGGCCATGTCGTCGATGCCCGAGTGGGAGAAGTGGCACAGCAGGTTGGAGTAGTTCAACCGCGCCATGGTGATCTCAGAAATACACATCTCCAAAAAGGCAGCGAAGGTGGCGAATACCCCCTGCTTGCCCTCGGCCATACCAAAGCCCGCCGCCGCCGACAGGTTGCCCCGCTCCATAATGCCGCCGCTGATGAAGATCTCAGGGTAGGCCTTGCGAATTTGGGCCAGGCCGCAGGAGCCCTCCAGGTCGCTATCGACCACCAGCACGCTGTCTTTGCGGGTGGTTTCATCCAGCTCGCCCAGCACTTCGACCATGGCGTCGCCAAACACGTTGCGGTTCGCGCCTACGTTCTTGCTAGAGCCCATGAACTCGTAGGTGTGCTTGGGGGTCTCGATGCCTTCGAGAATTTCCACCGCGGCGGTGTGGCCCTTGGCGGTCAAGTAGGCGATCGCCGCCTTCACCGAGATCACATCGTGGCCGTGGGTGCTGCCCTCAATGCCCTCAATGCCGACCGCCATCGCCCGCTTGTTGATCACCGCCACCGGGCCGGGGGTGTTGATCGCCTTGCAGATGTTGGCGTAGAGGCCGTCGAGGTCTTCGCCGTCGCCTTCGAGCACGGTTAGGCCGTGGCCCTCTAGGGTTTTCTTGACGCTGTAGCCGCCCATGTACTGGGAGGGGTGACCAGCGATCGTGACATCATTGTCATCCACCAAAATCTTGACATTGACGTGGTGGGCCACGGCAAAGCGGGCCGCCTCAGCATCGTCGCCCTCCTGCTGGGCACCGTCAGAGCCGAGGCAGAAAGCGACTTTGCCGGGGTTGGCCAGGGCCACACCGTTAACGTAGGGCCACATGTGACCCAAACGCCCCGAGCTAAACTTGACGCCGGGGGTCAGCCCCAGTTCGGGGTGACCGGGCAGCTTTTCGTTGGCGGCACGGTACTGCATCAGCTGTTCGGCGGGCATGTCGCCGTTGAGCACCGACATTAGGTACTGGGTCGCTACCCGGTGGCCCGCTTCGTCAAAGAAAATCGGCACATACTTGTCGCCCGCACCGCGAAACAGGGCGTCGAGAATCATCACCTCGGGCACGGTGTCGTAGGGGCCGCCGGTATGACCGCCCACGCCCCGCGCCGCGCCGGTCGCGGTAAAGAACACGATCGCATCCCGACACAGCTGAATGTTGGCCTTGAGGGCGCTGCGCTGCTCGTCGGTGAGGGTGGGGTTAGACGCATCGAGGGAAATTCGCTGGTATGCGCCCAGGTCAATGGGAAAGCTCGTCATAAGTGTTTCGTCCTATAGGCTGGTGACAGGGAAGCGTGGAGCAAAGCGAGGTTTTTTATAGTGAGCAAGTCCACCGCTCAAGTTTGGATAGCAAAAATCCACTACCTCCATCATTCAATACTCTGGCAAGGCTGTGAAGTTTTATTCGGTAAGACTTGGTTAAGGGCGAAGGAGTAGGGGGGTAAGGGGTGAAGGGGTGCCTTGATTATCCGTAGGGTGGGTTAGGCGGCCCAAGGCTCTGCACCTGCCGCGCCACCTCTGCCCTGCCGTAACCCACCGCTCACCCATCGCGAGGAACCTGGTCTCTATTCGACTTTGTGGTGGTCAAGGCTAAAATTTGAATAATTTGCTCTGTAAGGCCCTTTAGCCCCTTTTTGCGTTTGGTATGGATGAACCCAACCTGTTTGAAAGGGCTATTGCAATACTCAAAACAGCCTGGGAGCACCCTGATTGGTTCATCTTCGGCATAACGATACTTTTAGGGCTTGTTGGTGCTGCTTGGCGTTGGCTACTCCCTCGCCTGAGAGCATCTGCACCGCCATTACCTATCGATACATCATTTCCCTTTGAGGTCATCAAACCAAAGAGCGAGGGTGCTTTAAAGACCCTGATGGGGTCAGACCAGGCTAATGATGACCCCTTGGCTGATTTCAACATTCCTTACCAGCAGCGGCGGCCAGATTTGATTGTGCAGGAGCAGCTTGAAGGACGTTTAGACGTACACCGCTGGCTGCTGATTTTAGGCCCCACAGGGCTGGGCAAAACCCGTGAATCGGCTGAGTTGGCCAAACGACTAAACCACGAAGGCTGGACGGTGCTCAAGCTAAAGAATGCCGAACAGTTGACAGTGTCGACGAAGTTTCCGGTGGTGATGGTGGGGGAGCAGCCCAGGCTGGTGTTTTTTCTCGATAACCTCAACCAGGCGATGAACCTGGGCCTTGAGGCCATGCAAGAGCCTCAAGACAGTTTGCCCAGTGCCCTCAAACAGCCTCTACAGGAGCGCTTGCAAGAAACCCTGGAGTTTTTTGAACGGAGCTGTAGCGCAGACCGCATTCGGGTGATGGCTACCGCTCGCAACGAAACCATTCCCGAAAAGCCAGGCCAACTCAGCGAGTGGAATAAGTTGGCGGTTGAGAAATATCCCCAATTTTGGGGCCAGTTTTACCAACACGATCTACAGGCCCCGACGGATACAGCTATTGAGGGTTTGCTGATTGACGTCGTAGAACGGGCCAATCTATTGACAAAGCCTGAAGATTTTGCCAACATTGCCAAACGCAACGACGGCACGTTTAGAAACCCCGTAGAAAATGCCGAGCGCGTTAAAAATCGGGGGTTGCCCCTTTCTAAGGAAACCTATAAAGACACCCTAAAAGGCACCTGGGAAAGCCGCTACCAAGCAGCCATTGGCCGCGACAAAACTGCTAAGTGCATTGTATGATGCCATCGACCTACTGCGGTAGTGCAATGTGCCTCTACAAAACATTACGGTGGGTAATTAGTCACAGCGATAAGGGAGGCTTAATGAGAAAGCCTCCAGAGCTCCAGG
>QBLT01000372.1 GCA_003249105.1 Leptolyngbya sp. | reverse complement strand
GGCACCGATCGCGCCGTGCGCCAGTTCCAGTCCAGCCGAGGGCTAACCACCGATGGCGTCGTCGGCTCGCAAACCTGGACGAGGCTGCAACAGCAGGTCACCACCCCGCCCACCCCGACGTCGCCCTCCTTTATCCGCGTGCTGCGGCTGGCCAACCCCTACACCCGAGGCGAGGATGTGCGGGCCGTGCAGCAGGCGATCGCCCGCGCCGGCATTCCGGTCGTGGCCGACGGCGTGTTTGGCCCCGGCACCGATCGCGCCGTGCGCCAGTTCCAGTCCAGCCGAGGGCTAACCACCGACGGCATCGTCGGCTCTCGCACCCGCGCCAGCCTGGGGGTCTAGCGATCACAACCACCATGGTTTCCTAAACGCGTGCAGATTGATCACCCTATTTTCGTTCCCCAGCACCCCAAAGCTGGGGAACGAAAATAGGGTGATCAATCTGCTTTTTGGACGTGAAAACATGGCTACTTAAAAGTTGTTTTTGGTAATCCTAGAGATAGTTGTTTGCCCGAGCCGAGGCCTATTCAAAAAGTAATAAACCTGTTCGATCGCATTACTTAGCCAAGTTTTGCAGTCTTTCGTTTGAAGTTTATTTGGAGGAAATAGACAAAGGTAGACGATTTTTGGAGTAGGACTAAGGAGATTTCTAGAAAAGAAGATCCCCGCTTTATCGGGCAGCTGTAGCCACTGTAGGGTGGGCACTGCCCACCATCAGGGAGAAAGTTTTCCAGAAGTCGCCCAAATTGCTTGGGCGGTGTGGTTTTTGAGAAATTTCGGCCCTTGTGGAACATACCTTGCCCGTTTATCTTCTAAGGTAAGGGGCTAATTTAGGGCACAGCTCTGCTAGGTACACTAGCTCGTTCTCGCAACGTCATTTGAGGGCCGTTGAGGTGAATGGGCAGCGATCGCCTACAATCAATCTGCTAATTTGCCCATTGATGTGTAGGACTTGAGAGTGGCGGATTTTATGTACAGCAGTTACCAATACAAAAAGAAGAAGTCGCGTCGCCGTTTACGGTTGGCGCTGGTTCTTCTGCTGCTGATTGGCATTCCTGTTGGCATTGAGTTGCTAACGCGATTGGTGGCCCACGCCACGGGTACCCGCGATCGCTTCACCGCCAACTCGGCCTCTGATGTGATCGATGCCTATCGCCTGCGGTTTGTCAGCCGGGATGGCCAGCCCTACGCAGGGCTGCCCGACGACGGCGAGTTGAACGCCCGGCGCGACCCGCTGCTGGGCTATCGGCTGGCGGGCAACCAGCAGAGCGATTTTTGGCAGATCAACGACAGCGGTTTTCGCGACGACGAAGCCTTGCCCAGCCCTAAGCCAGCGGGGGAGATTAGAATTTTTATCCTCGGTGGTTCAACAGCCTTTGGCCAGCTCAGCTCCAACAACCAGACCACCTTTGCCAGCAAGCTAGAAACTCGCCTCAACGACCAGGTCGCCCAGCAGCGGGCTAACCCCGCTCAGTTTCAACCCAGCGCCCTGCCCTTTCGGGCCGACCAGGTGCAAAAAGCCCTGGCCCTGCCGCCGCGCATTCGCGATGGGCAATACCGCGTGATCAATGCAGCCGTACCCGGCTACGCGTCGGGCAATGCGCTGGCCATGCTGACCCAGCGGGTGGCCGCCTACAATCCAGACTTTGTGGTGGTGATGGGGGGCTACGCCGACCTGATGTTGCCCAGCGCCGACCGAGGCAGCGATGTGCCGGGGCTAGAGCAGTTTTTGACCGGGGGAAGCCAGTCGTTTGGCGCTCAGCTCAGTGAGCAGACGCGAACTTGGTTTGACCAGCTCTACGTGGTGCAGGGCATTAAACGCTACGGGCTGCAACGGCAGCAGGCAGAGTCGCGCCTGGCCGAACCGCTGAATCTCTACTCGCCCACTCTGGATACCACCCTCAGCGATCGCCTGCCCGCCGACCAAGCCGAACTCGACCAGCGTATCGATCGCTACGGTCGCCATATGCGCCAGATGGTGAACTGGGCGGCGGCCAACAAAAAGCGCTTGATCATCGCCATTGAGCCAGAGATCTCTAGCCGTAAGCCAGAGACTCTGACGCCTGAAGAATCGGCAATTTTAGGCGAGTTAGACAATGCCTACCTGGAGCAAATGCGCACTGGGTTCGCGGGCCTAGCCAGCGTCGCTAATCAGGCCAAGACCCAGTCGGCCAATGCTCAGGTGCTGAATTTTTACCCGCTCCATGAAGACTTTGCTGGGCAGGCGTTTCAAAGCCCGTCGGGGTTAACCGATGAGGCCTATACGTTGATATCAGACCGGCTCTACGAGGCGATCGCCAGTCAGGTGGCGCTTCAACCCGAACCCTATGGGCTTTGATAACACAAAGTAAAAAAATGAGCTGCACCAGTCGCGTAAGCGCGATGAATTTGAGTTGTTGTGTGAACTCATTGTCTAATGTCCCCGTTCACCCGCCGCTAGTAACCTTGCGACCTCACTAGCCAACTTAATCCGGTCAGTGCAACGGACTTTTTAGACCCTATGTAAAGACATCATTCATAATATTACTGACTTAACTGGTCGCCGCAGCGATCGCGGAGTTTCAGTGCCATATCCAAAACGGACAACTAGATCTGGACTGAGATCACCAATGCCAAGATAGTTGGCGAATTGTGGACGCAATGATGAAACCTCAACTGGCTGGTTCAAAAATGCATTTTTGATGCCTAGTGCAGTTGCTTGCAAGGCGAAACGCTCGTAACATCGCCCTGTTTCAACCCAGTGTTCCTTATCGTTATGCTCAGACACAAATACCGCAATGCCCGCAGAGCTACGGATATGTTTAGCATATTTATAGCGGTTCTCTATCTGATGAGGTACAGCCCGATCCCAAAAAGTCTTGTTTAATAAGCGTTCCAGGCATCTCAAGGTACCTCATGCCAGTGAGAACCGCTATATTGTTTTCACGCTTGGCAGTAAAAAACAAATTCAACAATCTCATCCCCAGCCAGCGAGGAATAATAGGATTTCCTGACGAACCAGCAAACAGCCCATCCCTTTTACTCAAGACTTCGTCATAGCTGAATCTAATTCAAGATTCCAGTTCCGCGACAAAGGCTCGATCATTCATCTGCGCTGTATTACCCTGAACAACATACTCCAGGATGTTCTCAATGTGGGCTTTTTCGGTGAACAGTAATAGCCTAACGCCATTGCCATGCCCCGCTGCTTCAAGGGAGGCTAAATCAGCGTTGCTTAATTTTCTACCGTCATACTCAACTCGACTGCATTGACGCTGAGGAATCGCATTAAAAAGGTCAGAGGATATTATTTTTGAGGGTTCTAAGGTGACTTTCACCCTGTCGTCAACAGTGTCGAAATGTGCAGATCCGTGCTTACCAAATGCCTGTGCCGCTTGAATCAAATTTTCGGTAGCACAGCCCAAACTCACAAACAGATGATGGTCATCAGGATCAACAGCAGGGCATCTTCGCGTCCAGTCTGGCAAAATTGAGATGGTTGGCTCTGCGATCGCGAATTTCCAGCATTGAGTATTATGACTCGATGCGGCTAAGGTAGCATAACGCACCAGTTCACGATTAACTGCATCAAGGTTAATTGTTGAATTATTTGGCGTATGTCGCCAAGTATCACGGACGGCATCGTTGTATTGACGATTAGACTGAGAGGATATTTGAAAAGTATCAATTAATACCCGTGTAGAGGAAAGGGCTTCCTAA
>QBLT01000371.1 GCA_003249105.1 Leptolyngbya sp. | reverse complement strand
GCTCCAGCCTGCTACGGCATAGCAAGCCAGCCCCAGCACCACCATCAGCGTAGCCATGCTGTAGTGCCGCGCCTCTTGGGACAGGGCTACCCCAAAGGGCGACACGGCCATAAGGGCAGCTCCGATTTGCCCCGCCAGCACTGAGCGAAACCCCAGCCACCCGGCTAGATACACCGCTGGAGCAGCCAAAGCCCCGAACAGAGCAGGTAGGGCGCGGGTGGCCCAGGGCAAGGCTACCCCCTGCACAGTGGGGAAAAGGTTCATCCACAGGTGGGCGATCGCAAAGTAGGCTGGCGGGTGGTTATCCTCCTGCATGAGGTAGTGAACGGCTGAGCCCACGGTCGCCTCGGGCCGGGGCTGAAGGGGCGTTAGCAGCTGGTCTAGGGAAATCACCTGATCGAGGGGAGCCGAGTAGCTGCTGTTGCCCAGGGTGTAGATCACCGTGGCCGCCTCGTCCATCCACAGGGGTTTGCCCACCAAGCCCAAGAGACGGATGGCCAGGGCGATCCCAAACCAAAGCAGCATCCAACCGGCTGCGGGTGGCAGCTGCCATGTTTTGAATAACCGCATAACACCGCCCAAAAAGTTCCAGAGCTGATGATACTCCCCAGCCGCTGCCCTGGGGCAGCTTGCCTGGGATGTGCCCTAGCGATCGCGCCCCTTAAAAAGCTAGAGAGTTACGAAAAATAAGGGCCCCAGCCCTGGCTGAAGCCCTAACAAATCCCTAAATTAGGCGATCGCTCAAACGGCAACATCTGACACTGAATTTAGACCCACAATGTCCTCGTAGGCCGCTGCAATGATGCAAACCGACAGCGGAATAGTGACAAGCAAGCCAACGCCTAGCAAAATGAAACCGCCAACATTGAGCAAGAAAATCAGCAGCAGCAGCCCAAAGAACGAAAACCATTTTTTGGTAATCAGCTGGCGGCTGGTTTCCATGGCTTGCCAGAAGTCGGCATTTTTATCGATTACCAGCGGTTGGGCAAACAGGTAAGCCACGGCTAGATAAATGCCCGGCAACACCAGCAGCACAAAGCCGATGGCGGTCAAAATAGTTGAGACCAGCGAGACCAGAAAGATCGGCAGAAACTTGTTAAACCCTTGAAAAAAGTCGTTAAATACCGCATCGCGATTGCGCGCTATTTGAAAGGCCACAAAGTAATAGCCTGCGGTGAGGGCCGGGGCCACTATGTTGAAGGCAAGGCTGAGAATACCGCCGGTAGGACCGTCCGCGCTTCTGGTACCGATGGGAGTAGGCAGAATCGAGATCACAATTTGGATTAGCACCAGCAGCAGCGTAAACAAAATAAACAGAGGTGCTTTGGCCTTAAAGATCTCCCACCCTCGGCTGAAGTAATCACCGATTTTGACCTCGTAGTCTCGACTGGTCAAATCAGAACTAAAGCTACTCATTGTTCTCCACAATCCCCAAAGATTACAGAGTAGGATACCGGCTTCACATTAACCGGGGTTAAAGTTGGGGCAAAAATTAACCTGAAATCACCTATCTTAGGTTTGATTTATGTCTTGGTTTCAACGCCGACAAAGGACGTTCTTTGTTGGTCAGCCGTGGGAAGCGATCGCCCTCAATCGACCACCGGGCTGCCGTGGTGGTGAATCATGTACCACTGTCCCGCCATGCGCTCAAAGCCGTTAGTGGCCATTGACCTGGCCTCTAGCCGACGACTGCCAAAGCGATCGGTGCCAGCCTCGCCACCGCTAATTTGCAGAACGTTCTCAATCAGCACCACGTAGGCCAGGTCGCCGCTGATCTCGACGGTGAGAATGTCGGTGTCGATTTCGAGGTAGCTGGTGTTCTCAAAGATGCGCTGCCAGGCCTCGCGGATATCGACCCAGCCCTTGAGGGCGTCGCGCCCAGGGTGAATGCAGAGGCAGCCCATGCCCTTCGACCAGACCGCCTCCATGGCTTCTATGTCTTTTTTCTCGAAGGAGCGGTAGAAAGCCTGGTTTGCGGCCAAGACCAGTTCGCGATCGCCAGCCATAGGGTCCTCACTGATAAGATACAGGGGCTTTCCCTGCCTCCCGTCTTGAGCATAACCAACGGTAGGGGGAGGCAACCACCTCTGGCCGCAAAGTTGCACAGCCCATGCTAAAACTCGCCAATCTCTGTAAGCGCTACGGTTCTAAGCCGGTTTTGCAAAATCTCAGCCTGAGCCTACAGCCGGGGGAAATTTACGGCCTGCTCGGCCCCAACGGTGCCGGAAAAACCACCACCATCAACATCATCTGCGGCTTGCTCAAGGCCGACAGCGGCACGGTCACCATTGGCGATCGCCCCGCCGGAGAGGCCACCAAAGCCTGGGTCGGGGTGATGCCCCAGAGCAACCTGCTCTACGGCAGCCTGACCTGTAGCGACAACCTGTTTTTCTTTGGTCGCCTCTACGGCCTCTCCCGCCAAGACTGCCAGCGACGGTTGGATGTCTGCCTGGAGTCGGTGCAGCTTTTGGACAAAAAACACGTCCCCGTCGAGCGCCTCAGCGGCGGCATGCAGCGGCGGCTGAGCATGGCGGCGGCGATTTTACACCGCCCCAAGCTGGTGATTCTCGACGAGCCCACCACCGGGCTCGATATTGAGGCTCGCCAAGAGCTGTGGCAGCTGATTCGCCAGTTTAAGTCGATGGGGGTGACGGTGCTGCTCACCTCCCATCTGCTGGATGAGGTTGAGCGCCTGTGCCAGCGGATCGGTATTTTGCGCCAGGGGGCGCTGCTGGCGGAGGGCACTCTGGACGAGCTGCGATCGCGCATTCCCGCCCGGGAAATTGTCACGGTGGAGACGAAGGACCCCCAGGGGGCGATCGCCCGCGCCCGGCAGCTCGGCTACCCCCACCGCACCTACGGCGGCGACCTGGCCTTTTGGGTGCCCGACCAGCTGGAGCTGAAGGATCTGCTCTATCGCTTCGATGGCATTCCCCTCGACTCGATCGCCCGCAGCCCGGTGAAGCTGGAGCATGTCTATTTGGAAGTGACTCGGCAGCGTGAGGGAGCAGGGGGGTAGGGGATTAGAGGGGTAAGTGAGTCGTTAATACCCTTCGGATCTATACCTCGCTTGTTACTCTCCGCCCCACCCGTCCGCTAGCGCCTACGCACAAACCCGCTACCAAAAACGCCAGAGCCGCCACCAGGGTGATCACCGTCGGGGTCAGGCCACTATTGCTAAACAGCCCGCCCCCGACACTCGCCGCCAGGGCACCGCCGCTAAAGTAGGTGCCCGTACCCAGTCCGGCGCGGGCGGGGGGCACCATGTCGAGGGCAAAGGGCAGGGTGCCATTCGAGACCAGGCTGAGGGCGGCCCCAAACAGCGCGGCTAGCGTCATCCCCACCGCTGTGCTTGAGATCACGCCCACTAAAATGGCCAGACCGGCCATGGCGCTCAGCCCCAGCACCATGGCCCGGCGATTGCCCAGGTGCCGGGCCAGCTGCCCCGCCGGAATCGCCGTCAGGGCCAGGGCGATAAATAAAGCCCCCAGCACCAGCGGCGGGTTGGCATCGGGCACCCGCTGGCTCAGGGTAGCGGGGAGCGCGGTCATGACCAGGCGAAAGCCCAACCCCACCCCGACCCCAGTGCCAAAGATCAGGCCCAGCCTGGCCCAGGGCAAAGGTATAGCGGTTGGATTGGGGGCGATCGCCCCACCTTCCGCCAGGCCGCCCCCCGGCTGAGGATTTGCCCAGCGCAGCAC
>QBLT01000370.1 GCA_003249105.1 Leptolyngbya sp. | reverse complement strand
ACTTGGTTAACTTGCTCCACGGGCTATTATCTCCTATTTCACAACAGGTCTATTGTCTACCCAAGTCGCTACCCAACCATGGATAACGCTGCTACGTGACATGGGTGAAGAAATAGCTGCCGCCCGCTCGATATAGGCGTCGATAGTTAGGCATAGGCTCATGAAATGCACCATGCCTAGAGTGCCCATCGGGTAGCATTCCCGAATGGTAGGGTCGGTTGGCCGCCTAACCCACCCTACGAGTAATTGTGATCTTGGCCGCTAATTCTCCCTACACCGGGTGGAAGAAAAATGAGGCTCCGAGAATGGCGAAGGTGGAGAGCAGCAGCACCCCCTCTAGCCAGTTCGATTTGCCATCTTGGCTGATCAGGTTGACGACGGCGACGGCGATCACCACCGCGATCGCCTCAAAGGGGCCAAAGTTCAAATCCATCGGCTGGCCAATGAAGTAGCCGATGATCACCAGAACGGGGGCCACCAGCAGCGCTACCAGCAGGCTCGACCCCATGGCGATCGACACCGACAAATCCATATTGTTTTTCACCGCCATCCGCACGGCGGTCACATATTCCGCCGCGCCGCCCACTAGGGGCAGCAAAATCACCCCGGTAAACAGGTCGGTTAACCCCAGGCTATTGGCCGTTTCTTCCACCGCTCCCACAAAAATTTCAGACTCAATGGCCACGCCAATCGTAGCGGCCAGCAGCACGCCAATCCAGAGTACCAGGTTGGGCTTCTCCGCCTCGCTGTGCTCACCCTCACCGTGGCCACCCTCTTGGTCACTCACCCCAACGTCGTAGAGGTAGCTGTGGGTCTTGAGGGAAAACAGCAGCGTTAGCCCGTAGACCACAATCATTACCACCGCCACGGTCAGCGACAGGCGGCTAATGGTGGTTGGCTCCACGATATTTGAGGTGTTGATCACCATGGCGGGCAGCACGATCGCCGTCACCGCCAGTGCCATAGTGCTGCCGTTGATGCCCGCGACGTTTTGGTTAAACTCCTGCTCTTTGTAGCGCAGCCCGCCAAAGAACATCGACAGCCCCAACACCAGCAGTAGGTTAGCCAAAATCGACCCGGTAATGCTGGCCTTAACAATGTCGATCAGCCCCGCTTTGAGGGCCACCAGGGCAATAATCAGCTCGGTGGCGTTGCCAAAGACGGCATTGATCAATCCACCAATGGTTGGCCCGGTTACCACCGCCAGCTCTTCGGTAGCGGTGCTCAGCCAAATCGCCAGGGGCACAATGGCTAGCGCCGACAGCACAAATACGGTTAGGGCACCCCACTCCAGCCGCTCTGCTGCGATCGAGATCGGAATAAACAGTAGCAGGCCCAGGGAGACAATGTTTTTGATCGACATAGATAACCAGCTAAAGGGATAGGTGGGCCGGGGAGAGGCAGTACTTTCCTATGCAGCATTGCCCATTGTCGGTTGAGAGGCTATTCTGCGCAATCACCTGGCCATCTTTCTAGCAAATTCCACCGATGCCAGCACCCTGGCCCAGTCCTATACGCTCATTGAGACACCACAATGGCACCGTGGTGTCCTCAAACTGTCGAGCGGGCTCACAACCAATCCTTGCCGCTCGGCTACCCCGCTAGTAGCTGCATCATCTGCTCTTGACTAAGTACGCTGCCCACTACCCGCCGCACGGGGCCTGGAGAAACTTGAATCAGCGTCGGGGTCGCCTTGATGTTGGCGGCCTCAGCCTCGGCGGGGTGAGTGGTGACATCAATCACCTGGAGGGTGTAGGCACCGGGCAGGGTTGACTCTAGCGTGGTGTATAGAAACCGCAGCATTTTTTCGGTGACAGCGGTGTCGGTGGCGCTGACAAACAGCTTAAAGCAGTGTGCTTGGGGCAGTGGGTCAACCGCTAGCGGCGTTTCTCGCACTGGTGCAGTGGGCGCGGGGGCAGCGATCGCCTGCTCAACCCGCATTACCAACTCATTGCATTCCCACAGTTGGGGAAAGGCGGCCTGGTATGACTCGATCAGCGCTACCGAACATTCTTCGGCACTGGTGTAGTTGGGCTGCCAATGCAAATCCCCCAGACCAAACAACGCGTTGAGCAGGGGTTGATACCGCAGCACACGGGGGTAAGCCTCGGCCACGGTCACAGGGGTGCGGGTGGTGGAGTCAACCCAGCGATCGACGGTGGCCGTAAAGCAGGGCAGCAAAAAGTAGGGCGGCTCTGGTAGCTCCAGGTGGGTTTGCAAAGCCGCGCAGAGGTCAATGTGCCAGTGGACCCGTTTTTGCTCGTCGATGCAGTAGACGCAGTCGCCCCCAGGGGTAAAGAGGGCAATCCCCTTAAAGCTAGAGGCAACTGCACCAACCGCTGGGCCTACCGCAGCCCCGTTAGACACGGCCACGCAGCATTTGGGCCATTTCGTTTTGCTTGGGCGACATTTCCAGCGCGGTCTCTTCGGTGATCCGCCCCGACTCGTAGAGGGCGTAGAGCGACTGGTTCATCGTACACATGCCGTCGAAGGTACATTTGGGAATCAGCGCTTCGACTTCGTCGAGCTGGCCCCGCAGAATGTAGTCTTTGATGGCGTCGGTGTTGATCAGAATGTCGTGGAAGGCAGCCCGCTTGCCGTCGGTGGTGCGGCAGAGGCCCTGGGCAATGACCGCCACTAGCGACTCCGCCAGCGATACCCGCACGGGGGCCTGCTGCTCCGGCTCGTAGAGGTTGAGAATCCGCTCTACGGTTTTGACGGCGCTGTTGGTGTGCAGGGTGCCCATTACGAGGTGACCGGTCTGGGCCGCTTTGAGGGCGGTGTTGACGGTCTCTTTGTCCCGCATCTCACCCACCAGAATGATGTCGGGGTCTTCCCGCAGGGAGGCCTTGAGGGCATTGTCAAACTTTTGGGTGTGCATGCCCACTTCCCGCTGCTTGATCAGCGATCGCCGGCTGGTATGCACAAATTCCACCGGGTCTTCAATGGTGATGATGTTTTTAGGCATCTCGGTGTTGACGTAGTCAATCATCGCCGCCATGGTGGTCGATTTACCCGAACCCGTGGGCCCCGTCACCAGCACCAAGCCCTTGTGGTAGTGGCATACATCGCGAAAGATGGGCGAGAACCCCAGCTGGTCGAGGGTGAGAATTTTCACCGGAATCAGACGCAGCACCATGGCCGGGCCGCGCAGGGAGTCAAAGATGTTGATCCGGATACGGGTGAAGTCGTACTGGGCGGCCCCGTCAAAGTCAAGGGTTTGGCGAAACTCTTGAATTTCGTCGGGCTTGAGAATTTCTTCCAGCCAGGCGTAGAAGGTCGCTTCGTCGGTGACAGGATATTCAGTGGAGGAGATGTCGCCGCGATCGCGGAAGCGCGGCACTTCCCCGACACCCAAGTGAATGTCTGAGAAGCCCTTGTCAAAGGCCTCACGCACAATTTTTTCTAGGGTCAGCCCGCTGCTCACCTTGAGGGTCTCAGCTGCCTTGGGCATGGGGGGCGGCGAAGGCGGACGGTGGCGGGCCTGACCTGGGGCAGGCGCAGCCTGAGCCGCCGGGGCCGGAGCCTGATGGGCTGCTGGAGCTGGCTGTACAGCAGGAGGCTGCTGGGCTGCTGGAGCCTGGCCAACCGGAGCCTGGTGGGCCACCGGAGCGTGACCCGCTGCCGCCGCCTGGGCTGCTGCCTGACCTGCCGCGCGAGCCGCTGCCTGGGCCCGCGCTTGAGCTGAGGCCTGGGCCTGGGCCGCCGTCTGGGG